>NZ_JAXQPR010000010.1:0-146885 GCF_046723295.1 Halomonas sp. A29
CCGACGGGCGCGTCACCTTGAACGAGTAGTCGGTACCGAACTCATCGGTCACGACAGGAATCACACCCAGAATCTCAACGAAGGCTGTTTGGTCCCAAGAGAACATGTGTAAGCGCCTAACGCCTGCAGCTGCGGCAAATTGCGAGCGAAGCGAGTAATTTGTCCGACAGCCTGCACTTGTTAGGCAATAAATAATTCATGTTCAATTGAAGCACTATGCGTGCCCCTCCCGTTCACTTCCCCATCTGCGCACCTGGGCATAATCTGGTGCAGTATCTGGGGCCTCCCAGTAGACGAATACTGAAATTTTATCCGGAAGCTCGGCGCCTCGCGACTCGTACCACTCAACTAGAAGATTACAGAATCCATCATCGATCATTGCGCGTCTCATAGCGTCGAATTCAGGCTTTTCCAATGACTGTATTGTGGCTTCACTCTCACGCCATGTAACCACAATATGATGTGAAATTCGGCTCATAGTATCGATTGCCTAACGACAAGCTTTGGGGCGGCTGGAGCGTAGCGTAAGCCGTCCCAGGCGCGATAGCGGCGACAACAGCGCCTTGTTAGGCACTTCACTGCTCATGAATTAAGGCTTTCTGGATGTTTAACTGCTTACTAATACCTCGCAATATCTGTGCAGAGTTATCGCCAATGTTAAGAGGGTGTTCATAAGTTACTTCTTTTGATCTTGCTAGGCGAGAGTTAAAGTCAACCAAGGCATCATAAACTTCTTTGAATTTTATAGCTATTTGTCGGTCAGCAAATATCTTATCTGGACTGATTCCGGCGGCATCGCAACTTTTCATGAAGGTTGAAATTTCTTTTGATAGCGCCTGAATGTTCGCTAAAGAAAAGTCTTGCTGGGAGGCGGCAATCAAATACTCAGACATTTTTTCCTGTAACTTTTCACCTTCGCCACTAGCAGCCTCTTTTTTGTTGAATTTTTTGTAAATAAAGTAACCACCAACAGCCAATGCTGTCACCGCTCCTACCGCAATTAATACTTTTCCATTCCCAGATTTAGCTGCCTGTTCCACGCCCCCTTTCAGGTGGTATACGATCTTCCCAGCATTGTCTCTAATCACCCCCCCAAACAGATGTAATTGTCCTGATTTCAATCCGGTTTCAACCCAAGTGGGAACATTAAAGATTACGTTAATATTGCTCATATTTTTCTTTGCCTAACAGTGCTTGGACCGCGCGTCCTGATATTGGATGAACACCCCTGCGCGTTCAACAATGTTATCTGGCGCGCTCCTTCTCTTCCAACTCGTTGATTTTTCTAGCATCTAATTATAGCTCGGCCACCTATACAGAATTCGCGCACATGCTCGATTTGTCGGAGCCAATATACTGTATGCACATCTTCTTATTTATAGAAATTACGTAAAAAAGCACGCATCTGAGCCCAAGCTCAGGGAGTCGAAATCACTTCGTTTGAAGTGCGACAACAACCGGACCGAGAAGAGCCGCGATGTAACGCATGCGCTGGCAAAGGTTTGTCGGGGTACGTAGCCCGCTGTGCTGAGCCGTGAATTCCAGGGACGCTACCGCCCTGCTGGCAAAATGGATGACGTTTTCCATCATCCCTAATGCGGCATCCCTGAGTACGTCTTGGTTACGTAAGCCATCTTCTGCGGCTTTTTTCTCAACGTAACCGAGAGAAACGTTGAGGGCAACGCCAACCAAAGCACGACACCAAGGCAGCACTATTGGCGCAAGCGCACCCAGCCATCAGCTTGATCTAGGTCAAAGAATATCGTTGCCTATACCTAAGGTGGCTAGTGAGTATTAGATTTCTCATGCAATATTGAATCATTACAAACGATAACTAGGGTCGACCGTGCTCCCTCTGCCCGCTTTGCTTCGACAGCCGTTGCACTATTGCCGCCTGCCGTTGGCGTGCCTGCTGTGTCTCGCCAGCCTGTTCACCTGGGCAGATGAGCACGTAGCGGTCGAGCCCAGCGCCGAGCTGTTGGCTTCCCTTCACCAGGGTGGCTACGTATTCTACATGCGCCATGGGCCAACTGACACGACACTTCCCGACCGGGTACCGGTCGACTTCGACGACTGTGCTACCCAGCGGCCGCTGAGCGACGAGGGTCGTGAATTCATGGCCACTGTCGCCGAGCACATGGCGCGGCACGCCTGGCCCATCGTGGAGCCCATTCTGGTCAGCCCCTTCTGCAGAGCCCAGGAGACCGCTCGGATCCTGTTCCCGAACAAGCCCCAGCAGATCGATGAGCTGCTGCGCTATACCGCCGCGATGACGGACGACGAGAAGCGGCCCGTGATCGAGCACACTGACAGGATGCTCTCGTTGCCGGTCGAGAACGGCGCCAATCGCATGATCGTGGCACACGGGCCCAATCTCGCCGACCTCATGGAATACTTCCCAGCCGAAGGCACCCTGGTGATCTTCTCGCCGCTCGGTGAGGCGGGCTATCTCTACCGTGCCAGCATTCCACCGGAGCTGTGGCCATCGCTGGCCTCCCAAGCACCGTAAGGTTGCCCATGAAGTCGAACCGGCCGCTCATCTGGATCTTTCTTCTTCCCACTCTGGTGGTTCTGATCCCTGCCCTGCTGTTCGGTCTTACCGCGGTGCAGGTGCTCAAGGAAAGGATGACTCAGAACCACGCCACTCAATCGGCGGACATGGCCGCTCTGCTGCAGGCCGCCAACTACACCCAGAGCCTGGACGAGCTACATCAGGGCGTAGTGGACATGCTGCAGCAGGCCGACCGGGGCGAGCTGTCGGCGCTTGCCAGCTATCGGCTGCATTCGCGCTTCGTCAACGAGCTTGCCACCCTGGGCGGGCAGATACAGGCGTTGACCGAAACGCCGCTGATGATCGATTTGAACCACGGCAGTGCCCAACACTTGCGCGAGGCCTTCGAGGGCTATCGACGCTTCATCATCATGGCCGGCGACATCGCCACCGTGGATGCCACCCGAGCCCGACATTACCTGGACGAGGCACAGCATGAATTCCTGCGCTTCTCCATGCTCACGGGGCACCTTTCGTCCAAGCTGGCGCAGCGCAGCGGCGAGCGCACCAGCGATGCCTATCAGGACACTCTTGGGCACTTCAACATGCTGCTATTGTTTGGCGGAGCGATCCTGGCACTGATGCTGGTCGCCGCCTTTTACTCCGCCCGGATCCTGAATCGTCACCTGCTGATCATCGCCGAAGGGCTGCTCGCGCTTTCCCATCCCCACCGTGAGGTTCCCGAGCTGCCGCGAGTCCAGCGTCTTGCCGAACTGGGGCGAGGCCAGTTGCAGCAGCTTGCCCTGGCGGTGCTGCGGCTGCGTGAAAGCGAAGCACGTCGACTGGTGGCCGAACGCAAGGCCCACCAGTTGGCCCACTTCGACGGCCTGACGGAACTGCCCAACTGGCGCATGATGAGCGAGCATCTGGCGCATTCGTTGATGCTGTGCCAGCGCAACGGCCAGCATGGGGCGCTGATCTACCTGGATCTCGATCTCTTCCAGCAGATCAACGACAGCTACGGCCATCGTACCGGCGACCGCTTGTTGCGCGAGGTGGCCCAGCGACTGCGCACCTTCCAGCAGGAGGGGTGTATTGTAGGGCGACTGGGCGGCGATGAGTTCCTGCTGGTCGTCGACTCGCTGCCGGAGCAGGCGGACAGGGCGGCCAACCGGATCGAGGAGCTGGCCGAGAGGATCCGCCTCGCCATCGTCGCACCCTACTCCCTCGACGGTCTGCAGCACTATCTCTCGTCGAGCCAGGGGATCGCCATCTTCGACGGTACGGGCGACGTGGAGACGCTATTCAAGCTCGCCGACGCCGCCTGCCATCGCGCCAAGCTCGCAGGGCGCAATACCGTCCGCTTCCACGATCCGGAAGTTCAGGCCGTGATGGAGGCGCGCAACGAACTGCGCCGCGACTTGCGCCTGGCCCTGGAGCGCAGCGAGTTCCGCCTCGTCTACCAGCCCCAGGTCGATACCCAACGCAAGGTGGTCGGTGTCGAGGCGCTGGTACGCTGGCAACACTCGTCTCGCGGTATGGTGTCGCCGGCTGAGTTCATCCCCCTGGCCGAAGAGAGCGGCCTGATCGTTCCGCTGGGCGACTGGGTGCTGGAGCAGGCCTGCCATCAATTGGTGGCCTGGGGCAATCAGCCGGGCTCCGCCCATCTGTCGGTGGCGGTCAACGTCAGTGCAAGACAGTTCCACGAGCCGGATTTCGTCTCCCGCGTCGAGCGTATCCTTGCCGTCAGCGGGGCCGATCCCACGCACCTCAAGCTGGAATTGACCGAGAGCAGCATCATCGATGACATCGAGGCCGGCATCGCCAAGATGCAGCAATTGAAGGCACGTGGCATCAGCTTCGCCATGGACGACTTCGGTACCGGCTACTCTTCCCTGCAATACCTCAAGCGGCTGCCGTTGAACCAGGTCAAGATCGACCAGAGCTTCGTTCGCGACCTGCTGCTGTCCCGGGATGACAGAGCCCTCGTGCGCACCATCATCGCCATGGGAACCGCGCTGAAGCTCGAGGTGGTGGCCGAAGGAGTCGAGACCGCGCAGCAGTTCGACTGGCTCGTCGAGGCGGGTTGTCACGTGTTCCAGGGCTATTACTTCTGCAAACCGCTTCCTATCGACCAAATCGAGCTGCCATTCACCTCAATCCCGGTGAGCTGAACCGGGATCTGGCGTCGCGCTAGGCTTTGTACGAAAAGTCGGCGAGCGATGGCCAGACAAGGCAAAAATCGGCGATAAGACGGAGTTTACGGGGTGTAAATGAGTACTTTGAGCCGATTTTTAACGCCGTATGGGCGAGCGCAGACAGTTTTCGTACAGAGCCTAGAGCCTTGCCCTGATCAGCTAGCTTTTCAGGGTCAAGCGCAGTCTGTTACGCAGCCAGGAACAGCAAAACGAGACCAAGCGCGGCGGGAACGGCCTGAATGAGGAGAATCTTCTTGTTCGCCGTCAGGCCGCCGTAGACCCCAGCGATGAAAACGCAAAGCAGGAAGAAGACTTTGATGGAGAACCCTGCTTGGCCAAGGGCAAGGCCCCAGAAGAGGCCAGCAGCCAAGAAACCATTATATAGACCTTGATTTGCCGCCAATGTCTTCGTTTGCGCTGCGAAGTTAGCGCTCAAACCAAAGGCCTTTCTCCCCAGTGGCTTGTCCCAAAAGAACATCTCCAAGACGAGAATGTAGACGTGCAAGATTGCGACTAAAAACACAACGACACTGGTGGCTATGCTAAGCACTCGGTGCTGCTCCTTAGAGGTTGGGCTGAAGAGGAAGCAATACTACTAAGCATCAGCGCGGTTTCGATAACGCTTTGCTCACCGGAAAATAGCGAGCGCGAGCGAGTTATTTTTCCGGTGCAGCAACTTGTTATACGGTGCGCCCATAGCTATGACGTTTGCCCCTTGATCGCTTGGATAATCTTCGGCCAGTCTTCATGATGCAACTCATGCCCTGTGCCTTCCAGCGTCAGCATTTTTGAACCACGAATCTCATCTTTCAGTGCCAACCCATGCACATAAGGAAGTACAGGATCCTCGGTTCCGTGAATGATCAAAGTTGATACAGCTATCTCATTTAATCTCCCAAGCCATTTTTCCCCACCACCTAAAGTAGTGTGGTTGAATGTTGTCAGGATATTTGGCGTACGGTCAAAATTTAACTCAGCAATCTTTTGTATCTTCTCAGCGTCAAAAACATGCGCAGTACCTGAGTTGATTCGCCACGCTCCAACTTGATACTCCACCACAGCATCTCGATCAGACCAATCTAATGATTCCGCCCGTTGATGATATTCGATGATTGCAGAATCAAAAGGGGGCATATCGGGATCTGTCTCTGCAAGACGCTCTGAAGAAATCAGCGTCAAACTCTTTACACGCTGCGGATACTTGAGAGCAACAAGCTGGGCAAGGTAGCCTCCCAAAGATATACCAACTAAGTGTGCAGCCTCCATACCATAACCATCAATGACTCGAACCACATCATCTGCTAATTCTTCAACAGAATATGGAGCCTGACCTGGCTCATAGCTAGTTGATTTTCCGGTATCACGATGGTCGTACCGAATCACATAGCGGCCCATTGCGGCTAGTTGGGAGCAAAACTCATCAGGCCACCATACCGCCGACGACATTGCCCCCATGATCAGAACAATTGGCTCATGGACCGGGTCGCCGAATGATTCGGTATAAAGTGAAATCTCGTTATCAATAACTACCTTTTCTTTCATACTTAATCAGCCTTTGGATTTACGTACAACGCCCGGCTCTGAGGCAGGCAAAAGTGGAGGCCGTTTTTTTGACCGGAGCTTTTGACTGTCCGACAGCAGCTGATTGTTATATGAAATTTGCAAGCGACTCAAAACCTTGTCCTACCTTGCTTGGAACAAACTCAGTCACTTCGTAACTTGCCACATCAGCTTTGAAAAAAGGATCTTCTTGCAAAATGGCATCCAATTTTTCTCGGTTTTCTGCATGGGCGAGTATTACTCCTCCGGTTCTTGGGACTTTACGGCCGGAAGCGATAAAATTCCCTTTTTCGTAATACTTTTCCAGATATGCAATGTGGTCATTTATGTGCTTATCCACTTCTGATAATTCTACTTTGTACGCTAGAGATACTACGAACACTGAACTCTCCTTTTCATATAACGCCCGCAGCACGCGCGGACTTGTAGTGTAGGCGCAGCCGCAACGGAAAGGCCGTCGCCGTGCCTGCGATTGTTAGAACCTCCGATACCCGATCACTCGCACAGAGGTCTCGTAAACTTCAATTTCAAATCCAATGCGACGGCAAATATCTACAACCTCGGTTAAAGTTAGCCCTTCTTCTTTAGCTCTCGGATGCATTTCGCACCACTCTATGAATTTGTGCTCACCCAAGCGGAAATGATAGGTCCAATCGCCGTCCCAGCCATCTGGTGGATAGACAAAACCATTAGTGGCCTGAGTTTTCCAATAGGGAGCCCTTTGGCCATAGCCAGACATTATTTGCTGTAGCTCATTCCACTTAGTGTTATTGGCCAAACCCACAAGTTTCTGATTCATCATTAGCTCTAACAGTGATTGGACCGTACGTCCTGATATTGGATGAACACCCCTGCGCGTTCAACAATGTTATCTAACACACTTCATCTCTCCTAACCCATTGATTCATATAGCGCCAAAGCATAATTCGGCCACCTATGCACAATTCGCGTGCATGCACGTTTTGTCGGAACCAATATACTGTATGCATATCTGCTTATCTAAAGAAGCCAGTTATAAAAGCGCACACCGACCCCAAGCTTATGAAGGTGAAGGTCTGCGATGGAACGCATGTGCTGAACAAAGGGTTTGCTGTGGTGCGTAGCCCGCTGGGTTGAGCTGGAATTACAGGGACGCTACCGCCCTGCTGGCAGAATGGATGACGATTCCCATCATCCCAAATGCGGCATCCCTGAGTATGTCTTGGTTACTTAGCCATCTTTTGCGGCTTTTTACCTACCGTAACCAAGCGAAACGTTGAGGGCAACGCCTAGGCGGGATCGGCCTGCCGCACCCTAGGCAACAACCGCAGTGAGCTGAGCCCCTCTCCAGAGTCTTGTCCCCGCCCTCTGCCGTCTCACCCCCTCTCCAGCCCTCTCCCACCTGCCTCTACGACGTTAGTCGCAACCCACCTGTCCAATCGGTCAAATATTGTCTAGGCTGTGTCTGGACATGCTTGACCATTCGGTCAGAAATGCCAAATAGAAACTGACAACGCATCCAACAACAACGGACACCGACTATGGAACCGACCTCCTCTTCCCTGGCCGACAGAACAGAAGGCCAGCCCTCCCGGCAGGTCCTGGGTCAAGGTAGCTGGCTGGATACCTACTTCGGCGCAAGCCGGCGTGGCTCCAGCGTGCGTACAGAAATTCTCGCGGGTATCGCTACCTTCCTGGCCTCGATGTACATCATCGTGGTCAACCCGGCGATCCTCTCCCATGCCGGCATTCCCTTCTCGGCGGCGCTATCCGCCACCGTGCTGATCAGTTTCATGAGCAGCCTGGCCATGGGGCTGTATGCCCGCAATCCGATCCTGGTGGCACCGGGCATGGGCATGAACGCGCTGTTCACCTATACCCTGGTGCAGGGTGCGGGGCTGTCGTGGGAGGTGGCGCTGGGCTGCGTGTTCTGGTCCGGCGTGCTGTTCGCCACCCTGGCGATGTTCAACGTGCGCGAGGCGATCATCAATGCGATACCGCCCTCGCTGCGCTATGCCATTACCTGCGGCATCGGTCTGTTCATCACCTTCATCGGTTTCAAGAATGCCGGTTTCATCGTCGGCAGCGACGCGACCCTGGTCACCCTGGGCAGCATGGATGCCTCGCTGATCACCTTCTTCATCGGCATGATGGCCACCGCCATCCTGGTGATCATGCGCTTCAACGGCGCGCTGATTCTGGGCATTGCCCTGACCACGCTGCTGGCAACGCCCATGGGTCGCCTGTGGGGCGGCGATGTGGTGGTGGAGTGGAGCGGCTTCGCCGCCTGGCCGGACTTCAGCGCGGTAATGCAGGTGGATATCTGGGGCGCGCTCAAGGTCGCCTACCTGCCGTTCATCTTCGTGATGCTGTTCACCAACTTCTTCGATGCGCTGTCGTGCTTCATGGCGCTCTCGGAGTCGGCCGACCTCAAGGACAAGGACGGTAACCCGCGCAACCTCAAGCGCTCGATGACCGTGGACGCCTTCGCCTCGATGATCGCCGCTCCGCTCGGCACTAGCGCGGCACAGACCTTCATCGAATCCGGCGCCGGCGTGGCCCAGGGCGGCCGTACCGGCCTGGTGGCGGTCACCATCGCCTTCCTGTTCCTGCCGTTCCTGTTCCTCTCGCCGTTGCTGTCCTTGGTGCCAGGCATCGCCACGGCGCCGGCCCTGGTGCTGGTCGGTCTGTTCATGCTGGCACCGATCAGCAAGATCGATTGGACACGCTTCGAACAGGCCTTCCCGGCCTTCCTGGCCATCATCCTGATGCCGCTGACCTACTCGATCACCCTGGGCATCGCCTTCGGCTTCCTGAGCTTCGTGCTGATCAAGCTGGCCACCGGCAAGTTCGAGGACATCAAGCCGGCCATGTGGGTCTCCGCCGCCCTCAGCGTGGTGATGCTGGTCACCACCCACTGATGCCACGGGGCCGGCATCTATGCCGGCCCCGTTCCCCGCCTCGTTGGATAGCACTCGAAACCACACTCAGGAACCTGTGAACAAGCGTTCGTTGGCATGAAACTGACGGAACGAACCAAACTTTGACCTGCCTCAATGAGTGCCCCATTCCGACCATTTCACTTGGTTGATATGGCTCAAGAGGCAACCGTAACCTGACGTTGCAATTCAGGCTAAACCGTCTCTAGCTTGCAACCCAGGGGATTCGTCATGACACATCACGCTCTCGTTCGGCCGGCTCGACTCGCCGCCGTGGTATCGCTGAGCGCCGCTCTGGCGGCTACTGGTGCCACCGCCGACGACGGCCTCGGCAATTACCGCGACCGCTTCCAGCCACTGCCCCACCTGCCGCCGATCCCGGCGGAGAACTCCCTGACCAAGGAAAAGGTCGAACTCGGCAACATGCTGTTCTTCGAGCCGCGTATCTCCTCCAGCGGCGTGATCAGCTGCGCGACCTGCCACAACCCGGCGCTGGGCTGGAGCGACCGCATTCCGCGCGCCACCGGCCACGACGGCCAGATCGGGGAGCGCAACACGCCCACCGTCCTCAACTCGGGTTTCCTCGGCTCACAGTTCTGGGATGGTCGCGAGCCCGATCTCGAAGGCCAGGCACTTGGTCCGATACAGGCCGATATCGAGATGGCCATGGCCCTCGACATGGCACTGGAGCGCCTGGAAGGATTCCCGCTCTACCAGGAGAAGTTCGCCGAAGCCTTCCCCGGGGACGAGAATCCGATCAACAAAGACAACCTGGCCATGGCGATAGCCAGTTTCGAGCGCACGCTGAATACGCCGAACTCACCGTTCGATCGTTACCTGCGGGGCGATATCAACGCGCTGAACCAGCAGGAAAAGGATGGCATGGTGGCCTTCGCCGACAACGGCTGTATCGCCTGCCATAGCGGCCCGGCGTTCACCGACAGCAACTTCTACGCCATCCAGGTGCCCGGCTCCACCGACGTTGGCCGATACGAGGTCACCGGCAACGAAGCCGACATGCACAAGTTCCGCACGCCCACTCTGCGCAACGTCGGCGTGACCTATCCGTACATGAACAACGGGGCCACCGAAACCCTGGAGGAAGCCGTGGCGATCATGGGTCGGGAAATGCTCAACCGCGAGTTCGACGATACCACCATCGCCGACATCACCGCTTTCCTGCATACCCTGACCGGGGAAATGCCGGACTTCGAGGTACCCGCACTGCCGTAAGCCCGCCCAGAGCAGGGCCCATTCGGGCAGCGACACTACTTGCCACACCGCGCCCCCGGCTTTGCTGGGGGTTTTCGTTGGCTCAGACGCTGGCAGCCAGTTGCTGACGCAGCTCAAGCCGGCGCCTGTCGCTCACGAAGGCGGATTCGATGGCGGTGCCGGCAAGTTGGATGAAGGTCTCGCGCGACCAGCCGAAGGCGTCATGGCAGGCCACGAAGTTGTCCAGCATGCCACCGCCGAAGTAAGCCGGGTCGTCCGAGTTGATCGTCAGCCTCAGCCCGGCATCGAGCAGTTGGGGCAGCGGGTGATCCTCGATGCGCTCCACCACCTTGAGCCGCACGTTGGAAAGCGGGCATACGGTGAGCACGACACCCTCGTCACGCAGCCGTGCAACCAGTTCCGGGTCCTCCAGGCAGCGCACGCCATGGTCGATGCGGCACACATCGAGCAGGTCGAGGGCTTCGCGAATGTACTCGGGCGGCCCTTCTTCCCCGGCATGTGCAACCCGGGGAATGCCCAGCATCTCGGCACGCTGGAACACCTCGCGGAATTTCGACGGGGGATGGCCACGCTCGGCGCTGTCGAGCCCCACCGCATCGAGCATTTCCCAATAGGGCGCGGCGCTTTCCAGCACCTGCATGGCCTCAGCGGACGGTCGGTCACGCAGGAAGGCCATGATCAGTGCCGTGGATATGCCCAGTTCGCGCTCGGCCTCGCGCTGGGCCAGGCTCAACCCCTCCATCACGACATCGAGTTCGACCCCCCGAGCCAGGTGTGCCTGGGGGTCGAAATGCATCTCCACGTGCACCACGCCCTCCTGATGGGCACGGCGGAAATAGTCCATGGCCAGGTCATGGAAATCCTCGGCACGCTTGAGCACGCTCATGCCCTGGTAGTACAGCTCGAGGAAGGAAGGAAGGTCCTGGAAGTCATAGGCCGCACGCACCGCCTCGACCGAATCGTAGGGCAGCTCGATCCCGTTGCGCCGGGCCAGAGCGAACATCAGTTCAGGTTCCAGCGAGCCCTCGATGTGCAAATGAAGTTCGGCCTTGGGCAGCCGCTTGAGAAAGTCGCGCATGATGCACCTCATCGCCTTTATTTCCATATCCTGATGGATACACGGCATTTGCGCAAACGGTCAGCCTACTGGCATAAGCCGCCTCGTCTGAGTAATCCCAGGCGGGTCGAATATACCGCCGTCGAGCTGGTGCACCAGATAGATCACGCTGCGCCCCTTCAGCCACTGGTCCAACCGCGGCGCCAGCCGCGATACGGTGCCTTCATCCAGGCCGGCGAAGGGTTCGTCGAGAATGACCAGCCCCGGGTCGCGCAGCCACAGCCGTGCCAGGGCCAGGCGCCGCGCCTGCCCTCCGGAAAGCGCCCGCCCTCCTTCGCCGACTTGCGTGTCCAACCCGTGCGGCAGGGATTCGGCCCACTCTGCTAGTTCGACCCAGGCCAGCGCCTGCCACAGCCGGGATTCGCTGGCACCAGGTGCCGCCAGCCACAGGTTGGCCGCCAGGCTGCCCTGGAACAGGTCGATGCGCTGGCTCAGAATCGCGACGCGTTCACGCAGCGACTGTTCCTCGATCCTCTCGAGGGGTATGTCGCCAACCGCGATCTCGCCTTGGCTGGGAGGCAGGCGCCGGGTCAGCAACGCCGCCACGCTACTCTTGCCCGCACCGGAGACGCCGGTAAGTGCCAAGCGTTCCCCCGCCGCCAGGGCCAGCGTGACATTCTGCAGCGCTGGCGATAGCGCCCCGGGATAGTGCAGGCTCACGTCGGTGAGCCGTACGGACAAGGCACCCTCGGGCAGACTGTCATGCCTCCTGCCGGACTCGCTAGTTGCCTGTTCTACCGCGTTGAGCCGCTCGGCCGCGCCACGGGTTGCTCCCAAGTGGGTAAAGGCCACCGGCAGCAGGGCCAGCGCTTCGCCGAGCGCCAGCACCGCCAGCGGCAGCATGACCATTACGGCACCGCTGATCGTGCCCTGCTGCCACGCCGCCGCCGCCAGCCATAGGGTCGCCACCATGCCCAATCCGACCACCAGGTTCACCAAGGCGCTGCCGAAACCCGCCAGCCTGCCGGTACGACGCTGGTCATGCCGTAGCGCTTCCTCGTGCTGATGAAAGCCACGGCGATGCCAGCCTCGGCTGCCGTAGGCCTCCAGCTCCGCCATCCCTTCCAGGGACTCGATGGCCTGGCTACGCAAGCGCTGCAGATGCTCTACCTGACGCCGACTCGCGGCCATGCCTAGCCACGCCTGGCCAACGGTCAGCCATATCCAGGCGGGCAGCAGCAGCGCGGCCAATGCCAAACCTGCCGCCGGCACCCACAGCGCCAGGAAGACGCAGACCAGCACCACCGCCACCAACGCCACCACAGGCGGCGCCAGCAGGCGCAGGTAGAGGCTGTCGAGGGTATCGATGTCGGCGGTCAAGCGGTTGAGCCAGTCGCTGGCGCGTTGGCGGGCCAGGGTGCGATCGTCAAGCCGGGCCATGGCGGTGAAGAGACGGCCGCGGAGGTCGGCCAGCAGGCGCAGCACGGTATCGTGGTTATAGAGCCGTTCCAGGTAGCGCGCCACGGTGCGGCTGACGGCGAAGAAGCGGATCCCGCCGCCGGGCACGTAGACATCAAGGCTCGCGGCCAGCCCCATAGCCAGGGCAATACCGGTGAGCGCACTGGCGGCAATGAACCACCCCGATAACGCCAGCAGGCCGACCGCCGAGAACAACGTGGCTGCTAGCAACGCCACGCCAATGACAAGTCTCTGACGGCGGCGCCCGAACAACCGTAGCCAGGGAGTCAGCGTCGCCCTCAACGATTCGTCACTCATACCCTCGCCCTTCCGTCAGCTCGTGGCTGAATCGCCCAGCTTCGATCACCAACCTCCGGCTTGCCATGGCCATCAGCGCAGGGTGATGGGTGGAGATGACCAGCGTTCGGCCCTCCTCGACCAGCCTTCGCAGCGACTCGATGACCCGCGCTTCGGTCTCCTCGTCAAGGCTCGCGGTCGGTTCGTCCAGCAGCACCAAGTCAGCGCTCGAGAGAAATACCCGGGCCAGCGCCAGGCGCTGAGCTTGCCCGCCTGACAGCCCCGCGCCGCGCTCCCCCAGCCGGGTATCGATCCCTTGAGGTAGCGCGGCCACTAGTTCGGCCAAGCCGGCACACTCGAGCGCCGCTTGCAGATCGGTATCGCTGGCCTCGGGTGCGGCCAGGCGAAGGTTGTCGGCCAGGCTGCCATGGATCAGCACGGGGCGCTGATCCATCCATGCGATATTCAGCCCGGCTTGCGTGCGTCGTTCCCCCTCGTCGGGCGTCACGAAGCCCGCCAGCAGCTGCAGCAACGCCGACTTGCCGGCCCCGGAAGGGCCACTGACGACCAGCGTCTCGCCGGCTGCCACTGCGACGCTGAGCGGCCCCAGCACTCGGCCACGCCCAGGGTGGGCCAAGGCAACGTCGGTCAACGCTACCAGCCTGTCCGCAGGCAGCGGCTGCTCGTTCGGGCCGACAGCCGTTCTCAGCGGCTCGCCAAGCAGCGCCAGCATGCCATCGGCGGCACCCAACGCCGCCGCCCTGTCGTGGTAGTGCTGCGCCAGGGTTCGCAGTGGCTGAAAGAATTCCGGCGCCAGCAGCAGCACCAGCAAGCCACTGAACAGCGTAAGCTCCTCCGCCGGGCCGAAGTCGATATATCCCAGCAGGCCGAAGCCCACGTAGATCGCGACCACGGCAATTGCCACCGAAGCGAAGAACTCGAGCACCGCTGAGGAGAGAAAGGCCACACGCAGCGTCCGCATGCTCAGGCGCCGATAGCGATCCGCCGCCTCATGGACCTCAACGCTGGCTTCACGGGTGCGATGGAAGAGCTGTAGGGTAGCGATCCCACGTACACGGTCGAGGAAGTGGCCTGAGAGACGACTGACGGCAGCAAACTGTTCCCGGTTGAGTCGCTCGGCGCCCATCCCTACCAAGGCCATGAACAGCGGTATCAGGGGTGCCGCCAGCAGCAGGAACAGGGCCGCCAGCCAATCGAGCCAGAACACCACGACGAGAACCAATAGCGGAATGGCCACGCTGAGCCGCAGTTGCGGCAGGAATCGAGCGAAGTAACCGTCCAGCGCCTCAACCTGCTCGACCAGTTGGCTGGCCAGCCCACCGGTGTGACGAGAGCCTGCCCGCACCGGCCCCATGGCGGCAAGATGGTCCAGCAGTTCACCACGAATCGACTGGCGAATGCGCAGGCTCGCCTCCTGGCCAGCCACTTCCTGGCCCCAGTGGCACAGCGCCCTTGCTATCAGCACGCCAATCAGGGCGAAGAAGGCCCAGCTCAGTGCCGCCAGGGAGTCGCCTGAGACCAGCAGGCGGCTGACAATCCAGGCCAGCAGGGTCATCTGAGCGATCGTCAGCGCGCCGACGGCGACCCCGGCGATGGCCGCCAGGCTCAACCAGCCGCGCTGGCTGGCGGCATGGACCGCCAGCCAGCTACGCGGCACCAGGGCCGAACGGGAGTTGGGCGTCATGGGCTCAGTGATAGCCCTCGCCGGCCCGCACCTTGCCGCGGAACACCCAGTAGGACCAGAAGGTATAGACCAGCACGAAGGGCAGCACGAAGAGCACGCCGATCAACAGGAAGAGTTGCGATTCGGGGGCCGAGGCGGCATCCCAGATGGTGTAGTTGGGCGGCACCAGCCAGGGCCACTTGCTGACGATAAGGCCCAGGTAGGTGAACAGGAACATGCCGAGCGTGGCAATGAACGGCAGCAGCTCACGTTGGCGCCGCACCGCCCAATACACGCCGTACATGCACAGCAGTGTCAGGGCCGGCAGGATCCAGATCACCTGAAGATGGCCGAACCAGCGATCCCAGACGACCTCGTTCACCAGCGGCGTCCAGATGCTGATGATGCCGAAGATCACCAGCACCGCCAGCAGCAGCGGCGTCGTCAGCTTGTAGGCCCAGGCCTGAATGTAGCCTTCCGACTTGAGAATCAGCCAGGTGGTGCCCAGCAGCGCGTAGCCGATCATGATGCCGATACCGGTGAGCACCGTGAACGGCGTCAACCAGTCGAAGGCGCCGCCGACGAAGACGCCGTCCTGGGTCTCGAAGCCCTGGATATAGGTACCCACCACGGCACCCTGGGCAAAGGCGGCCACCGCCGAACCGCCACTGAAGGCCAGGTTCCACAGCCTCCGCCCCCGACGGTCGCGGCGCGACTTGAAGCGCAGCTCGAAGGCTACGCCGCGAAACACCAGCCCTGCCAACATCAGGAACACGCCAATGTACAACGCCGGCAAGAACACCGTGTAGACCAGTGGAAAGGCCCCCAGCAACCCGGCTCCCCCCAGCACCAGCCAGGTCTCGTTGCCGTCCCACACCGGTGCCACCGTGTTCATCATCACGTCGCGGGCATCTTCGTCGGGAGCGAACGGGAAGAGGATGCCGAGCCCCAGGTCGAAGCCGTCCATCAGCACGTACATCATGATGCCGAAGCCGATGATCAGCGCCCAGATCAGGGACAGATCGAACATTTCCATGGTCAGACTCCCTCCTTGGTTGGATCATCGTCATACGGGGTGTGGGTCGCCGACCACGGCCGCTTCGGGGTCTCGAAATCGTCGATCACCTTCTCCTCGTCCTTGGGTTGCATGCCGTAGCGGATGACCCGCGTCAGGTAATAGGTCCCGGCGTAGAAGATGATGCCGTACACAAGGACGTAGCCGATCAGGGTGAACAGCGCCATGCCGCCGGTCAGCGAGGGCGTTACTCCTTCGGCGTGGGTCATGATGCCGTAGACCAGCCACGGCGCCCGCCCCGACTCGGTGGTGATCCAGCCGGCAAGCACGGCGATGAAGGGCGTGACGGACATCAACCTCAGCATTTGCAGGTAGGGTCGCGAGTGGTAGACCCTTCCGCCACGCCTCAGGTACAGCCCCACCAGCGATACCGCGATCATCAGGAAGCCGAGGCCGACCATGACCCGGAATGCCCAGAACACCAGCGCTACCGGCGGCTGCTCTTCCGGCGGCGCCTCGGTGATGCCGGGGATCTCACCGTACAGCTCATGCGTGAGAATCAAGCTCGCGGCATAGGGGATGCCGATCTCGAAGCGGTTCTGCTGCGCCGCCTGGTCGGGCCAGGCCGCGACCAGGAACGGCGCGCCCTCGCGGGTCTCCCAGTTACCCTCCATGGCGGAGAGCTTGACCGGCTGGTACTCCAGCGTATTGAGCCCATGGAGATCGCCGACGAAGGCCTGGGTCGGGGTCAGTACCAGCAGCATCCACAGGCACATCGAAAGCGCCTTGCGGTTCGCTTCCACGTCGCGGCCGATCAGCAGATACCAGGCACTGACACCGGCAACGACGAAACTGCCGGTGATGAACGACGCTATGGCCATGTGGGCGAAGCGATACGGGAAGGAGGGGTTGAATATCGCCTCCATCCAGGAGGTGACACGGAAGGTTCCATTGGCGAACTCGACCCCGGCCGGCGTGTGCATCCAACTATTGGCCGCCAGAATCCAGAAGGTCGAGATGAAAGTCCCCAACGCGACCATGGCAGCGGCGAACAGGTGCACTCCCTGCGGCACCCGGCCGCGACCGAACAGCAGCACACCGAGGAAGGCAGCCTCGAGGAAGAAGGCGGTCACCACCTCGTAGCTCAGCAGCGGTCCAATGAAGTTGGCACTTGCCTGGGAGAAATTGCTCCAGTTGGTACCGAACTGGAAGGACATCACGATGCCGGAGACCACCCCCATGCCGAAGGCGACGGCGAAGACTCTGGTCCAGAGATAGGCCAGGCGATCCCATGCCGGATTGCGCGTCTTGTAGAACAGTGCATGCAGAACGGTGATGTAGGACGCCAGGCCGATGGTGAAGACCGGGAAGATGGCGTGAAAGGAGACAACGAAGGCGAACTGCAATCGCGATAGCAATACGGGATCAAGCTCCATGACGTACCTCTTGGCTGCGAAAGAGTCAACGTCTCAAGGGATGCGAAAGCACACAGGGTGCCGTTGTTGTGCTTCCGACCACGTCCTTCCTGGACATGTCGTGACGCATTTCACCTCGACACTCGGCTAGGGTTTTCCCAGAGCCTAGAACAGTGAGACACGCAGGGCACCGTCGCTTACAAAAGCCTACGCGCCATAACACTGCCCCAGGTCAATACTTGCCAACATGTCTTGTGCTTGTACCTGTCAAGACTACAAGAGCCCGGGCGCCGAGTCCCCGCTTCTTGCTGTGTCGGGTTGTCGCAGCGCTCCCCTCTACAAGTCCTTCCCTACAGCGCCCCAGCACTGCGTACGACCAGTTGGACCATGAACACGGTGTAACCGATGAACAGCGCCAGCAGCATCGCGCCTTCGAGCCTATTGATCCGTCCCGGGCGCCCCTTCCAGCCAATCGCGAAGACGGTCATCAGCAGCGTCATGACGGTCATCAGGCTCCAGTCACGCAGCAGTACCTCACCCCCCACTTCGATGGGATGAATGACCGCGGCCAACCCGACCACGCCCAGCGTGTTGAACAGGTTGGATCCCACCACGTTGCCCACCACCAGATCGTGTTCGCCCTTGCGCAACGCGCTGAAGGATGATGCCAGCTCCGGCAGCGAGGTGCCGACGGCGACGACGGTCAAGCCGATGATCAGGTCGCTGACGCCAAAGCCGATGGCGATCTCCACCGCCCCCCAGACCAGCACGCGCGAACTCAGCACCAACAGGGCCAGCCCGACAAGCGTCCAGACCACACCGCTGCGCAGTGTCATCGGATGGGCCTGCAGGCTCTCTTCGGTTTCGGTAGCCAGCGTATCGGCGCTCGAGCGACGCGCCTGCCAGATGCTGAAACCGATCACCACCGCCAGCAGCGCGAGTAACAGGCTGCCTTCGAGACGCCCGATCAGCCCGCCCCACATCAGCAACGCCGACAAGAATGTCACCGCCACCAGAATTGGCAATTCACGCCGGATCACGCTGGAGTGCACCGCCAGCGGCGTGATGACCGCCATGAGCCCCAGGATCAAACCGATATTGGCGATATTCGAACCATAGCCATTGCCCAGCGCCAATCCCGGGTTGCCCTGGCCCGCCGCCAGCGAAGACACCATCAGTTCAGGCGCCGAGGTACCGAAGCCGATGACCAGCATGCCCACCAGCAGCGGCGACACGCCGAGACGGCGGGAGGTCGCTGCCGCACCATCGACGAAGCGCTCGGCGCTCCAGACCAGCAGCACAAGACCTGCCACCACAGCCATCACGGGAAGTAACAATTTCGTCTCCTCAGGGGAACATTCAGGGTCGAATGTTTGTATATGGTACGCATGGCGTCAACGTGTCACACTTCAGCATGCCCCCAGCTCATGCGAGCGGATGGGCACTCCTCGCTTCATTACCGTCGTCGGGTCGTCACTCAAGTGTTCAACCAGCCCCTTCGCTTCCTGCCCGCCCCTGGCGAACCGCGGGTGGACCAGACCCCGCCAGAGGTGCGCACCTCACGACGACGCCTGCGTGCCTGCCACGAGTGCGACTGGCTGGTGGCCTTGCCACCATTGCGGGCAGGGCAACGAGCGGAATGCCCACGCTGCGGGCACGTCCTGGCCACACGCCACCATCGCCCGGCCCAGCGCAGCATGGCACTGGCCATGGCGGCCATGGTCGCACTGTTGCTGGCGATCTCCTTTCCCTTCGTCAGCTTCAGCGTCAGCGGTTTCGGCAACCGTATCGAGCTTACCCAGACGGCAACCACACTGATCGGCTTCGATCAGCCGCTGGTAGCCATTGCCGTGATCATGACGATCGCCGTGCTGCCCGGCATCTATCTGTTAGGCGTGATGTGGCTGCAACTGGGTCTGCTGCAGGAGCAGCCCCTGCCGGCCAGCCGAGGCATTGCCCGCACGCTGGCTCATCTTAACCCGTGGATGATGGCCGACGTCTTCATCATTGGTGCGCTGGTCAGCCTGTTCAAGGTGGCGGATCTGGCCCAGATCGAGCTGGGGATATCCTTCTGGGCCTTCTGCGCCTTCGCCCTGCTGCTGCTGGCCACCACCCAGTCCATCGACTCGGACTGGATGTGGTTCTCGTTGGCCGGTGAACCGCTGGCCCCCGAAGGAGCCCGCACCGGAGCGACAGCCGCCAGCCAGGGCCTGACTGGCTGCCCCACCTGCGGGCTGGTCAATCACCTGGGGGCCGACAGGCGCGGACACTGCCGACGCTGCGGCGAAAGGCTGCATGCACGCCTGCCGCACAGCCTGCAGCGCACCTGGGCGCTGCTTGCCGCCTCCGCACTGATGTACATCCCGGCCAACGTCTATCCCATCATGACCACTACCAGCCTCGGGCATAGCGCTCCCTCCACCATCATCGGCGGAGTGGTGGAACTGATCCAGATGGGTTCCTGGCCGGTTGCCGCGGTCATCTTCGTGGCCAGCGTGATCGTTCCGGTGGGCAAGCTGGTGGCACTCGCCTGGCTCTGCCTGGTGGTCAAGCGCAGCAACGAGCTAAACGCCGGCAGCCGCACGCGGCTGTATCGCCTTACCGAGTTCATCGGGCGCTGGTCGATGGTGGATGTCTTCGTGGTCGCCATCCTGGTGGCGCTGATTCGCGCCGGCTCGCTGATGTCGATAACCCCCGGCCCTGCCGCCCTGGCGTTTGGCGCCGTGGTGGTATTGACCATGCTGGCCGCCATGACCTTCGATCCCCGACTGATCTGGGACACGCCCCTGCCGCGTGAATCCCGTGAAACGCAAGGAACCACTGGATGAGCGATACCCCTCGCGACAACGAGGCCTCCCGCGACATGCATCGTGCCAAGGCCACGCCGCAGCGACGCCTGTCGCCCATATGGATCGTGCCCATCGTGGCCATGCTGATCGGGCTCTGGCTGGTCTATGACAATTACCGTAGCCGTGGCCCGCTGATCACCCTGACCATGAGCAATGCGGAAGGCATCGAGGCCGGCAGCACCCTGATCAAGACCCGTAACGTCGAGGTAGGCCGGGTGGAGCGCGTGCAGCTCTCCGAAGACCTGTCGCATACCGTGATCACCGCGCGTATGTCTCCCGATACCGATGCCATGCTGACCGAAGGCAGCCGCTTCTGGGTGGTCAAGCCGCGCATCGGCCGTGAGGGCATCAGCGGATTGGGCACCGTGCTCTCCGGCGCCTTCATACAGCTCCAGCCGGGCAGCGGCGAGCCCGGCGTGCGCGAGTTCGCGGTCAGCGATCTTCCCCCCGTGGCACCGGCCGATGCCCCCGGGCTGCGTATCAACCTGGTCAGCCAGCTCGGCAACTCGCTGCGCGCCGGCGACCCCGTGACCTACCAAGGCTACACCGTGGGCCGCGTCGAGGAAGCCAATTTCGACGCCGATACCCGGCGTATGACCCAGCGCATCTTCATCGAGAGCCCCTACGACCGCCTGGTCACCGACAGCACTCGCTTCTGGTCGGCCAGCGGCATCGACCTGCGCCTCGATGCCGACGGCATCCGTGTCAACGTGGAATCCCTCGAAGCCCTGCTCGGTGGCGGCGTCACTTTCGGCGTGCCCGAGGACCTGCCGCAAGGCGGTCCGGTGGAGAACGACACCACCTTCAACCTCTACCCCGACGAAGAGAGTGCCCGCCAAGGCACCTTCAACCGCTACCTGGAGTACGTACTGCTGGTGGAGGACAGCGTACGCGGCCTGTCGCGTGGTGCCCCGGTGGAATTCCGTGGCGTGCGTATCGGTACCGTGGCGGCCGTGCCCTGGCAGTTCACCGCCGAGCAGCCGGGCACACGCAACGGCTTCGCCATTCCGGTGCTGATTCGCATCGAACCGCAACGACTCGGCATCGAGAACCAGCAGGTCGACCTCGAGGAGTGGGACGAACGCTTCAAGCGCCTGTTCGGGCTCGGTCTGCGTGCCTCGCTCAAGTCGGGCAACCTGCTCACCGGCTCGATGTTCGTCGACATCAACTTCTATCGTGACGAAGCGGAGGACTACCTGGCGGAGAACTTCAGCGAGCGCACTGTCTTCCCCACGACATCGACCGGCTTCGCCCAGATCGAGGCCCAGGTCACCGCTCTGCTGGAGAAGCTCAACGCGCTCGAGATCGAGCCGCTTCTCGCTGGCCTGGACCGCAACCTGACCGCCTCCGAAGCCATGCTGGGCGAGGTACGCGAGCTCAGTGCCTCACTGCAGGGCATGCTCGACGACCCGGGGACACGCAACCTGCCGGCCAATCTCAACGCCTCGCTGGAGGCGCTGCGGGAAACCCTGGAGGGCCTGTCACCGGATTCCAACGCCTATCGCGAGCTGACCGCCACCGCCGAACGGCTGGAGCGACTGATGCGCGATCTGCAGCCGGTCACGCGTACGCTCAACGAGAATCCCAGGGCGCTGCTGTTCGACAGTCTCGACGCCGTGGATCCGACACCGCGCGCACCGCGACGCAACTGATGAGGTCCGTCCAATGAATCGCTATGCTGTTGTCATTGCGTCGAAAGGGAGCGCTGCATGAGGTGGATGACCTGGCTTGCCCTGCTGGCAGGCACGCTGTTGCTTGCCGGCTGCGCCTCGCCCACGGCGCCGGCCAACCGTTACATGCTGCCCGATAGCGGCACCACGCTGTCGGGTGGCAGCTCCGCTGCGGGTCACTTGCTGGTCGTGCAGCCGCCGCGCCTGGCGCACTATCTGGATACCGACGGCATCGTGCTGCAACTCGACGACATCACGCTCAACGCCGCCCGCCAGCACCTCTGGGCCGAGCCGTTGGGACGCCAACTGGAACGCGGCCTGCGCGCCAGGCTGGCCGAGCGCCTCCCCGACACCCGGGTCATGCGCGACGAGGCCAGCCTGGGTCGCAGCGAGGCTCTGCGTCTGCGCCTCGAAGTCGACCGCTTCCAGGGGCGTCATGACGGCCTGGCCATCGTCAGCGGCCAATGGCAGCTGCTGGCACCGGACGGGCGTCTGCTGGCCATGGAGCGCTTCCATACGGAGACGGAACTCGACGACGACGGTTACCCTGCCCTGGTTCGCGCACTGGGCAGCAGCTGGGACCGGGTGGCCAGCGACATTGCCGCGGGTATCAGGCAGGCGCGCTGAACCGTACCTGCATGGCCATCCTGGTCTAGTCTGATAAACGAACCGACCACAAGGAAGTCACATGCCGGCCAGCCCTGCCATGCCCAGCCAGGCGATACCTGATCGCGATACCGCCCTGGCGCTGCAAAGCCTCGCCCAACGACTCGAGCGAGAACTGCTCGCCGCGCTGGAGTCGACCTCCCCCCAAGCTGCCGTTGACCGGCTGGAGGCGATCTGCGCGTACCGCGACCAGCTTGCGGAGACGCTCCGCCGTATCGTCCCTGACTTGGAGCAGTCCGTGCTGGAAAGCCTGCGCCTGGGCCTGGATCGGTACGCCTGCGATCTCTACCAACGTGGCGGCTGGGAGCATCTGGACGAGACCAGGCGAACCACCCTGCTGTCACGACACGCGAGCGGACTCATGCAGATCAAGGGGGTCGGTGCGGCGAGCGCCCAGATCCTTTTCTCTCATGGCATCAGCGACCCCGAACGGTTTCATCGACTGACGCCGGAAGCGCTCGACCAGATCGAAGGTTTGAATGCCTCCGTGCTAGCCCGCCTCAAGGGCAACCTCGAAGCTGGCCAAGGGCAAGAGACATAAGTGAACGGAAAGCTGCAACGCGAGGAATAAGCTGGCATAATACCTCCACGCGGCGATTCGTGGTCCCTCCTGCCGCGCCCCTGAACCGAATTTCTCACGTCTTGGCCCGGGACTGGTCATGTGCAAGCTGCTCATGGCACGGCGAGGACGTATCTGCGGAGACCGCATGACCCTTTTTTCCGAACTCGGCCTGCGGGCCGAACTGCTGCGTGCTGTCGAAGCACAAGGCTACACCGTACCGACCCCGATCCAGCTCCAGGCTATTCCCACCGTACTCAAGGGTGGCGATCTGCTGGCCAGCGCTCAGACCGGCACCGGCAAGACCGCCGGCTTCACCCTGCCGATGCTGCAGCGCCTGGCCGACGGCCCGCGCCCCGGTCAGCGTCACGTACGTGCACTGGTGTTGACACCCACCCGTGAGCTTGCGGCTCAGGTAGGTGAGAGCGTCGCCGACTACGGCCGGCATCTCACCCTTAAGAGCCACGTCATCTTCGGTGGCGTTGGCCAGCAGCCTCAGGTCGACGCCATTCGCCCCGGCCTCGACGTGCTGGTGGCGACCCCTGGACGTCTGCTCGACCTGCACCAGCAGAAGCACGTGGATCTATCCCGAGTGGAGATCCTGGTACTCGACGAAGCCGACCGCATGCTCGACATGGGCTTCATCCACGACATCAAGAAGATCCTGCGGGTACTGCCCGCAAAGCGTCAGAACCTGCTGTTCTCGGCCACCTTCTCCGACGAGATACAGACCCTGGCCGACAAGCTGCTCGACAATCCCGACAAGATCTCGGTGGCGCGCCGCAATACCACGGCAGAAACCGTCGACCAGGCCGTCTATCGCGTCGATCGGGAGAAGAAGCGCGAGCTCCTGGCTCACCTGATCACCCGGCACGCCTGGCATCAGGTGCTGGTCTTTACCCGCACCAAGCACGGCGCCAACCGCTTGGCCGAGCAGCTCTCCAAGCAGGACATCCCGGCCATGGCGATCCATGGCAACAAGAGCCAGTCGGCACGCACTAAGGCGCTGGCAGCCTTCAAGAGCGGTGACCTGCAGGTGCTGGTGGCGACCGACATCGCTGCCCGCGGCCTGGACATCAGCGAACTGCCCCATGTGGTCAACTTCGAACTGCCCAACGTCGCCGAGGATTACGTGCACCGTATCGGTCGCACCGGCCGTGCCGGCAGCGAGGGCCAAGCCGTTTCCCTCGTCTGTGTCGACGAGCACGGTCTGCTGAAGGGCATCGAGCGGCTGATCAAGCGCGATCTGCAAAAGCACATCGAACCCGGATTCGAGCCCGACCCCAACGCCAAGCCCGAGCCGATCGAGAACGGCCGCAACCGGCGCGGTGGGCAGGGCGGCCAAGCTCGTCAGGGCGGCAACAATCGTAGCCAGTCGGGCCAGCGCAGTGCTGGCAACACGACCGGCGGCGATGCCCAGGCTCCGCGTCGCCGCAGCCGCGGTCAGCGCACTCGTCGAGCCTGAGCGGTTCGCTTAGGGAAGCTTGGCGGTTGGCGAGGGATATGGGATGGTATACGGCCCATAAAACCTCACCTGACGATGCAAGGAGGCTCGAGCATGCTTAAATGGCTGACCGGAAAGCAACCCATTCCGGTCTGGGTCATCAAGCAGATCGATGATGGCCTGCTGCATCTCTGCGGCCAGGGTAGCATCGAGCCCCGAACCAAGCGCAGCAGCGTCATCGAGGACCTTCATGCCGGGCGCTTCGAGGGCGCCGTCAACATGTCCAGCGGCGGCCTGGTGCTCAATGCACGGTTGTTCGCCGCGCTGGTGCCTCTCGAAGCCCTGCAGTTGGATGCCCAGGGGCACGCCCACTGGCAAGGACGCATCTGGCACGTCGCCCAGGCACCGCAGCGCTGCTGGACCTTCGAAGGCCGCCTGATCGCCCAACGCCAAGTGCTGGGCGATCAGGAACAGTTGGTCAGCGTCGAGGACGTTTCGGATATCCGGCGCCAGGTCCAGCAGTCCGCCGATCCAGGACAGGTTAACTTCGATTCCCGCGGCGTCAACGAGCACCCTTTGATCGCTCGCCGCGATGAAGACGACGCTTCCGCAAGGCAAACAGCCAACAGGAGAACCGGCAAGTGGCGAGGCCATGACGACTGACATCCGCCCCGACCCTCGACGCGTTGCCCTCTTTCTATTCCTGATGGTGCTGGTGGGTCTCAACCTGAGACCCGCCCTCTCTTCACTTGCCCCGCTGCTGGTGCGCATCAAGGCCGAAACCGGTCTGACGCCTCTTGCCATCGGAGCCCTGACCACACTGCCGGTACTCTGCCTGGGAATCTTCGCCCCCCTGGCCCCCTGGCTGGCCAAGCGCATGGGGCCCGAGAGAACCCTGAGCCTGTCTTTGGGCATACTGATCCTCGGCCTGTTGCTGCGCGGCGTGCCAGCCGTACCGTTGCTGTTCATCGGCACCCTGTTGGCAGGCGCCGCCATCGGCATCGCCGGTACCCTGCTCCCGGCGCTGGTCAAGCGTGAGCTGCCCGGCGGAGCGGATCTTATGACCGGGGTCTATACCATGGCCCTGTGCCTGGGGGGCGCCCTCGGCGCCGGCCTGAGCATTCCCCTGGCCAACCTGCTGGGGGGCTGGCGTTTCAGCCTGGTCAGTTGGGGTCTTCTGGCCGGACTGGCCTTGCTGGCCTGGGTCGCACTCATGCCGCGCACGCCGCGCCCCATCGCCACGCCCCCTGCAGGTGGCAGCATGCGCGAACTGCTCGCTCAGCCACTGGCATGGCAGGTAATGCTGCTGATGGGCACCCAGTCATCATTGGCCTATATCGTCTTTGGTTGGCTGCCGACGCTGCTGCAGGCTCGCGGGTACAGTGAATCCGAATCCGGCTGGATGATGGGTGCTTCGGTCATGGTACAGCTGATATCCGCCTTGGGAGCGCCGTGGCTGGCACGCTTCAGTCGCGACCAGCGGCCGGCCCTGCTGCTGGTGCTGGGCTGTGTCGGCGCCGGCCTGTGGATCCTGTTACAGGCCGATGCCAGCTGGCGTTGGCTCGGAGTGGCACTCCTGGGGCTGGGCCAGGGCGGCAGCTTCAGCCTCGCCCTGACCCTGATCGTGCTGCGCACGGCCAATTCACGTCTGGCCGGCAAGCTCTCCGGCCTGGCCCAGGGCGGTGGCTATACCCTGGCGGCCATGGGCCCCCTGGCCGTTGGCGTGCTGCTGCAGCTCGAAGTGAGTATGAACGCACTCACCCTGGTGCTGTTGCTGATCGTGGCGGCTGCGGTCGTCTTCGCCCTGCTGGCCGGGCGCAACCGGCGCCTGGATATCAGCGAAGATGGCAGGCTCATCACTCGATAGGCTTTTGCATTTCGTTGACCTCGATCAAGCGTATAAGAGTAACGCGGCATGCTAGCCTAGCGGATAACGGCCCCCACCAGGCGACCCATACGTCATGTCAGAAGTGGTGTTCCAGACCCGAGGTTTGAAGCGTTTCTACCAGATGGGTGAAGTCACCATACAGGCGCTCCGCGGCGTCGACCTGGAACTGTTCAAGGGCGAACTGGTGGTAATGCTCGGCGCATCTGGCTCGGGCAAGTCGACGCTGCTCAATATCCTCGGTGGCCTTGACAGCCCCAGCGAAGGTTCATTGCTTTACCATCCAAGCTACCAACCTCATTCCTCCATTGCGCCTTCGTCACCGCAGCACGAGTTAGACCTGGCAAAATCGAGCCAGCGGGAGCTGACCCGGTTTCGCCGCCATCACGTAGGCTTCGTGTTTCAGTTCTATAACCTGATCTCGAGTCTCACCGCGCGGGAGAACGTCGCCATCGTCACCGACATCAGCCGCAACCCGCTGACCCCGGAAGCGGCCCTTGCACTGGTGGGCCTGGAACATCGCCTCGATCACTTTCCCTCCCAACTATCGGGCGGCGAACAGCAGCGTGTCGCCATCGCCCGAGCCGTAGCCAAGCAGCCCGACGTTCTGCTGTGTGACGAGCCCACCGGGGCGCTCGACTTCCAAACCGGCATACGCGTGCTCGAGGTGCTCGAACAGGTCAATCGCGACACCGGCACCACGGTGGCGATCATTACCCACAACGAAGTGATAGGCGACATGGCCGATCGCATCATCCGCCTGCGGGACGGCCGGGTGGATCATTTGCACGTCAACGCCAGCCGCCGCAAACCGCAAGAGCTTCGCTGGTAATTCGGCGACGCCTACGATGCAGACTCTCCACCGCAAACTCTATCGCGACCTCTGGCGCCTCAAGGGGCAGGCGCTGGCCATTGCCATGGTCATTGCCAGCGGTGTCATGACCCTGGTCCTTGCCGTGACCACCCTGGAGTCGCTGTCCGGCGCCCGGGACCGCTTCTACGCCAGTCATCACTTCGCCGAGATTTTCGTCGAGGTAAAACGGGCGCCCCTGGGCATGCTGGAGCAACTGCAGCGGCTCGATGGCGTCAATCTGATCGAGCCCCGGGTTCGCGCTGCGGTACGCCTGGCGGTTCCCGGCTACGGCGACCCCGTACGCGGCCAACTGTTGTCGTTGCCCGACGGACGTCAGCCGCTGCTCAACCGCCTTCATTTGTTGGCGGGCAACCTGCCGGAAGCCGGGCGTGACGATCAAGTGGTAGTGTCGGATGCCTTCGCCGAAGCGCATGGCCTGGCACCCGGGGACGAGCTGGAGGCAATCGTCAATGGTCGCCGCACGCGACTGACCCTGGCAGGTATTGCTCTGAGCCCTGAATTCCTCTTCCAGGCCGCTCCTACCGACCTGATGCCAGACTACCGTCGCTATGCCGTGCTATGGATGAACCAGCGCGCCCTCTCCCGGGCCTATGGCATGGAGGGGGCATTCAACAGTTTGACCCTGACGGTTCAGACAGGGACCAGTAAGGCTGGTGTCATGGATGCCCTGGACCTGGTTTTGGCCCGCTATGGAGCACTAGGCGCTCACACACGTCATGACCAGCAATCGCATCGTTTCATCGAAGAGGAACTGAACCAGCAGCGCATTATGGCGACCGTGCTGCCGGCGATATTCCTGACGGTGTCGGCATTTCTGCTCAATGTGGTAATGGGACGCATCATCCAGACCCAGCGTGAGCAGTTGGCCGTGCTCAAGGCCTTCGGCTACCGTGATGGCGAACTGGCCCGCCACTACAGCCTGCTGGCGGGATTGATCGTACTGGTCGGCTGGGCGATCGGCGTGGCACTTGGCGCCTGGGCGTCCAGCGGCCTCGCGGCGGTCTACCGTGAGTATTTCCGCTTCCCGGAGATGCCCTTCGGCGTACCGGGCTGGGCATTGGCTCTTTCGCTGATGGTAACGCTGAGTGCCGCACTGGCCGGTACCTGGCATGCGGTATGGCGAGCGGTAAGCCTCCCGCCAGCCGAGGCCATGCGTCCACCCGCACCACACCGCTTCCGACGCAGCTGGCTGGAACGCCTGGTCCCGGCAGCCCTGCTCGGCAACGAGGGACGCATCGTGGTGCGCAACTTGGCTCGATATCCAACCAAGGCTGGCTTTTCGGTAGTGGGAATAGCCCTCTCTGCCGGGCTGTTGATGATCGGCGCCTACCAGCTCGCAGCAGTAAACGAGATGATCGATCAGCAGTACCGCAAGGTATTGCAAATGGATGTCGAGCTCACCTTCAATGAACCTGTTGCGACAAGCGCAATCGGTGAACTTCGGCATCAGCCTGGCGTATTGGCGGTGGAGGCTTGGCGGCATGTGCCCGTGACCCTGTTACATGGCCATCGCCAATACCGCACCAGCCTGTTGGGCATGGAACCCAACCCGAGGCTGCGTCGCGTACTCGATGTGAGCGGCCGCCCACAGCAACTACCCGAGACGGGTGTCATGCTGACGCGTCATCTGGCCGAGATGCTGGATGCCAGGATCGGCGACGAGTTGGAAGTCGCCATCATGGAGGGCCGCCGCGAGCGTGTTCAACTGCCCTTGACGGCCTTGGTGGAGGAACCGCTCGGTGTGGGCGCCTACCTGCGCCGCGACACCCTCAATGCACTGATGCGCGAGAGCCCTGCGATCAACGGTGCCTGGCTGCTGGCAGACACGGCGTACACGGGCGAACTGCATGACGCACTATGGGAAATGCCCAGCGTGGCTTCGATCGGGCTGCTGGCAGAGGCCGAGAGGGGCATTCGCGAATACATGGATGAGACACTGTTGCTCGTCGCGACGATCTTCGTTGGCATTGCCTCCTCGATTGCCTTCGGCGTGATCTACAACAATGCCCGCATCGCCTTTGCCGAGCGGGCCAGGGAGCTGGCGACGCTGCAGGTGCTGGGTTACACCCGTCTGGAAGTGGCACGCATACTGCTGGGCGAGGTTGCCCTGCTCACCCTGGCGGCCATTCCGATGGGCTGGGCCTTCGGCATCGTTTTCATACGCCTGCTTCATCAAGCCTTCAGCAATGACTTGTTCCGTTTACCGCTGGTCTACACAACACAGCTCTTTGGCTTCGCCGCCGCCGGTGTCCTGGTCACTTCGCTGATTGTCGGCGTCCTGGTGTACCGGCGCCTCGGTCGTCTCGATAAGTTGCGTGTACTCAAGGCCGTGGAGTGATGAGCTCATGAGCCGTCTTTACGAGAGGTTGAACGAATGAGCGCACGGCGCACTTGGCCCCGTTACGTGGCTTGGGGCATAGCGGGTCTCGGACTGCTAGGTCTGCTGGTCTGGGCGTTGCGTCCCTCACCGGTTCCGGTCAATGTGGCACGAGTCACGGTGGGTCCGTTCGTCGACTCAATCGTCGAAGAGGGCCGCACTCGCCTGCGCAACACCTGGAATGTCTCGGCTCCCATCACGGGTTACCTCCAACGCGTCACTCTAGAGGTCGGTGACAGCATCGAGGAAGGCCAGGCACTGTTCCAGCTCGAACCAAGCCCAGCCCCAGCGTTGGACGTGCGAACCCGTCAGCAGGCCGAAGACAACCTGCAAGCCGCTCAGGCGCGTTTCCAGGCCGCTCAAGCCAATCTCGAGACGGCCCGGGCCGATCGACGCTTCGCTGAATCGGAATACCAGCGCTACCAGCAGCTGCAGCAGCGTAATCTCATCTCTACTGCCGATCTAGAGCAGCGTCAGAACCAGCGTGACCGGCTTCGAGCGCAGGAAAATTCGGCGTCTTCAGGCGTCGAAGTGGCTCGCTTCGAAGTGGAAAGCGCTCGCGCACTGCTGGCAATAGCCAGCGGACAGCGCAGCGAGGCTGATCAGCCTCAGTTGCAAGTTCGCGCACCGATATCCGGGCTTGTGCTGACACGCTACCGCTGCTGTGAAGGCAGCGTCTCCGCTGGAGACCCGATACTCGAACTCGGTAGCCTCAACGATCTCGAGGTCCAGGTCGACTTACTTTCCATGGATGCCGTGAGATTGCGCCCTGGCATGGCCGTCAACATCACCGGATGGGGCGGTGAGCCGCTGACAGGCGAGGTCAGGCGCATCGCTCCTTCCGGCTTCACCCGCACCTCTGCATTGGGCGTGGACGAGCAGCGAGTGCCGGTGACCGTGGACTTCTCCGCTGGGCTCGACCTGGCCGCACTCGGCCTTGGCAGTGGCTTTCGCGTGGATGCCGAATTCCTGATATGGGAAGCAGATCAGGTCTTGCAGATCCCTACCAGCGCACTGTTTCGCCATGATAGAGAGTGGACAGTGTTCGTAATAGAAGAGGGACGGGCTACACGCCGCATGGTGGAGTTGGGCCGTCGCCAAGGGCTCGTTTCTCAGGTGCGCGCCGGGCTTAACGAGGGCGAAATCTTGATAACGCATCCGGGCGATAGAGTCGCAGAAGGTGCAAGGGTTGTGATTGACGAGTGAGATGCTAAACGAATCTCGGTATCATTGCCTCCGCACCCCTTTGGTGCCTCCTTGAACATCATTGCCAGGATCTGCCATGAACGAGTCTCCCTTCGTCGATCGCCCCGTGCTGGTGCTCTATACCGGCGGCACCCTGGGCATGGTACCCAGTGCCGAAGGGCTCGCCCCGGGTGGGGATATCGAGGCAAGGATCAGGCATGCCTTGGCCGGCCTGCCACCCAGTCGCCAAGCACAGCTCCCTCGCTTCACGCTCCAGTCGGTAGACGACCCCATCGACTCGAGCGCAGCCAACCCCAGCGACTGGCAGCGCCTGGGCGGGCTCATTGCTGAAAGCGTACGCAAACATGCCGGGGTGGTCGTGCTGCATGGCACCGACACACTATCGTGGACCGCTTCGAGCCTGGCCTACCAGCTCCAGGGGCTGGATCGCCCCGTGGTCGTCACTGGCGCCATGCAACCGCTCGAAGCCGAAGGCAGCGACGCGCTCGACAACATCGAACTGGCCCTGCGCTGCGCCGCCAAGCCGGAACTGCAAGAGGTCGCAGTGGCCTTCGCCGGCCGGCTGCTGCGCGGCGTTCGCACGCGCAAGACCCACAGTGAGGCCGACGACGCCTTTGCCAGCCTCAACTATCCCGTGCTTGGCGAACGCATCGACGACGATGTGATCCTCTATCCTGGCCGCGGTCTCGAAGCCCAGCAGCGCGGGGCGCCACGCTTCGAACTGCCGGATTACTCGACGCTGGCCGATGGCGGCGTGGTCAGATGCGTACTCTGGCCCGGCATCCAGGCCTGGCAATTGAACGCCTGGCTCAGCGATCCCCGCGTACGCGGTGCGCTGCTCGAGGTATGGGGCGGAGGCAACGTCCCACCGGACCCCGAGCTGATCGGCGTTCTGGCCAGAGCCAGCGGTGAAGGCAAGCTGATCGCCGCGATCAGCCAATGCCCCATCGGCGGCATCGCCCCCGGCCATTACGCTGCCGGGCAAGGACTGCTGCAGGCCGGCGTTCTCTCGGGCGATGCGATGACGCCCGAGGCCGCCATGACCAAGCTTGTCCACCTGCTGGCACAGCCACTTGACGACCAGGAGCGTCGCCGGCGCTTCCTGACCCCCTTGGTGGGTGAGCGTTGAGCGGCTGACTTCCTGCTGCAGTCAGACTAAGTTGAACATGATGAACCGAAACCGCTGGCCCAGGAGTTGCGACATGGAGCATCCCGTGCATCCTTTTACCGAGCTCTTCGAACAGCTCGGTCTATCCGCCGACGAAGCCTCGATTCAGGCCTTCATCGAGCAACATGCTCCGCTACCTCCCACCATGGCGCTCCACGAAGCCCCCTTCTGGAGCCCTTCCCAGGCCGAATTCCTCGAGGCGGCGCTTGAGGATGACGCCGACTGGGCGGAAGTCGTCGACCACCTGGATGCATCGTTGAGGAAGCAATAAAACCTCAAACGCTTGCTCGATAGCCGTTCTGATAGGCTTGGCCGGGGACAACAAGAATCAGCATGGGCGGGGAAAAATATGCCGATCGATAGGATATCGATAGCGGAATCTTCTGGCGTGGGCGATCCCGCCAGTCTGCAACTACCACCCTTGCCCGAAACCCTGCGCACCCGCCTGGCCGAGTGCCGTACCCTGCCCAGCCTGCCGGCAGCCGCGGCACGGGTAATTGCCATTGCGCGCTCCCCCGATCCCTGCCTGACCGACTATGCCCGAACCATCGGCCAGGACCCTGCACTTACCCTGCGGCTTCTCGCCATGGCCAACAGCGTTTCTTATTCGCGAGGTGGAAACCCGGTCTCCACCTGCCTGGATGGTGTCTCACGCATCGGGCTGGATGCGACCCTGGCAATAGCCTTGAGCTTTGGTCTTCCCCGCCCCGGCGCCAGTGCCGTCCTCGAACACGAATATCTGTGCCAGCGTGCCATCATCGCCGCCACAGCCACACAGGAGCTGGCCCAGCACCTCTGTCCGCACGAGGCCCCCCAGCTGTTCACCACCGCTCTGTTGCAGGATATCGGCATACTGGCGTTCGAAGCCCTGGATGGCGAAGCGTATGCCACGCACATCCCCGATCTCCGCCAGCACCAGAAGCTCAGCGAGGCAGAGAAGGAGCGCTACGGCTGCGACCATGCCCTGGTCGGCTCATGGCTCGCCGCGAGCTGGGGAGTGCCCGGTTCTATCGCAGCCGGCATCATCGACAGTCATGGCCCGTTGGCCGATGGAGATGCACGCAAGCTCTGCCTGCGCCTCTCCTGTCGTATCGCCGACTGCTGGCTGGCGGCCGACTCGGCCTCTGCTTTCAGCGCCCTGCTACGCCAGCTCGCCTCTATCGCCTCGCTGGACATCGTCATGCTGATGACAGTGATGCAGGAGCTACAGCATCGCTTGCCTTCACTGGCACGCCTGTTCGAGATCACTTGCCCACCCGCCATCGACAGCACCCACCTGCTGGCCGAAGCCAAGGAACTGCTGTTCGAACAAAACCTGAAAATGACCATACGGCTTGCCGAGCAGCAGCGAGAGCTGGAAGCCCTGCATGCCAGCCATGTCGTTCTGGACGAACAGCATCGCATCGACCACCTTACCCAGTTGGCCAACCGCCCCTGGCTGGAGAAGCGCCTCGCGCAGCACTTCGACTGCGCCAAGCGCGCCCGCCAGCCGCTCTCGGTAATGTTCATCGACCTCGACCATTTCAAGCGTATCAACGACCGTTTCGGTCACCGCTTCGGCGATGAAGTGTTGATCCACTTTGCCGCAGCGCTCAACAACATGGTTCGCGAAAGCGATATCGCCGGACGCTACGGTGGCGAAGAGTTCCTGGTGATCATGCCCAATACCCACCGGGAGCAGGCCAGCATCCTGGCCCAACGCATTCGCGAGTACCTCGCCAGCCAGCCGCTGACGCAGGCCGATGGCGAACCGCTGCACGTTACCGCGTCGATCGGTATCGTCGACCTGGAAGACGGTGAGTTCGAAGATGCGGCAACTCTGGTCGATGCCGCCGACAAGGCCATGTACGGGGTAAAGCATGGCGGCCGGGACGGCGTGGGTCACTACGAGGATCCTGATGACTCCTGAGAGCGTCTCCCCAGAATGACCAGAAAGAGAGAGGGCGGCTTGCTGGCCGCCCTCTTTCCGTTGCTGACGCTACGTCTTGTCCTGTAGCGCTGATCAGCCCTTCAGATCGCGCATCAGCAGTGCGAACTCGATGCGCTCCGGCGCGATGGCCTCACCCGGTACCGGGATCCGCACCACATGACCCGAGCCCGGCGCGGCCTGCACCGATTCGCCGTGCTTGTTCTCGATGTGCTCGAGAGTGAAGCGACGGTTGCCGCCGGGCAACATCAGCTCCATGCCATCCCCCACCTCGAAGCGGTTCTTGACGTCGACTTCCAGCAGGCCGCGACCGGGATCGTAGCCGACGACTTCACCGACGAACTGCTGGTGCACACCGACCGAGTTGCCGCGCTCGTAGTTCTGGTACTCGTCGTGGACGTGGCGGCGATAGAAGCCTTCGGTATAACCGCGGTTGGCCAGGTTGTCGAGTTCGTCCATCAGGCGCATGTCGAACGGCCGTCCGGCCACCGCATCGTCGATGGCGCGGCGATAGACCTGGGCGGTGCGCGCCACGTAGTAGTGCGACTTGGTCCGCCCCTCGATCTTGAGCGACGTCACACCCATTTCGGTGAGCCTGGGAACGTGCTGCACCGCGCGCAGGTCCTTGGAGTTCATGATATAGGTGCCGTGCTCGTCCTCGAAGACCGGCATCAACTCGCCGGGGCGAGTGGCGTCCTCTATCAAGGCGGACAGTTCGTCCTGCCCTTCCACACCACCAGCCGTCGCCGTGCTGTAGGTGGTACTGCCGCCGCCCGAGGCAATCAGGCCACCTTGACCGGGCGTCCAGATACCACTGGCCGCATGGGCCGCCGCCGAGTTGGCCGGCACCAGGTCGCCGGTCTCATCCTGGGCCGCGGCCACGGTGTTGTACTGCCAGCGGCAGGCGTTGGTGCAGGTGCCCTGGTTGGGGTCACGGTGATTGAAATAGCCGGAGAGCAGGCAGCGCCCCGAATAGGCGATACACAGCGCGCCGTGGACGAAGGTCTCGATCTCGAGCTCGGGGCACTCGGCACGGATCTCGGCGATCTCCTCCAGCGACAGTTCCCGCGACAGGATGATGCGGCTGATACCCTGCTTGTACCAGAACTTTGCCGCGGCCCAGTTGACCACGTTGGACTGCACCGAGAGGTGGATCACCTGCTCGGGCCAGCGCTCACGGACCATCATGATCAAACCCGGGTCGGACATGATCAGCGCGTCGGGGCCGGCCTCGATCACCGGCTCCATGTCGCGCAGGTAGGTCTTGAGCTTGCTGTTGTGCGGCGCGATGTTGGAGGCCACGTAGAACTGCTTGCCCCGCTCGTGAGCGTAGGCGATGCCGCGGTGCAGATTGTCGATCTTGAAATCGTTGTTGCGCACACGCAGCGAATAGCGTGGCTGGCCGGCATAGACGGCATCGGCGCCATAGGCGAAGGCGTAACGCATGTTCTTGAACGTCCCCGCCGGGGAGAGCAGTTCGGGAGCTTTCATGTGAGGTCACCGTTGTCAGGACGATGGCGAGTCACTGCCTGAAAACTAGCTGCGCTCGGCCATACGGCGTTAAAAATCGACTCAAGGTACTCATTTACGTCCCGTAAACTCCGTCCTTTCGTCGATTTTTGCCTTGTCTGGCCTTCGCTCGCCGACTTTTCAGACAGCGCCTGGGCGCTGATATGGGGCTGGATTATAGCAGCACGAGTGCTTTGCCAGCACCACCAAGCCACGTGCACTTGTTTTTCCGCTCAAGTAGAATGACGCGCGCCGGACCGGATCCCGGCGCCCGCCCATAGACGGGAGTGATAAATTCTCCGACTCAGAGTCTCACTATGCCCAACGCTTCCTCCAACGCCACCGTGGTGATCTATTCCGGCGGCATGGATTCCTTTACCGTCCTGCACCGTGCCCTGCGCGAGGGGCGAGAGGTTCATACCCTCTCCTTCGACTATGGCCAGCGTCATGTCCGTGAGCTGGAGGTGGCCACCAGGGTCTGTCGTACGCTCGGCGTACCGCATCAGGTGGTCGACATCCGTACGATCCATGGCCTGATCGACAACTCGGCGCTTACCGATGCCAGCCGCGACATGCCGGAAGGCAACTATGGCGAGGAGAACCTCACCGCCACGGTAGTGCCCAACCGCAACATGGTGCTGCTGTCGCTGGCCATCGCCAAGGCTGTGAACATCGGCGCCGCACGAGTCGACTACGGCGCCCACGGCGGCGACCACGTGCTCTACCCCGATTGCCGCCCCGAGTTCGTCGAAGCCATGAACGGGGTGGCCGGTATCGCCAACTTCGAGCCGGTCGAGATCCATGCGCCTTACCTGCGCTCAAGCAAGGCCGAGATCCTTGCCGACGGCCTGGCCATGGGGCTCGATTATGCCGATACCTGGACCTGCTACCGCGGCGAGGCACTGGCCTGCGGTCGCTGCGGCAGCTGCCGCGAACGGCTGGCTGCCTTTGCCGCCAACGGCGTGGTCGATCCTCTTGGCTATTTACAGCGGCCCGATACCGCCGCCACACAGCGGCCCGATACCGCCGCCACACAGCGGCCCGATACCAGCGTCGGCGGCTCATCGAGAGGTGACGGCTGATGTATCACGTGAAAGAGGCGTTCTACTCGCTGCAGGGTGAAGGGGCCCGCGCCGGGCGCGCCAGCGTCTTCTGCCGCTTTTCCGGCTGCAATCTATGGTCGGGGCGCGAGATGGATCGGGCCAGCGCCGCCTGCCGCTTCTGCGACACCGACTTCATCGGCACCGATGGGCAGAACGGCGGACGCTTCGTCGATGCCGACGCGCTCGCCACGCACCTGAAAGCGCTATGGCCCAATCACGACGGTGCGGCCACGCCCTATGTGGTATTCACCGGCGGCGAACCACTGCTGCAGCTCGACGAGACACTGATCGACGCCATGCATTCGCATGGATTCGAAGTGGCGGTGGAAACCAACGGTACCCTGCCGGCTCCCGCCGGCATCGATTGGCTTTGTGTCAGCCCCAAGGCTGCCACCTCTCTTGCGCTGACGGCCGGCGACGAGCTCAAACTGGTCTACCCTCAGGCAGAGGCTCCCCCCGAGCGCTTCACCGATCTCGACTTCCGCCACTTCTTCCTGCAACCCCTGGACAGCGCGCCGCTCACTGACAACACCAATCACCTGGACAAGACCGTGGCCTATTGCCTGTCCCATCCACAGTGGCGGCTGTCGCTACAGACCCACAAGATCACGGGAATCGACTGATGACACTATTCGTCAATCGGCTGACCCAGCTCGATGCTTCGCTCTGGTGCCCTCAGCGCGGTTTGATCGGCGTCAGCTGGTTCGTCGATGCCGAACTCGACGGCGAACTCGGCGAGGACGGCATGCTGTTCGACTTCGGCCAGGTCAAGCCGTGGATCAAGTCACGCCTGGACGCCGGTGCCGATCATACGCTGCTGGTACCGACCCGTGCCCCCGGCATCAGCATCAGCGAATGCAGCGAGGGGATTTGCGTACGCACCTCTCTGCCCTACGCGATGGAAGTGCGTGCACCTCGCCAGGCCTTAACCTTGCTGCCCTGGCAGGAAATCACCCGCGAGCGGCTCGCCGACACTCTCGCGCGGGAATTGATGAAACGCCCGCCCCCCCGTATCAGCGACATACGCCTACGGCTGCGTGCAGAAGTCATCGAGGGTGCCGCCTTTACCTATAGCCATGGGCTCAAGCACCACGCCGGCAATTGCCAGCGCATCGCCCATGGTCATCGCTCACGCCTGCACGTGTGGCAACGCGGCGAACGCTGCCTTGCCCTGGAAGAACAGTGGACCGGCTACTTGAACGACCGCTACCTGGTCGACAAGAGCGATATCGTCAAGCAGGTCGAGCCCGAGATTCGACCCAGCCTGACCAGCCGCTACCGCGCCGAACAGGGCCGTTTTCAACTGCGCTTGCCACTGGAGCGCTGCATCGTGCTCGACACACCGACCACGATCGAGTACATCGCCGCCTGGTTGGCACGACAGATCGCAGAAGAGACGGGAAAACCCACCCGGGTGCAGGCGTTCGAGGGGATCGACAAGGGCGCGTTTGCCGAGGCCAGGCCGTGAGCACCGGCTGCGCGAGCCAACCGCACATCGCGGCACTGGGCGCTCCCGAGGAGCAAGGCTGTCGCCCCGGCTGCGGCGCCTGCTGCATTGCGCCTTCGATCAGTTCACCGATACCCGGCATGCCTCACGGCAAGCCGGCCGGGGTGCGCTGTGTGCAGCTCGACGCAAACAACCTTTGCCGCCTATTCGGCAATGAACGCCGGCCCGCGGTGTGCGAGCGATTCGGCTTCGACCGCGAACTGTGCGGGGTGAACCGCACCGAGGCATTGCAGCGAATCGCCTTCCTCGAGTGCGGCACCTCGACCTGAGCCAGGTTCAACCGTTGCCGACGGCTATGCGTCCTGCCGCATTGCTCGACTGAGGCAGTTGGCGGTCAAGCAGGGTACGCCAGCGAATCAATACCGGCGCATCGCTGTGGCTCACGCTGTCGAGCAGGCTTCGGAACTGCTCGCGCATGTCTTCATCATGGTTGTCGACCAGCGTCAACCATGCCTCCAGCGCACCCAACTCCTGATGGCGGTTTTCGTGCAGGCGCGCGCACTCAAGCGCCTGTTCCACCAACAGCCGTACCTCATTCGCCGGGCGGCCGAGGCGGTGGCGCACACGGGCGAGCTGAACTGCCAGCTCAGAGACGAACAGGGTGCTGCGCTCGCGAGCGATCATCAAGCACTGGTCAAGGTAATCCTCGGCCCGCGGGAGCTCGTCCAGCGCCAGGCAGGCGTCGCTGTACCACAGCGTGGGGCGGTGATAGCGATCACGGCCGGTTATCTCACCAAGCTCCTCCTGCGCCAGCTCCATCATCGGCAGGCCATCACGATCGCCGGATAGCGCCCGACGCCAGCCAAGAATACCCTGGGCCGATACTTGCCAGAGGTGCAGGTCGGGAGTCTCGGTCAGGGCTACGGCCTGCTCGGCGCGGCGCGCCGCCAGGTGCACATGGCCGAGCTGCCGGTAGAGCGCAGCGGCAAACAGCAGCGCCATGGCCAGCGAGCCGGGATGACCGATCCGCTCGGCCAGGCGAATCGCTGCCTCGACCTGCTGCTCGGCACGTCGGTAGTCGCCGCGCAGGCAGATCGCCCAACCCTGGAAACAGGCCGCGGCCACCTGGGGATGTTCGGAGAAAGGCAGCCACTCGATCATCATCGGCTGCTCCAGCGGCGCAATCTCGTCGAGATGCTCATACGCCTGCCGGATACGACCCGCCCAGTACTCGCAGTTGGCGCGGGCATAGTCGGCCAGGCGCTGGTAACGCGGGTCCTCGAGTCGGCCGGCAATGTTGGCCAGGTTGGCGGCAAGCGAGAAGGCGTCGGCATGGGCATGGCGCTGGCTGCAGCCAACCCACAGCCCCCACTTGACCAGGAAGGCCTGCTCCAGGTCTTCGGAGTCCTCGGCATGACAGCCTTCGTGCTGCACCAGTAACTCACGGGCCCGTACGAAGCTTTCGTGTGCGGTCGGCGAGCCATGCCCCTCGAGAGCGAAGGCGGCCTGGCCGCGGACGGTCAGCAGGCTGATCTCGCGCTCCGCCTGATTCTCGACGTGACGCAGGCTGGCCAGGCCGAAGTCGGCCATCTTCAGCGCGGTGCGGTTGGCGCTGACCTTGAGTGCCTCACGCGCCGCCAGCTCGAAGTAGCGTGCTCCGCGGGCATAGTGACCGCTGCGCCGCAGGTGGGTGGCGAAGTCGCCCGGGTGGCGACCGATCCACATCGGGAAGCGCTCCTCGATGAGACTCACCACCTGACGATGGATACGCACCCGCACGTCGCGCGGACAGGAAAGGTAAGCGGCTTCCTGCAGCAGCTGATGGCTGAACTGATATTCGCGACAGCCCCCCTCGCCTCCGGCGGGCTCGATGATCTCGAGCCGGCGCATCTGCTCCAGGGCCCGGTTGAGCTGAGTCATGTCCCAGCCGCTGCACTCGACCAGGAAATCGAGGCGGAAGCGACGCCCCAGCACCGCGGCAACGTGCGCCACCTCGCGGTCACCGTCGAGCTGATCGATACGCCCGGCCAGCAGTCCCAGTAGCCCGCGCGGCAATTCGTCGAGATGGACGCTACGCCCCTCCCGGCGATCCATCTCCAGGCGTCGGCAGATCTCCTGCATGTAGAGCGGCACGCCATCGCAGCGTTCGATGATCTGTCCACGCAGGCGTGGGCTGAGATGCAATCGGTAGCGCCTGGCCAGTTGCGAAAGCAGGCGTGACGACTGCATGGCATCGAGATGGCTGAGCGTCACCTGCTGGTCCCAGTGCAGGCGCGTGGGCAGGGCCTCGCGTCCATGGTGACTGGCGACCAGGAGGAAGGCGCAGTTGATCGGCAAACGTGCCTGCAAACCGGCCAATACGCGGAACGAGGGTTCGTCGAGCCACTGCAGGTCGTCGATCATCAAAACCTGGGTACGCTCGACAGCCTGCCGCTCGATGGCCCGGCACAGCAGCAGCACGACCAGATCCACCGCCTCGCCGCTCTTCGCCAATTGCGCCACTTCCGGCGACTCCCTGACTCCCAGCGCCTCTTCCAGCAAACCCAGCTGTTCCGGGCTCAGCTTGAGTTCGCATTGGCTGATCAGACCCTCGAGCCCGGCCTTGTCGAACTTGCCATCGAGCCGCCAGCGCAGCAGCGTGCGAGCTACGCCATAGGGCTCCAGTACCGACAGGCGGGTGGTGGGCTGCCAGCAGATGGCCGCGTCACGGCTGAGTTCGAGCTGGCGGAAGCCGACCATCAGCGCCGACTTGCCCATGCCTGAAGCGCCACGCACCAGCACACTCTGGCGCAGGCCGATGCCGGCACGCGCCAGGGCATCGCGCAGCACGCGCAGCGACGCTTCACGCCCCACCAGGCTCGGCGGCATGGCATCACGACCGCCTTCGTTGTGGCCCAGCACCAGAGCACGCAGCCTCACGCGACCGTCACTCGCCACCAGTCGCGAGGAAAGACGCGGCTGCAGGTCCAGCGCCGGCGGCATGTGCTGGCTTGCCTCTTGGGAGATGACCAGCTCACTGCCCTCGGCGGCGGACATCAGGTCCAGTGCACCTTGGGTCACCTGACCCAGCGGGTCGACCAGTTGGCGCTCGGGCAGGTAGACGACGCGGCCACTGTTGAGGCCAGCCGCCAGTTCAATGCGTGGCGCCTCGCCTTCGCCGCTCCAATGGCGCGCCACCTCGTCGGGCAGCACACGCCGACAGTGTTCATAGAGCGCCACCAGTTCGGCTAGCTGATGCGCCGGACCATGAGTGCCGAAGCAGGCCAAACCCAGGCCACCGGTCGCCCCGGGCAGCCAGAAGCCTCCCAGGTGATGACACTGCTGCTCCAGCCAGCGCATCAGTTCGATCTGCAGTGCCAGGCAGGCACGGGTCTCGTCGCGGGCAGAAAAATCGCCTTTCACTCGTAGGCGGATCGCCATCACCGAGAGCTGCCGCTGTTCGATCTCGTCCTCACGCAGCGGCGAACTTCCGGCCGCCAGCGTGCGCGAGAAGGCGCCCTGCGGCGACAGGCTCTGCAGATCGGGGTTGCCGTCCGACCAATGACGCGCCAACTGCAGGAAATTGGGTTCGGGCTGCTGGCCGGAGAGTGCCAGCAGTTGCAGGTAGGCGTTGTACTGCTCATGGGCAGCCGCCAGCTGACCCTGCTCGGCAAGCTGACGCACCAGGCGCTCGTGGAAAGGCCCATAGCCGGAGAAACGACTGACCAAGGTCTGCAACAGCGTGTCGGGCACATCGTCGTTGCGCTCGAGCACGCCCTCGGCAAAGCGGATCACCCGCTGGCGCCACTCATTGCGCAGCTGTACCAGCCAGCGCTGGAATTCCGTGCATGCCGGTAGCTGCAGTTCCTCTACCAGATCGCCTCGATAGCGCCGCAGCAACTGGTCGAGAGTCGCAACATCCTGCGCGCCTTCGAGCAACTGCTGAAGTTCGTGCAGGTCGAAGCGCCAGCCCTCGGGCCGACGGAAGGCAATGGTCTGACGTGACACGACCAGCACGCGCTCGGCCTCCTCGCCCAGCGATTGGCGCAGGCAATGGAGGGCATGGCGCAGGTTGGTGCGTCCCGAGGAGAGGCCCTGGTCGGGCCACAGCAGCTCGGCCAGGCTGGCCCGGTTGACCGGCTGTTGGTGCAACAGGAGATAGACCAGCAGCGCCTTGACCTTGTCATAGCTGAACTGGGTCAGTACATCATCACCCAGTGCCAGCGAGAACTGGCCGAACAACGCCAGGTGATCACACTCACTGTTATGCACGATAACTGAAGCGTCCTGCATGACGGAACCCTGCATGGCAAAGTGGCGGTATCAAGCCGGCACGCCACTATGGAAACGAAACGCCGTGTCCGGCGTGACTATTAGTTGTGCTTCGCATTCGGCAAAGAAATCCACTCGCTTGTCAATGGGATCCGACGAAAGATACCGAGCCAGCATGAGGTAATCTTCGTAGTGCCTGCCCTCGGACTTGACCAGCGAGCGATAGAATCGGGCCAGCTCTGGATCGAGGTGAGGGATCAGCCTGGCGAAACGTTCGCAGCTTCTCGCCTCGATGTAGGCCCCTATGATGAGAATATCGACCAGTCGCTCCGGTTCTTGAGGACGAACGTGCCGACGTAGACCTTCGGCGTAGCGGGAAGCGCTGATATGGCGGTATTCGATGCCCCTCGCTTCCATCAGCTTGACCACCTGCTCGAAATGCAGCAGCTCCTCGCGGGCAAGCTGCGACATCTTGGTCATCAGCAGCGGCTGGTCAACATAGCGATAGAGCAGGCTCATGGCGGTCGAGGCGGCTTTCTTCTCACACTGGGCGTGGTCGATCAGCAGCAGTTCGGGATTGTCCAGCGCCCACTCGACCCAGGCATCCGGCGTGGGGCAGGCGAGGAAGGCGAGCAGGCCCTGCGGCAGCTCGACGTCATGGTGGGTCGCTTCGAGGGTCTCGGACATTTTCAGGCTCGGCATTCTGGATCGGGCAGGCAACGATGGGGAGTCTGCGTCGGGTTTATGCGGCGACGCTCGTTCGCCTCATCCAGCAGTTGCTCGCTGAGGCGTGCGTGCAGCTCGGCAGCACTGAGCCCGGCGACGCTCTGCTGCGGCACCAGGCCATAGCGATGCAGCTCGCGGATTCGATCGCGGCCGACCCGCAGCAGTTCCACCGCCCGCGACAGGGGCGGCTGCTCGGGACGAAAGCGAATGCGATATCGCTTGAGCTGGGCTTCCAGGCAGGCTTCGTCCGCCACGTGCAGGAAACGTCCGGCGACCCGCTCGCGCAAGGCATCCAGCTCCGCAATACGCCTATCACGCTGCGTGGCGGTCAAGGCCATCCACCCCACGATCTCGTCGTCCGTTCGCTGGCAGCCCCGGCACACCGGATCACCCAGCGTCGTCGAGCAGAGCCCCACGCAGGGCGAGGCGACACGTGCGCACATCCCACTCTCCCGTTGGTCATTCGGCCAATGGTAACGCGCCCTGCCTTGGGTGGCACCCTGTAGTTCAGCAAACATCGCGACGACCAAAGTCTAGGCCCCGCCTCAACGGGCCAACTTAACATTGTCGACAGTTTCCCGTAGAATCGCGCCACCCAGTGACTACGGTTGTTTTTCCCGCCAAGGCAGTTATTTCGCCGATGTTCATCGCCGTACCGAACTGCTTTGGGCAATACACCAGATGAGGGCCCCAACGTGCTTGAAGCCTATCGCCAACATGTCGAAGAACGCGCCGCCGAGGGCGTCCCGCCGAAGCCCCTGAATGCCGAACAGGTTTCTGCGCTGGTCGAACTGCTGAAGAATCCGCCGGCCGGCGAAGAGGAGTTCATTCTCGACCTGCTGACCAATCGCGTTCCGCCGGGTGTCGACGAGGCCGCCTACGTCAAGGCCGGCTTCCTGACAGCCATCGCCAAGGGCGAGGCACAGTCCCCACTGGTCGACAAGACCCATGCCGTCAAGCTGCTGGGTACCATGCAGGGCGGCTACAACATCGCTACCCTGGTCGAGCTGCTGGATGACAGCGAGCTGGCCAAGGAAGTCGGCGAGCAGCTCAAGCACACCCTGCTGATGTTCGATGCCTTCCATGACGTGGAAGAGCGTGCCAAGGCCGGCAATGCCGTGGCCAAGGATGTCATGCAGTCCTGGGCCGAGGCCGAGTGGTTCCTGTCCAAGCCGGCACTGGCCGACAAGATCACCCTCACCGTCTTCAAGGTGCCGGGCGAAACCAACACCGACGACCTCTCCCCCGCTCCGGACGCCTGGTCGCGCCCCGACATTCCGCTGCATGCCAACGCCATGCTCAAGAACGAGCGTGAAGGCATCGTGCCCGAAGTACCGGGCACCACCGGCCCGCTCAAGCAGATCGAGGAAGTGAAGGCCAAGGGCTTCCCGGTTGCCTACGTCGGCGACGTGGTCGGTACCGGTTCTTCGCGCAAGTCGGCCACCAACTCGGTGCTGTGGTTCTTTGGTGACGACATTCCCAATGTGCCCAACAAGCGTGCAGGCGGCTTCTGCTTCGGCGGCAAGATCGCCCCGATCTTCTTCAACACCATGGAAGATGCCGGCGCCCTGCCGGTCGAGATGGACGTCTCCAATCTCGAAATGGGCGACGTGATCGACGTCTACCCCTACGAAGGCAAGGTGTGCAAGCATGGCACCGATGAGGTGGTCTCCACCTTCGAACTCAAGACCCAGGTGATCCTCGATGAGGTGCGCGCTGGTGGTCGTATCCCGCTGATCATCGGCCGCGGCCTGACCGGCAAGGCACGCCAGTCACTGGGCCTGCCCCAGTCAGACGTGTTCCGCCTGCCCGAGCAGCCCAAGGACACCGGCAAGGGTTTCACCCTGGCCCAGAAGATGGTCGGCAAGGCCTGCGGCATGGAGGGCGTGCGCCCGGGCATGTACTGCGAGCCGAAGATGAGCACCGTGGGCTCCCAGGACACCACCGGCCCGATGACCCGCGACGAGCTCAAGGACCTCGCCTGCCTCGGCTTCCAGGCCGACCTGGTCATGCAGTCGTTCTGTCATACCGCGGCCTATCCGAAGCCGGTCGACGTGGAAACCCACCACACCCTGCCCGACTTCATCATGAACCGCGGCGGCGTCTCCCTGCGTCCGGGCGACGGCATCATCCACAGCTGGCTGAACCGCATGCTGCTACCCGACACCGTCGGCACCGGCGGCGACTCGCACACCCGCTTCCCGCTGGGTATCTCCTTCCCGGCAGGCTCCGGTCTGGTGGCTTTCGCTGCCGCCACCGGTGTCATGCCGCTGGACATGCCGGAGTCGGTGCTGGTGCGCTTCAAGGGCAAGCGTCAGCCTGGCGTCACCCTGCGTGACCTGGTCCATGCCATCCCCTACTACGCCATCAAGCAGGGCCTGCTGACCGTCGCCAAGGCCGGCAAGAAGAACGCTTTCTCGGGTCGCGTGCTTGAGATCGAAGGTCTTGAGGATCTCACCGTCGAGCAGGCCTTCGAACTCTCCGACGCCTCCGCCGAGCGCTCCGCCGCAGGTTGTACCATCACCCTGTCCGAGGAGAGCGTTGCCGAGTACCTGAACTCCAACATCACCCTGCTCAAGTGGATGATCGCCAATGGCTACGGCGACCGCCGCACCATCGAGCGCCGCATTCAGGGCATGGAGGAGTGGCTGGCCAACCCCAGTCTGATGCGCGCCGACAAGGACGCCGAGTACGCCGAGGTGATCGAGATCGACCTGGCAGAGCTCAAGGAGCCGGTACTCTGCGCGCCGAACGACCCGGACGACGCCCGCCTGCTCTCCGAAGTGGCTGGCGAGAAGATCGACGAGGTGTTCATCGGTTCGTGCATGACCAACATCGGCCACTTCCGCGCCGCCGGCAAGTTGCTAGAGAAGCAGCCGGCCGGTAGCCTGAAGACCCGCCTGTGGCTGGCACCGCCGACCAAGATGGATCAGCACCAGCTGACCGAAGAGGGTTATTACGGCATCTACGGCCGCGCCGGCGCGCGCATGGAGATGCCGGGCTGCTCGCTGTGCATGGGTAACCAGGCCCGCGTTGCCGCCAAGAGCACCGTGGTTTCCACCTCTACTCGCAACTTCCCCAATCGCCTGGGCGATGGCGCCAACGTCTATCTGGCGTCAGCGGAATTAGCGGCGGTGGCCGCGGTGGAAGGTCGTCTGCCGAGCGTCGAGGAATACCAGCGTTACATGGGAGAATTCGACGCCATGGCCGGCGAGATCTATCGTTACATGAACTTCCATGAAATCGAGGAGTATCAGAACGCTGCTTCCAACGTGATTCCGATCGCTCAGGAAGCCTGATATCCCAGGTTCTGATAGAATCAAGTTCGACTCCGATGCTCGCAACATCGATAGTGCCTCTGCCAGGCACCTGAGCCGATGAACGAAGCGCCCCACTGGGGCGCTTTTTTTGTGCCTGCCCCATTCTGGCCGTTGCCCTCTTCGTTGCCGCCTCGCTACGTTATTTTACTCAGCCCGCCTTGAGAGCGACTGACCCCGAGTCTAAGTTTAGAAAGCCTACATGCGTTCGGTTCGGTTCGGTTCGGTCGGTATCGGCTGCGCATGACAAGAAAGAGGGATTTCAAGGCTGGCCTTTCCAGTAAGCCAACTTGCCGCGCGCAAGGCTGCAAGTTGCCGGACAAGGCCCAAGGGACTTTTCAAGGAGTCAGAACATGTCAACCAGAACGCTCCTCACCACAGCCATTGCATCCGCTTCGCTACTCGTTGCCGCCGGGGTTCAGGCACAAGCCGGCCAACCCCATGAGCGGTATGCCTACCTGGGCCTCGGCATCGGGTTCAGCTCACTGGAGAACGACCGCGAGGACGTGGACAACTTCATCGAAAGCGGGGGCCGCAACTTCAGCATCGACGACGATGACAACGTCTGGAAGGGTTTTGCCGGTTACCAGTTCAACCGTTACCTGGCCGCGGAGATATTCTATGCCGACCTGGGGCGTGTACGTCTGCGCGGCACCGACGGCGCAAGCACCAACCTGGAATCCAACGCCTACGGCGCCAGCCTGGTCGGCCAGTTGCCGATCACGACCTGGTTCATGCCATTTGCCAAGATCGGCGCTGCCAATTGGGAGACGGAAGTGAAAGGCAACCTGGGTGACTCCGAACTCGACCTGCAGGACAATGACGGCTTCGATCCGGTCTACGGCCTTGGCGCCCAGTTCAACTTCAATCCGGTGCTGATTCGCGCCGAGTACGAGCGCTACGATTTCGACAGCGACTACACCATCGATACCTTTACCGCTTCGGTAGGGCTTCGTTTCTAGTTCAGTTTTCCTGCCCCTGCTTCAAGTTGCCGACACCGGGTCCCACCCGGTGTCGGCCGGCCTGCGACGAATCGACGAGGGCCGGGCCGAACGAACCATGGCATCATCCCGACCATCCCCTCAGCAAGGAGCTTCCGATGAGCGCAATCATCACGCCTGACATTTGCGATGCCCACCCGGACGTGCAGGTACTCGACCCGATCTTCGTCAGCTTCGGCGGTCGTGAGGCGTTCTGCGGGCCAGTGCGCACCATCAAGTGCTTCGAGGATAATTCCCTGGTCAAGCAGGCCGTCAGCGAGCCTGGTGAAGGCTCTGTCCTGGTGGTCGATGCCGGCGGCTCCCATCGCTGCGCCATGCTCGGCGACATACTGGCGGAACAGGCCGTGGACAACGGCTGGTCGGGTGTCGTCATGTATGGCTGCGTACGCGATGTCGATATCCTTGCCGAGACCGATCTTGGCGTCCAGGCGCTCGGTGCGCACCCGCGCAGAAGCGAGAAGCGCGGCGAGGGGAGCCGCGACATACCGGTCACCTTCGCCGGCGTTACCCTGCGCCCGGGCCAGTGGCTCTATGCCGACAACAACGGCATCGTGGTGGCCGAAGAACGGCTGCCTCTCGACACTTGAGCCCTCCTAGCGCTCACTGACATCTCCGTGGTACTTGCCCATCAGGCGGCTGCAGTGCCACGCTAATGTCATGGACCTTCATCGTGAGACTACATGTCGATGACGTCACTAGGCGTGGATGTGCTGCGCAGCCTGCGAGAGCACCTGCGTCCGCTGGTGGCGTATCATCTCTTCTTCACTCTGCTGGCCTCGAGTCTGCTGCTGCCGACCGTGGCCTGGACCCTGACCGCCCTGCTCAGGCGCTTCGACCGTCCTGTGGTCACCAATGCGGCGTTGCTCGACCTGTTGCTCAGTCCAGGCGGAATACTGTGGCTTCTGGCGGCCATAGGACTGACCTTCCTGGTTCTCTACCTGCAGCAGGCCGGCATGATCCTGGTGGCGGTCAAACGTCGCGACAACCATTATCAGTTGGCGTTCATCGCCCTGTGGCAGATCCTGCGTCGGCTACCCGCCCTGGCCGGACTGGTCGTTCTGCAGGTAGGTGCACACCTGCTGCTGCTGCTGCCCGTCGTGCTGCTGCTAGGCTGGCTCTACGAACTGATCATCGGCGGCCTCGACCCTTACTACGTGCTGCGCATGCGTCCGCCAGCGCTATGGCACTTCTTGGCGACCGCTGCGCCGCTGGTCCTGGCCTGGGCCTTGATTGCCGCATGGCTCTACGTGCGCTGGATCCTCGCGCTGCCGGTGGTCACGCTGGAGAACCTTTCAGCGTTTGCCGCCCTCAGGCGCAGCCGAGAGTTGACCCGTGGCCACCGGGGCAGGGTCGCTCTGGTGGTGATTTCCGTCCTGCTGGTCATCGTTGCTCTGCCCTTCCTGGCCAGCACGCTCTTCGACCGTGTCTTCACCCCCATGCTGTGGTGGCTACCGGAGCGCAATGCGGTTCTGATTCCCGCCATGCTGGCCTACGTGACCGGCTATGTGCTGGCAACACTTGCCATCACCTTCATTGGTATCGCGGCGAACGCCCTGCTCTCGGCCTGTCTATACTTGCGCCTGGCCCATCGCGAACCACGCCCTGCTCCGCCGCCACCCGGTGCGCATCCGGGCCGGCTCGCCTGGGGCGTCGAACTTGCCGTGCTGCTGTTCGCACTGGCCCAGGCCTGGTGGATCGTCAACAGCTTCGAGCTGCGCGACGACGTCACCATCATCGCGCATCGCGGCAGCTCGATGGCCGCCCCCGAGAACACACTGTCGGCAATCAGGCAGGCCAACGAGGATCGCGCCCACTACGTGGAGATCGACGTGCGGCTGACGGCCGATGGCGAGGTGGTGCTCTATCATGACCGCAGCCTCCGACGACTGACCGGCGACCCGCGCAACTTACAGGACATGACCCTGGAAGAGCTACGCGACTTCGATGTCGGTAGCTGGTTCGGCGATGCCTTCATCGGTGAGCGCATTCCCACTCTCGGCGAGGCCTTCGCCGCGGTACGCGGTAAAAGTGCCCTGATGATCGACATGAAGCCGGACCCGGGAGCGGAAGTCGAGCTGGTAGAGGCCGTGCTTGACGCGCTACAGCGCGAAACCGAAGCAAGACGTGAGTGCCTGGCCCGGGTGACACCGGCACAGGCCGCCCGCTGCGGCAGCCCAGACGTCAAGGGTGAAACGCGCCTGGCGGTGATGTCGGCTAATGTGCTGGATATGGTCAAGGAGCGTGAGCCGGAGCTGCGAGTCACGCTGCTGGCCCAACTGGTGATGCCGGGAACTCTCGATCGACGCAGTTTCGACGCCCTTGGGCTGCGCCACAACCGTATCACCGACAACGAGATCCGGCTGGCTCGTGAGCTGGGTTACGAGGTGCACGCCTGGACGGTGAACGACCGGGCGCGCATGTCACAGATGATCGACCTTGGCGTGGATGCCATCATCACCGATTACCCGGATCGCCTCGCCGAACTCATTCGCGACCGCCGCGAACTGAGTGACGGGGCGATTCTGCTGGTGAAACTGCGCAACTGGCTACGCCGCTGACCGTGGCGCCCTGGCGGGCGCCACACGAACAGGCTGGCTAGTCGCCCATCACCACACCTTCACGACGCGGATCGGCGCCGCCGAAGAACCCCTCTGCGGTACGCTGGATCGCCTGCAGCCCGCTCACCAGCTCGCGCTCGCTGGCCTCGTGGCCGAGTTCGTTGAGCGCCTCGAGCGTCTCAGCCGGGAAACGTCCCTGCTCGAGGTAGGCCGGTCCTCCGAGCGTGATGGCGTGAGGCAGGTTGAGCGCCTCTTGCGCATCCAGCCCCCAGTCGAGCATGGCTACCAGAGCCTTGGCGGTATAGTGGATGATGGCAGCACCACCCGGCGAGCCGAGGCTGGCCACCAGCTCGTCACTCTCCCGGTCGAAAACCAGCGTCGGGCTCATGCTCGAACGCGGCCGCTTGCCAGCCTCGACGCGGTTGGCAATCGGTGAGCCGTCGGCATCAAGCGGCCGGAACGAGAAGTCGGTAAGTTCGTTGTTCAGCAGATACCCGCCAGCCAGACCGGTACCGCCGTCGGCCAGGATACGTGAACCGAAAGCGGCCTCGATGGTGGTGGTCATGGCGACGGCATTGCCCTCCTCATCGATGATGCTGATGTGGCTGGTGCCATATTCTGGCTGGTTGGGCTGAATCGCCCAGGCCGTTTCCACTTCGCCGGGATTACCTGGCTCGGCGCCGTCGGGACCCACGCTTTGCTCTCCGATCAGCCTGGCACGCTCGGCCAAGTACCCTTCGTCGAGCATGCTGTTCCAGTCACCGCCGGGAGGGTTGACGAAATCAGGGTCGGCGATGAACTTGTCGCGATCGGCGAAAGCCAGCCGCGACGCTTCAAGGAAACGGTGCAGCCATTCGGTACCGGGCAGGTCTTCTTCCATCGGCTCGTCGAGCGCCGGCAGCTGCTCCAGGATGCCAAGGATCTGCATGATGGTGAGATGCCCCGAGGACGGCGGCGGGAAACCGCAGATTCGGTAATCCTGCCAGTCGGTACACAGCGGATCGCGCGCCTTTGCCACGTAGGTGGCCATGTCCTCCAGGCTGATCGCCCCGGGGCGCCCGGGGTGGCCCTGCACTCGCTGGACGAGATCAGCGGCGATCGAGCCGGTGTGCAATGCCTTGCTGCCGTGTTCGGCAATCTCGCTCAGGACCGCGGCGAGCGCTGGATTCTGCAGACGATGCCCCTGAGGCAGCGGCTCGCCCTCCTCGGTGTAATAGAACTGGCTGGCAAGCGGGTCGTCACGCAGTCTCTCCTCGGCGGCGAGGCTGGTGTGCAGCCTCGGGCTGACCTCGAAGCCCTCCTCAGCCAGGGTAATGGCAGGTGCAAACAGATCCGCCCAGGGTAGCTTGCCATGCTTTTCGTGGGCCATCTCCAGCATGCGTACGGTTCCGGGTACGCCGACCGAAAGACCACTGGCCGCCGCGTCCATGAACTCGAGAGGCTCGCCCCCGCCATTGAGGAACAACGACTCGCTGGCGGCACGGGGGGCGACTTCACGTCCGTCGTAGGCCTTCACCTCGCTGCCATCGTAGTGCATCAGGAAAGCACCACCGCCAATGCCGCTCGACTGGGGCTCCACCAAGGTGAGGACCATCTGCACGGCGATGGCGGCATCCACTGCCGAGCCTCCGGCCTTCAGCACCTGGTAGCCGGCGTCGGTGGCCAGCGGATTGGCTGCCGCCACGGCAAAGCGTTCAGTGGCCCAGCCTGGCTTTTCGTTGTAGCCGGATGCGGCTTCCGGCTCGATGGCCGGGGCTTCGTATTGAAAGGCAACCTCGGCACTCCCCAGCAACGGCGTGCCCAGCATGCAAACTGAAGTAACGGTAACTAACCAGCATCGACGAAAAGAAACTGATTGGGTATCCATGAGCGAGCCCCTAGGTAACTCCATGTAAGAGGTGTACAGCATAGGCGAAAAAAAGCCCGATTGACGACTCTCAATCGGGCTCAGATTGTAACTCTAGGAAAAATTTCTAGGAGAGCGTCTCACCCGCCAGCATGAACCAGGTTTCCAATACCGCATCGGGATTGAGCGAGACGGAATCGATGCCCTGCTCCATGAGCCATTTGGCGAGATCAGGATGGTCGGACGGCCCTTGGCCACAGATGCCGACATACTTGCCCTTGGCCTTGCAGGCCTGGATCGCCATGCTCAGCAGCTTGAGCACCGCCGGGTTACGCTCGTCGAACAGGTGCGCCACGATGCCCGAATCACGATCCAGGCCCAGCGTTAGTTGGGTCAAGTCGTTGGAACCGATGGAGAAACCGTCAAAGTGCTCGAGGAACTCCTCGGCCAGCAGCGCGTTGGCCGGCAGCTCGCACATCATGATCACCTTGAGTCCGTTGTCACCACGCTTGAGCCCATTGGCGGCCATCAGCTCGACAACCTCGCGGGCCTCTTCGGTGGTGCGTACGAACGGCACCATGATCTCGATATTGTCGAGCCCCATCTCGTCGCGTACGCGCTTGAGCGCCTGGCATTCCAGTTCGAAGCAGGGGCGGAAGGCATCGGAGATGTAACGCGAGGCACCGCGGAAGCCCAGCATCGGGTTCTCTTCGCCCGGCTCGTAGAGCTTGCCACCGATCAGGTTCTCGTATTCGTTCGACTTGAAGTCGGAAAGTCGCACGATCACCCGCTGCGGGTGGAATGCTGCCGCCAGAGTAGAAATGCCCTCAACCAGTTTGTCGACGTAGAAGTCCACGGGGCTGGCGTAGCCGGCGGTGCGCAGGTTGATGGTCTGCTGCAGGTCCAGCGGCAGGGTGTCGTACTCCAGCAGCGCCTTGGGGTGCACGCCGATCATGCGGTTGATGATGAACTCCAGGCGCGCCAGACCGATACCGGCATGCGGCAGGCTGGCGAAGCTGAAGGCGCGATCCGGGTTGCCGACGTTCATCATGATCTTGAACGGGATCTCGGGCATCGAGTCAACGCTGGTGACACGACGGTCATAGTCCAGCAGCCCTTCGTAGACGTGACCGGTATCGCCTTCGGCACAGGAAACCGTAACGTCGCGGCCGTCCTCGAGGATCTCGGTGGCGTCGCCGCAGCCCACCACGGCAGGTATGCCCAGCTCGCGGGCGATGATCGCCGCATGGCAGGTGCGCCCACCGCGATTGGTCACGATCGCCGAGGCGCGCTTCATGATCGGCTCCCAGTCGGGATCGGTCATGTCGGTCACCAGCACGTCGCCGGCATTGACCTTATCCATCTCTTCCGGCGTGAACACGAGCTTCACCGCCCCGCGGCCGATGCGCTGGCCGATGGCCCGGCCACTGACCAGGGTGCGTCCCTTCTCCTTGAGGTGGAAGCGCTCGAGCTTGCCGCCCTCCTGCTGAGACACCACGGTCTCCGGGCGGGCCTGGACGATGTAGAGTTCACCGTCGTCGCCATCCAGAGCCCATTCGATATCCATGGGACGTCCATAGTGCTGTTCGATGGTCACCGCCTGGCGTGCCAGGGCCATGACCTGATCGTCATCGATACAGAAACGAGCGCGGTCCTGCAGCGGTACGTCGACCGTATCGACCGACTTGCCGGCACTGGCATCATTGCTGTAGATCATCTTGATCAGCTTCGAGCCCAGGTTGCGGCGCAGCACCGCCGGCCGGCCGGCGGCCAGGGTCGGCTTGTGCACGTAGAACTCATCGGGGTTGACCGAGCCCTGTACCACTGTCTCTCCCAGGCCCCAGGAGGCAGTAACGAACACCGCGTCGCGGTAGCCCGATTCGGTATCGAGGGTGAACATCACGCCCGACGCGCCGGTCTCGGAGCGCACCATCTTCTGCACACCCGCCGACAGGGCCACGTTCTCGTGGGCATAGCCGCGATGCACGCGATAGGAGATGGCGCGGTCGTTGAACAGCGAAGCGAACACTTCGTGCACGGCCCGCTTGATATTGTCGAAACCCTCGATGTTGAGGAAGGTTTCCTGCTGCCCGGCGAAGGAGGCGTCGGGCAGGTCCTCGGCGGTGGCTGAGCTGCGTACCGCCGCCTTGAGGTTCGGGTGCTGGCTGAGCAATTGTTCGTAGGCGCTGCGCAGATGCTCCTCGAAGGCCGGCGGCAGCGGGGTATCGATCACCCACTGGCGAATCTCGGCACCCACGCGGGAAAGCTCGGTGACGTCATCCACGTCGAGCCGCGACAGCGCCTTGTTGATCCGTTCGTTGAGGCCTTCATGTGCGAGGAATTCGCGGTAGGCATGGGCGGTGGTAGCAAAACCGCCAGGGACGGTGACGCCGGCTCCCGAAAGGTTGGAGATCATCTCGCCGAGCGAGGCGTTCTTGCCGCCTACACGTTCCACATCATCCATGCCGAGCTGATCGAACCACAGGATGTAGTCTTCCACGTAACCCCCTTATGTTCGTTGCCCAGGTTTTTCCGTAACGGTTTTTCCGCAACCTGGCCTTCAGGCGAAAAGCGCAATGCTGCCCACCTTAAACGCAAGCGGCCATATTCGCCATTGGTCTAACATCGAAGTCAGTGGAGGTTTTTTACAACAATGGGCCGATTTCCGCACTTTCTGTAGTCGGGAACAGCCCCGGGGAGCAAGAACCACGCCTTGCCGTCGACGGCAAGAGCCCTGACAATGGCACTTCCACCTGCAAAGGACTCCGCCGCCGCCATGCCCCGCACCGCTTTCTTCATCTCCGACGGGACCGGCATCACCGCCGAAAGCCTGGGTCGCAGCCTGCTTGCTCAGTTCGAGAACGTCGAGCTGCGCATGCTCACCAAGCCCTATATCGATACCATCGAGAAGGCGCGCACCCTGGTCGAGATCATCACGGGTACCGCGGCGCGCGATGGCGAGGAGCCGATCATCATCGACACCATCGTCGACGAAGCCATCCGTGAGGTGATTCGCAGCGCGCCCGGCTTCAAGATCGACATCTTCTCGACCTTCCTCAAGCCGCTGGAAAAGGAGCTCGGCACGCACTCGAGCTATACCGTGGGCCGCACTCACTCCATCGGCCAGGACGAGGTCTACATGGACCGCATCCACTCGGTGCACTTCGCCCTGGACAACGACGATGGCGCCCGCACCCACCAGTACGACCAGGCCGACGTGATCCTGGTGGGCGTGTCGCGCTGCGGCAAGACACCGACATCGCTCTACCTCGCCCTGCAGTTCGGAATCCGCGCCGCCAACTATCCCCTCACCGAGGACGATCTCGACGAGGACGGCAGCCTCAAGCTGCCGCGGGTCCTTGCCCAACACCGCCACAAGCTGTTCGGGCTGACCATCGACCCCCGCCGGCTGGCCGCCATTCGCCATGAACGACGCCCCAACAGCCGCTACAGCTCACTGGATCAATGCGTCCAGGAAGTGGAGCAGGCCGAAGGGCTCTACCGCCAGATGCATGTCCCCTATATCGACACCACACGCTTCTCGATCGAGGAAATCTCCACCCGCATGATCGCCGAGACGGGGCTGACGCGGCGCTTCTCGCCGCGTTGAGCGGGAGAGAACCTCACCCATGCTCAAGCTGCTCGTCGGTGTGTTGATCCTGCTGTCGCTGCTGGCCGGCGGGCCGCTCTACATGTGGGGTTTTGGCGGCATCGACACACGCGGTGACTGGCGCAGCGCCGATCGCAGCAGCCTGGGGCTGGCCCCCGATCCGAGCCAGACCCACCAGGCGGTGGTCCAGGTCTATTCGGCCCGAGCCTTCAACTGGCGCGGCATCTTTGCCGTGCACGCCTGGGTGGCAACGAAACCGGAGGGCGCCGCGCACTATACCGTGCACCAGGTCACCGGTTGGGGGCGCCCTGCTCTCACTTCGCGCATCGGCGGCCCCGACCGCGCCTGGTTCGGAAGCGCACCTACGCTGCATGCCACTTTTTGCGGCAGCAAAGCCGAACGGGCCATCGAACGCATCGAGGCGCTGCTGCCCGAATATCCCTATCGCGACCACTACCGTGCCTGGCCTGGCCCCAACAGCAACACCTTCGTGGCCTGGTTGATACGCGAAGTACCGGAGCTGGATGTGGCGCTGCCTTCCAGCGCCATCGGCAAGGACTACCTGGGCGACAGCGTGCTGGCACGCACTCCCAGCGGCACGGGCATGCAGGTTTCGCTAGGCGGTGTGCTGGGCGCCGCCGTCGGGCTGCGAGAAGGGGTCGAGCTCAATCTCGCCGGTCTGGTGCTCGGCATCGACCCGACCGCACTCGGTATCAAGCTCCCGGGCATCGGCACCCTGGGGCTGCTTGCTCCTGCCTACGGCCGGTCACAGGGAGAGTGTCCACCCATGGCAGCCGGCTAAGCGGCTCGCCCACGGGCTAGCGAATGATGCCCTCGCGGCGCAGTCGCTGGATGTCTTCGGCGGTCAGACCCATCTCGGTGAGGATCGCATCGCTGTCCTGGCCCAGCCGTGGTGGTGCCATCTCGCTCATGGCGGGCTGGCTGTCGAAGCGCAGCGGGCAGGCCACCTGGGGCACCTCGAGCTCGCCGCGCTTGAGCGTGCGCCGCATGCCGCGGTGCTTCACCTGGGGGTCGTCGAAGACTTCCGCGATGGTATTGATCGGCCCGGCGGGAATGCCGCGCGCCTCCAGTTCGGCCAGCCATTCATCACGCTGGCGAGTCATGAAGATCGCCTGGATCAGGGGCACCAATACGTCACGGTTGCCTACGCGGGCGGAATTGGTGGCATAGCCGGGATCGTCGACCCATTCGGGATGGCCCAGCAGTTCGGCCAAGCGCGTGAACTGGCTGTCGTTGCCGACGGTCAGCACCAGGTGCCCATCGGCACAGGCAAAGGCCTGGTAGGGCACGATGTTGGGATGGGCATTGCCGTGGCGTTCGGGCGAGACACCGCTGACCAAAGCGTTGAGGGCCTGGTTGGCCAGTGCCGCTACCTGAACGTCGAGCAGTGCCACATCTACATGACGCCCCACTCCGGTACGTTCGCGCTCATGCAGAGCCGAGAGCACGCCGATAGTGGCGTAGAGTCCGGTCATCACGTCAGTAATGGCTACGCCGGTTTTCATCGGCATGCCATCCGGCTCGCCGCCGATGCTCATCAGCCCGCCCATGGCCTGGATCATGAAATCGTAGCCGGCGCGGTGCGCGTAGGGGCCATCCTGGCCAAAGCCAGTGATGGAGCAACCGATCAGCTTGGGATTGAGGGCCTTGAGACTGGCGTAGTCGAGGCCGTACTTGGCCAGGCCGCCAACCTTGAAGTTCTCGAGCACGATGTCGGCACCCTCGGCGAGCTGGCGAATCAGCGCCTGGCCCCGCTCGCTTGCCACGTCCACTGCCAGCGACTGCTTGCCGCGGTTGGCGCACAGGAAATAGGCCGCCACCCGCTCGAGACCGTCACTCCCTGCCCCCAGGTCTTCGTCAAGCCACGGCGGACCCCAGCCACGGGTGTCGTCGCCGCGCTCGGGGTGCTCGATCTTGATCACGCGCGCCCCGAGGTCGGCGAGCAATTGGCCAGCCCAGGGGCCGGCCAGCACGCGCGACATGTCGAGCACCGTGATACCTTCCAGCGGACCGCTCATCCTGACTCCTTGCACTCCCGTCGCTGCTGCGTCGTCAAGCCCATCTCATAAACTTCCCCCGCCGCTCCTCGCCAGAGGTAGCATTGGGGTCTTGGCAAAGTTAGTTGGCAAAGGCCTGAATGCCGGTCTGCGCCCGACCCAGAATCAGCGCATGCACGTCATGGGTACCCTCGTAGGTATTGACCGCCTCGAGGTTCATCATGTGGCGAATCACATGGTACTCGTCGGCAATGCCGTTACCACCATGCATGTCGCGGGCGACGCGGGCGATATCCAGCGCCTTGCCACAGTTGTTGCGCTTGATCAGCGAGATCGCTTCCGGCACCAGTTGCCCCGCATCGATCATGCGGCCCACTCGCAGCGCCGCCTGCAGCCCCAGGGCGATCTCGGTTTGCATATCGGCGAGCTTCTTCTGGATCAGCTGGTTGGCGGCCAGCGGACGACCGAACTGCTTGCGGTCCAGGGTGTACTGGCGGGCGGCATGCCAGCACGCCTCGGCGGCGCCCATGCTGCCCCAGGCAATACCGAAGCGGGCGCGGTTGAGACACGAGAACGGCCCCTTCAGTCCGGTGACACCGGGCAGGCGCTGCTCATCGGAAACTTCCACGTCCTGAATGGCGATCTGGCCGGTAATGGAGGCGCGCAGGCTGAACTTGCCGTCGATCTTGGGCGCGGAAAGCCCCGCCATGCCCTTCTCGAGGATGAAGCCACGGACCACACCCTCCTCGTCCCTGGCCCAGACCACGAAGACATCGGCAATCGGCGAGTTGGTGATCCAGGTCTTGGTGCCGTTGAGGCGCCAGCCGCTGTCGGTGCGCACGGCACGGGTGGACATGCTGCCCGGGTCGGAGCCGTGGTCGGGCTCGGTGAGCCCGAACGCTCCCACCCACTCGCCGGTGGCCAGCTTGGGCAGGTACTTCTCGCGCTGGGCCTCGCTGCCGAAAGCGTGAATGGGGTACATCACCAGGCTCGACTGCACGCTCATGGCACTGCGGTAGCCAGAATCGACGCGCTCCACCTCGCGGGCGATCAGGCCGTAGCTGACGTAGTTCATACCGGCACAGCCATAGCCGTCGATGGTTGCACCCAGCAGACCCAACTCGCCCATCTCATTCATGATTTCGCGGTCGAAGCGCTCATGGCGATTGGCCTCGAGCACGCGCGGCATCAGCTTGTCCTGGCAGTAGTCGTGAGCGGTCTGCAGGACCATGCGCTCATCTTCGTCGAGTTGGTCGATCAGGCGGAACGGGTCTTCCCAGGTAACGGAAGTGATCTGGCTCATGGCGGCTCTCCTGAAAAATTTCTACATTTTCATGAAATGTAGACCAAATAGAGGCCACTGCCAACCCTTCATCACGCTTTTTTCTCGACAGAGCCACTCGATGCAAGCCCAGGCTCGACCGCGCGCATGGCATCGAGCCGTATGTACAGCGTACGCCACGCCACCAGCCCCACCAGCACGTTGGCCGCGAACAGGCCGATAAAGATGCCTTGGGTTCCACCAATCACTCCGCCCAGCCAGGCCAGCGGCACGGTGAGCAGGAACAACCGAATGACCGATAGACGCATGGCGCGCGCGGGTTCGTGCAGCGCATTGAACGAAGAGACGGCCAAGATGACCACGCCTTGGGCGCCAAGACCCAGCGGTACCCACCACAGGAAGCTACGCAGCACTCCCCCCATCTCACTATCTGCCGTGTAGCCGGCAACCAGCCAGGGCGACAGCAGCTGCAGCAATAGCCATACCCCGAGCTGCCACGCCAGCACGAAGATGAAGCAGCCGAAGATGGCCCGCCGCACACGCTCGTGCTGCCCTGCCCCGACGTTCTGGCTGACTAGCGGCGGCAGCGTCATCGACAGCGCCAGCACGACGATCTGGGCGATGGCCTCGATACGCGTGCCGACGCCATAGCCTGCCACCGCATGGTGGCCGTGGCCGGCGACGATGCGGGTCACCAAGGCCAGGGCCAGCGGCGTAAACACGCTGGTAATGGCGGCGGGCAAGGCAATTCGCGACAGTTCACGCCAGGAAGTCATCAGGCCGGCCGCGGTAAGACAGCGCAGCTCGAGGCAGTCGCGCAGCTCACGCTGAAGGAACAGCGCCGCGGTCATGGCCCCCCAGCTCAGCACCGTGGCCAGGGCCGCCCCCTGAACGCCCAAGGCCGGGAACGGCCCTACGCCGAAGATCAGCAGCCAGTCGAGCAGGCCATTGAGCAGTGCCGCCAGCGCCATCATCAGGCCGGGTATCAAGGTGTTGCCCTGGGCGCGCAGCACGCTGTTGAGTACCCGCGGCACGATCACCACCGCTGCACCCAGATACCAGATACCCATGTAGTCGTGGATGTGCGGCATAAGTGCCGCATCGGCCCCCAGCAGCCGGAACATCGGCTCGAGCGTGACCAGACCGAGCATGCTCAGCAGCACCCCGACCACCAGCGCCAACAGTGCAGCATCGGTAGCACGCCGTCGCACGGTTTCGATATCGCCCTGGCCCAGGCGACGCGCCACCACCGCTGAGGTGCCGATGCCCAGACCGATGGCCAGACTGATCACCGCGAACACCACCGGGAAGGTGAACGATACCGCCGCCAGCGGCGCCGGCCCCAGCCTGGCGATGAACCAGGTATCCACCAGGTTGAAGCTCATCATGGCGATCATGCCGCCGACCACGGGCAGGCACTTGCGCAGCAGGGTCAGGGCGATGGGGCCTTCGAGCAGTTCACGGCGCATGGGGCGACGCCCACCGGAGCCGAAATGTGAAGAAGCGGGTTTCATGAAACCTCTGAAAACAGAAAGCGGGCACATGATTGTGCCCGCTTACAGGGGAAGCGCCAAAGCCCGTCTAGCGCTATTCGCCCGCCCGGTAGAGCTTTTGAATACTGGAAAAATCCAGACCGCCGTTGCCCTGGGCCGCATGCAGCGCGAACAGGTTGCGCGCCTGGGAACCCATCGGCACCGTGGCCTTGCACCCCAGCGCCAGCTCCCAGGCCAGCCCCAGATCCTTGGCCATCAGGTCGGTCAGGAAACCACCTTGGTAGTCGCGTGAGGCGGCGGAGCCTTCCATGACCCCGGGCCAGGGGTTGTAGACGTTGAGCGCCCAGTTGCCGCCGCTGCTCTGCTTCATTATTTCGGAGAGCACGGTCGGGTCGAGGCCATTCTTGACGCCCAGGGCCAACGCTTCGGCGGTGCCGCTCATGAGGATGCCGAGCAGCATGTTGTTGCAGATCTTGGCCACCTGGCCGGCGCCGATCTCGCCGGCATGAAAGATGTTCCTGCCCATGGCTTCGAGTACCGGCCTGGCCTGTTCGAAGCCGGCCTGGCTGCCGCCGACGATGAAGGTCAGGATGCCGGCCTGGGCGCCGCCCACGCCACCGGATACCGGCGCATCGAGATAGGTCAGGCCGCGCTCGGTGGCTGCGGCACCCACGACTTGAGCATCTTCCGGCGAGATGGTGGAGGCGTCGATGATCAGCGGCTTGCCTTCCAAGGCATCGAACAAGCCAGGTGAATCCTCGCGACCGAGATATAGACGCCGCACATGCTGGCCGGCCGGCAGCATGGAGATGACCACCTCGGCCCCGCTGGCCGCGCTCTGGGCACTGGCGCAAGCGTGGGCACCGGCTTCCTCGAGCCGCTTCATGGCAACCTCGACCAAGTCGAAGACGCTGACCTCATGACCGGCCTTGACCAGGTTGTGGGCCATTGGGGCGCCCATGTTGCCCAGGCCGATAAAGGCGATTTTCATGCGAGCTGCTCCTGATTGTCGTTATCGAAAGTGAGTGACTTGGAGTAAAGCGTTCAGTGGATTCGTTTGCCACTGCCGAGGTCGCGCAACGGGTGCTCCTCGCCGCTCCACAGCGGTGCCAACAGCGCTTGCAGGTCCGCCTCGGGCACGCTGGCAACACTCTCGTGAAGCCACTTGGGATTCTTGTCCTTGTCGATCAGCAGCGCCCGCACGCCTTCGGCGATATCGCCCTGCCGGCAGCACTGCACCGAGAGGTTGAGCTCGTCGCGGAAGGCCTCGGCCAGGCCAGTATGGCGGTGGCGCTCGAGCATGCGCCAGACCAGATGGGCGCTCAGCGGGCTGCCCACCTCGAGCCGCTTGCGGTTGACGCCAAGCCACGCATGATCGGTATCGTCCTGCAGGATACGCCTGACCGCCGCAGGCGCATCGACCTGGCCGGTGAGGGCCTGGATATGATCGAGCAGCGGCCACACCTGGGCGGCCGGCGCCTGAGAGCGCGCTTCGAGTTCATCGAGGACACGCTGCACGCCGGCCTGGAGATCGCGTGGACTACGCGAACCATAGTCGGCTCCGCCCAAGGCCTCCAGCACCGCATCGCGGCGCTCGCGCGGCACGAAGTGGTCGGCCAGTCCCAGGTCCAGCGCATCGCGAGCATTGAGCTGGGCACCGGTGATCCCGAGATAGGCCCCTACACCAGGCGGCATGCGGTTGAGGAACCAACTGGCGCCGATGTCCGGGTAGAGACCGATGGTGATCTCGGGCATGGCGATCAATGTGGTTTCGGTCACCAGGCGCCGCGAGGCCCCCGCCATCAACCCCAGGCCACCGCCCATGACGATGCCGTCGCCCCATACCAGCACCGGCTTGGGATAGGTGTGAATGCGGTAGTCGAGGCGATATTCCGTGGTGAAGTAGGTTTCGGCGTAGAGGCTGTCGCGGCCGGCACCGCGATTGTCGCCCTCCTCGATCATCGAGCGGTACAACGCGACCACGTCCCCACCGGCGCAGAAGGCCTTCTCCCCGGCCCCCTCCAGCCACACCGCAACGATGCTGCGGTCCACCGCCCATGCCTCGAGCTTGGCGTCCAGTTGCCGGGCCATGTCCAGCGTCAGTGCATTGAGCGACTTCGGCGAGTTGAGGGTGGCGATACCGATCCTTCCGCCATCCCGGGTCGTCAGCTCATCGAAGATGACCGCAAGTTCCGTCATTCCCGCTGTTCTCCTCTGGTTATTGCAGCGTCATGGTTATTGCAGCGCTTCGATCACGCCATCCGCCAACAGGCGGCGAGCCACGATCACGCGCATGATCTCGTTGGTGCCCTCGAGGATCTGGTGCACACGGGTATCGCGTACCATGCGCTCCAGGGGGAACTCCCTCAGGTAACCATAACCGCCATGCAGCTGCAGCGCCTCGTTGCAGACATTGAAGCCCATGTCGGTGGCGAAACGCTTGGCCATGGCGCAGTAGGCGGTAGCCTCCGGGTCGCTCTGATCGAGCCGCCAGGCGGCCTGACGCACCATCAGCCGTGCCGCCGTCAGCTCGGTGGCCATGTCGGCCAGCTTGAACTGCAGCGCCTGGAAATGCGCCAGCTCGCGGCCGAACTGCTTGCGCTCCTGCAGATAGTTGCGTGACAGCATCAGGGCATGCTGGGCCGCTCCCAACGAACAGCTGGCGATATTCAGGCGGCCACCGTCCAGCCCCTTCATGGCCAGCTTGAAGCCTTCTCCCTCCTCGCCCAGACGGTTGCCTACCGGCACACGCACCCCATCGAAGCTGACCAGGCGAGTGGGCTGGCTCTTCCACCCCATCTTCTCCTCGTTCTTGCCATACTCGATGCCCGCGGCATCCGCCGGCACCAGGATCGCCGAAACCCCGCCGGCACCGCTGTCGGATGCGCCGGTGCGCGCCATGACCACCAATACATCATTGGCACCGGCGCCGGAAATGAACATCTTGGAGCCGCTGATGACATACTCGTCACCGTCGCGCACGGCCTTGGTGCGCAGGCTGGCCGCGTCGGAACCAGAACCGGGCTCGGTCAGGCAATAACAGCCAAGGCACTCGCCGCTGATCAGTCGCTCGACCCAACTCTCACGTAGCGCCTCGTTGCCCCAACTGGCCACCATCCAGGCCACCATGTTGTGGATGGTAAGATAGGCCGTCGTCGAGATGCAGCCCTGCGAGAGCTGCTCGAAGATCAGCGAGGCGTCAAGGCGCGACAGTCCCAGGCCACCGCGTTCTTCGGGAATGTAGATACCAAGGAAGCCCGCCTCACCGGCCCGGCGGATGACATCGACGGGAAAATGAGAGGTAGCATCCCATTCGGCAGCGTGCTCGGCCAGCTCCGCCCGCGAGAAGTCCGCGGCGGCCTGAACGAGCGCCTTCTGGTCATCGGTTAGGGAGAAATCCATTACGGTGTCCTCTACGTTTTTTGGCGGTCCATTCGTCCAGCAGAGTTGGGTGACAGGGCCATCGAAGCCGGGGCTCAATGCCAACCAACCTAGCACTTGCTAGGTTTTATCGCATACATCCCTTGGTCGACAACCACTTTACGTTAACGTCAACGTCGTCTAGTGTTGCGGTTATGTGGAGGGACCCCGCATGACGGCCCCTTCCAACCCATAGGAAACGAATAATGAGCACATCCAAAGCGGAAGCCACCACCCCGGTCAACGGCAGCCTGCCGCGGCATCGACGCACCTATTCCATAGGCGAGCTGGCCCGGATGTTCGAGGTGACGCCGCGCACCATCCGTTTCTATGAGCAGGAAGGGTTGCTGGCGCCGGAGCGTCGTGGCCAGACCCGTATCTACCACGAGAAAGACCGCGTTCGTCTCAAGCTGACCTTGCGCGGCAAGCGCCTGGGCTTCTCTCTCGCCGAAATCCGCGAGGTCATCGAGATGTACGACGCCATGCCCGACGGCAACGCACGCCAGCTCAAGCGTCTATTGGAGATTCTCGCCGACAAGCGTAACAACATGGAACGCCAGTTGGAGGACATTCGCCTGATGCAGCGCGAACTCGACGACGTGGAGATGCGCGCGCGCGAGGTCCTGGAGCGTCTCGACCAGCACTGACCGAAATGGCGCCGCGCCCTCACCGCACCGCAATAAGGGTGGGCATCCACCGGCAATCGCCTATTACAAACGGACTCTACTGCAAACTGCCACAACAAGACGGGTAACACGATGACACGCCAAGCATTACAAGCACGCGTCCCGAACAGTTACGTCAGCGGCATCAGCAACACCCCGCTGAAGGGGCAAACCATTGGCGATTGCTTCGACGATACGGTGGCGCGCTTTGCCGACGGCGAAGCCCTGCTCAGCCTGCACCAGGGCCTGCGCTACACCTGGAGGGAGCTGCAACAGGCGGTCGACCAGGCAGCCCGTGCCATGCTCGCGCTGGGCGTGAAGAAGGGCGATCGGGTGGGCATCTGGTCGCCCAACTGCGCCGAGTGGACCATCACACAGTTCGCAACGGCCAAGATCGGCGCCATCCTGGTCAACATCAACCCCAGCTACCGCACTCACGAGCTGGAGTACGCGCTGAAGCAGTCCGGCACCTCGACGCTGATCCTGCAGGGCCAGTTCAAGACTTCCGACTATGTGGCCACCCTGGCGGAGCTGGCACCCGAGCTGCGTGACGGCACACCGGATAACCTTTCCGCTGCCAAGCTGCCCGAGCTAAAGCGCGTGGTGTGCCTCGATGCCGAGCGTGCGCTGAGCGGCATGTACAGCTGGCAGAGCATGCTGGCGCACGCCAACGAGGTCTCAGCTGAACATCTGGCCGAGATCCAGTCCACGCTGCAGTTCGACGAGCCGATCAATATCCAGTACACCTCGGGAACCACCGGGGCTCCCAAGGGCGCCACCCTCTCCCACCACAATATTCTCAACAACGGCTTCTTCGTCGCCCGCACCATGGGTTTTACCGAGAAGGATCGCCTGGTGATCCCGGTGCCGCTCTACCACTGCTTCGGCATGGTAATGGGCAACCTCGGCTGCATGACCCACGGTGCCACCATGATCTATCCAGGCGACGGATTCGAGCCTGAAGCCACCCTCAAGGCGGTCGCCGACGAGAAGGCCACGGCGCTGTATGGCGTACCGACCATGTTCATCGCCGAGCTTGAGCATGCCAACTTCGCCCAGTACGACCTCTCCACCCTGCGCACCGGCATCATGGCGGGCTCCATCTGCCCCATCGAGGTGATGCGCAAGGTCATCGACAAGATGCACATGGAAGACGTCACCATCTGCTATGGCATGACCGAGACCAGCCCGGTCAGCACCCAGACCAAGACCGACGCTCCCTTGGATAAGCGCGTGACCACGGTGGGTACCATTCATCCCCACCTCGAAGTCAAGCTAGTCAGCCCCGAAACCGGCGCCGTGGTGCCACGTGGCGAGACCGGCGAGCTGTGCACCCGCGGCTACAGCGTGATGCTCGGCTACTGGAACAACGAGGAGGCCACCGCCAAGTCGATCGACAGCGCCGGCTGGATGCACACCGGCGACCTGGCCGCCATGGATGAGGACGGCTACATCGCCATCGTCGGGCGCATCAAGGACATGATCATCCGCGGCGGCGAGAACATCTACCCGCGCGAGATCGAGGACTTCCTCTATACCCACCCGGCCATTTCCGACGTGCAGGTGATCGGCGTGCCCGACGAGAAATACGGCGAGGAGGTGATGGCCTGGGTCAAGCTGGCGGACGGGCAGCAGCTCAACGCCGACGAGCTCAAGGAGTTCTGCAAGGGCAAGATCGCCCACTACAAGATCCCGCGCTACGTGAAGTTCGTCGACGAGTTCCCGATGACCGTTACCGGCAAGATCCAGAAGTTCAAGATGCGCGAGGAAGCCACCCACGAGCTAGGCCTGGCCTGAACGCCTGGCGACTCCGCATCCGCCCGTCCGTCACCGCGCCCCTGCTCCGCCAGGGGCGCTTGCCGTTTACCCTCACGTCGTGCGCTCGCCAATCCAGTCGATGAAGGCCCGCACCTTGTAGAGGTCGGCCATGTGTTCGGGATAGGCCATGTAGTAGGCATCCCGGCTCTTCAGGCTGAAGGGCCAGGGAATTGCCAGCTTGCCCTCGTCGATCTCCTCCTGGGCGAGAAAGCGCGGTACCAGGGCCACCCCGCAGCCGGCCTGCGCTGCCCGTAGCGCCATATAGAAGGTATCGAAGCGCGGCCCATGGTAGCTGTGCTCGGTGTACTGGCCCTGGGCATCGAACCAGTCGTGCCACGCCTCCGGACGGGTGGTGCTCTGCAGCAGCACCAGTTGGGTCAATGCCAAGGGCTCGTCCACGCTCATCCCTTCCAGCGCCCGCGGCGAGCAGACCGGCACGATCTCCTCGTCGAGCAGCTTGATGCACTCGGCCCTGGGCCAGGCTCCGTGACCGAAAAAGAAGGCCACCTCCACCCGCTCCTGCTGCATGTCGAACGGCTCGACGCGATTGCTGATATTGAGGTTGATGTTCGGATGCCGAAAGCGGAAGCCGTTGAGCCGCGGTATCAGCCAGCGCGCACCGAAGGTGGGCAGGGTTGCGACGTTGAGCACGTCGGCTTCACCACCATAGGACTGCATATAGCGCGTCGACATTTCGACCTGGGAGAGGATCTTGCGCGCCTCGCTCAGGTAGATCGCCCCCTCGGGCGTGAGGTGCAGGCGCCGCCGGATACGCCGGAAAAGCGGGTGCTCCAGGATCGACTCCAGTTGAGCAACCTGCTTGCTCACGGCGCTCTGGGTCAGGCTCAGTTCGTCCGCCGCGCGGGTGAAGCTCAAATGACGGGCTGCCGCTTCGAAGCACTGCAGCCCGGCCAGTGAAGGGAGGTGTCGTCGACTCATGAAGCCTACATAACATGAAATTAAGGAATGATATTTGTCGCAATCATCGCTTGTTGCCACTCGCTGGGGCTAGCAATACTGGGTGCCACGGCATGCATTGATAATAACGATAGGAGAAAGAATGATCGAATCCCTGATGCAGCGTCTCGGCGTGGCGCCCGAACAGTACCGGCACGGTGAGATCGCGGTCTCAACTCCCATCGATGGCAGCGAAATCGGTCGCGTGCGCATCGCTACCCCCGATGAGGTCGATACGGCCATTGCCAACGCCCAGCAGGCCTTCGAGGCCTGGCGTCAGGTGCCCGCCCCGCGCCGCGGCGAACTGGTGCGTCTGTTCGGCGAACAGCTGCGCCGTCACAAGGAGGATCTCGGCGCCCTGGTGACCTGGGAGTGCGGCAAGATCCTCCAGGAGGGGCTCGGCGAGGTGCAGGAGATGATCGATATCTGCGACCTGGCCGTGGGTCAGTCGCGCCAGCTCTACGGTCTCACCATCGCCTCCGAGCGACCCGGCCACCACATGCGCGAGAGCTGGCACCCACTCGGCCCGGTGGGGCTGATCACCGCCTTCAACTTCCCGGTCGCACCCTGGGCCTGGAATGCGGCGCTGGCGCTGGTATGCGGCGACAGCCTGTTGTGGAAGCCCTCCGAAAAGACGCCGCTCACGGCCCTTGCCTGCCAGGCGTTGCTCGAACGCACCATGGCCGAATTCGGCGACGATGCACCGCAGTATCTCAGCCAGGTGATCATCGGCGAGCGCACCGCCGGCGAGCAGCTTGCCGACGATCCCCGCATTCCCTTGATCAGCGCCACCGGCAGCACCCGCATGGGTCGCGAGGTAGGCCCCCGGGTTGCCTCCCGCTTCGGCCGCAGCATTCTCGAGCTGGGCGGCAACAACGCCATGATCCTGACACCCAGCGCCGATCTCGACATGGCCGTGAGGGCCATCCTCTTCTCGGCGGTGGGCACCGCCGGCCAGCGCTGTACCACTCTGCGCCGCCTGATCGTGCATTGCTCCATCAAGGCGGACGTCGTGGCCCGCCTCAAGCAAGCCTATGCCGGCATCAGCATCGGCGACCCGCTCGAGGGCAATCTGATCGGTCCGCTGATCGACCGCCAGGCCTTCGACACCATGCAGCGGGTACTGAACGAGGCACGCGAACAGGGTGCCACGGTATTCGGCGGCCAGCGCCAGCTCACCGAGCAGTATCCCGAGGGCTACTACGTGGCGCCGGCCATCGTCGAGGTCGACGGCCAGAACGACCTGGTACGGGACGAGACCTTCGCGCCGATTCTCTACGTCATCGGCTACGAGCAGCTCGGTGAGGCCATCGCGCTCAACAACGACGTGCCCCAGGGCCTCTCCTCCTGCATTTTCACCACCGACGTGCGCGAGGCCGAGACCTTCGTCTCCGCCGTGGGCAGCGATTGCGGCATCGCCAACGTCAACATCGGTCCCAGTGGCGCGGAGATAGGTGGTGCCTTCGGCGGCGAGAAGGAAACCGGCGGCGGCCGCGAATCGGGCTCCGACGTGTGGAAGAGCTACATGCGCCGCCAGACCAATACCGTCAACTACTCCCGAGAGCTCCCCCTCGCCCAAGGCATCAGGTTCGATTGACCCTGCCGTGTCATTGGCCTCGGCGCAGCGGCGCGCCGAGGCCTTCCCAAGCGCGCCCAGTACGGGAGGCACCATGAAGGAACGCTGTCTCTGGCACGACACCTCAATAGAGCCGCCCCTCGAGCTGGGCGCGCTGCAGGGCGAGCACACCACCGATGTGCTGGTGATCGGCGGCGGCATCACCGGGCTCAGCACCGCCCTGCACCTGGCCGAAGCGGGCGTCAGCGTGAGCCTGATCGAAGCGGGCGACGTGCCCAGCGGCGCCTCGGGGCGCAACGTCGGGCTGGTCAACGCCGGCTTGTGGATCCCGCCGGACGACATTCGCAAAGTGCTTGGCGAGGAGGTCGGCGAACGCGCCAACACCATCCTCGGCAGCGCGCCTGCAGTCGTCTTCTCGCTGATCGAACGTCACGGCATCGAATGCCAGGCGACCCGCACCGGCACACTGCACCTGGCCCATAACGGCAAGGGCGAGCAAGAGCTGGAGCGACGTACCGAACAGCTGCAGCGACGCGGCGCCCCGGTAGAGCTGCTGGAAGCGGACGACTGCCAGCGGCTCGTGGGCACCCAACGCATCCGCCGCGCCCTCCTCGATCACCGCGCCGGCACGCTCAATCCCACCGCCTATACCCGCGGGCTGGCGCGTGCCGCCAAGACAGCCGGCGCACGCCTTTTCATGCACAGTGCCGCCACAGGGGTCAACCGAGTCGGTGAAGAGTGGTGGGTCAGCAGTGCCCTCGGCAGCGTCAAGGCTCGGCGACTGGTACTCGCCACCAACGCCTATACCGAGGATCGCTGGAACGAAATCCGCCGCCACTTCTTTCCCGGCTATTTCTTCCAGGTTGCCTCCCGGCCGCTACCCGAGGAACTGGCCGGCGACATCCTGCCCGAGCGCCAGGGCGCCTGGGACACCCGCATGGTACTGAGCAGCATGCGCCGCGACGCCGAGGGCCGCTTGATCCTCGGAAGCCTCGGCAAGGGAGAGGGCAAGCCCGCCGCCTTCCTGCGCTGCTGGGCCAACCGCATACAACGCCACTATTTTCCCCAGTTGGGCAGCGTCGAGTGGGAATGCAGTTGGAGCGGGCGAATCGGTTTCACGCCCGACCATACGCTGCGCCTGTTCGAACTCGCGCCTGGGGTACTCGGGGTGTCGGGCTACAACGGTCGCGGTATAACCACCGGCACCGTGGTGGGCAAGGGCTTTGCCCAGTACCTGATCAACGGCGACGACAGCGCCCTCCCCCTGCCGATTGGCACCCCCAGGCCGATACGCGCCAGGTCGCTGCGGAGCTCAAGCTATGAAGGAGGATTTACGCTCTACCACACCGGGCAGTGCCTGCGGGTGCTGATCTGAACTAGCCATGCTCTCTAGCGAGGCATCGGAAAGCTACCGCTCGGGAAAGGCGTCAATGGGAATTGGCACCGTCACTTCATCCTTGACGAGTTCCATCACCACGAAGGAGTGCGTCTGGTGAACATTCGGCAGCCGGCCGATCTGCTGCACAAGCACAGCACGGTAATGAGCGATGTCGTGGGTCCGCACCTTGAGCAGGTAGTCGAAATTCCCCGCCACCATGTAGCAGCCCTGCACTTCGGGGATAAGGCGTACCGCCTGGTTGAAACGCTCCAGGGCATCCTCGCTGGTCTTCTCCATGGTCACCAGTACCACCAGCACATGGCCTGCACCAAGCTGGGCCGGGTCCAGGTCGGCACGATAGCCGCGAATAATCCCGGCCTGCTCGAGCCGGCGCACGCGCTGGGCACAGGGCGTCTTGGTGAGATTGACGCGGCTGGCCAATTCCACGATGGAAAGCCGCCCATGCTCCTGCAGTTGATTCAGGATACGGCGGTCGATGCGATCCAGCTTGGTAGCCATAATGCCTACTTATAAGGTTTTCAAAGGACAATAGTAAATGAATCTAGCGTTATTTGGAGCCTATTCCTAGCCATTCTGGCCAATACTGAGCCTGTGAGACCTAGGAAGTAATGGAACCCTCATCAAGCCCGCATGCCTTGTTTGCTGCAATCACTGCCAATGGCAGATAGCGCATCATCTGAAAAATTTGGAGGTAATCACTGCCAGAACGAGACGATATACGGAGATTCCAGCCGTCGACTCGAGGCGATTCATGAAAGAGCGGATCGTCAGGTTGGACATCGCTCAAATAACGAGATGAGAAGCAACGCGTATCAACCCCAGGGTAATGACATGACAAGTCCAAAAGATTCAACAGCTTTCAAGCCGCCTGGCCTCATTCTGGCTCTGACTCCCGTCGTCCTGACACTGCTGGTATTGGCGGTTCAGCTATTCTATTTCGGCGATTTCACCCCTCACATTCCCCTTGCCATCGGTTTGGCGATCACGGCGCTGGTGGGGGTCAAACTCGGCTTTCGCTGGAAACAGATCGAAGAAGGTGTCTTCCACGTCATCCACGTATCGCTGCCCTCCGTCTCGGTGCTGATCTGCGTGGGCATGATCATCGGCGTGTGGATCGCCAGCGGCACGGTACCGACCCTGATCTACTATGGCCTGACGATTCTCTCGCCGACTATCTTCCTGGCAGCGGCCATGCTGCTCTGCTCGATCGTGTCGCTGGCGCTGGGTACTTCATGGGGTACGGTCGGCACGGTCGGTCTGGCCCTGATGGGCATCGGCGCAGGCTTCGACATACCGATGTACTGGACCGCCGGTGCGGTGGTATCGGGCGCCTTCTTCGGCGACAAGGTCTCGCCGCTGTCGGATACGACGAACCTCGCCCCAGCAGTCACCGGCACGGACGTCTTTTCCCACATCAAGAACATGATGCCGACGACGATCCCGGCGATGCTGATCGCCTTCGCCATCTACCTGGCGGCGGGTTTCACCCTGATCGACGACAATAACGCCTCCTTCGAACGGATCGATGCCATCACCGCGGCGCTGCAGGCGAACTTCACCATCTCGGCCTGGCTGCTGCTGCCGGCGGTGCTGGTCATCGTACTGGCGGTCAAGCGCATGCCGCCCATCCCGTCGCTGTTCGCCGGCGCCCTGGCCGGTGCGGTTACCGCCATGGTCGTGCAGGGAGTCGGCGTGCATGACGTGCTCACCTATGCCAACAGCGGCTACTCGATCGACACCGGCGTCGCCGCCATCGACAGCCTGCTCAACCGCGGTGGCATCCAGTCGATGATGTGGACCATCTCGTTGGTACTCATCGCCCTGGGCTTTGGCGGTGCGCTGGAGAAGACCGGCTGCCTGGAAGCTATCATCCGCGCCATCATGACCAAGGTGCGTAGCTTCGCCGGGCTGCAGACCTCGGCCGTACTGACCTCGGTTTCCACCAACCTGGTCGCCGGCGACCCCTACCTCTCCATCGCCCTGCCCGGCCGCATGTATGCCCCCACCTACCGTGGCATGGGTTATTCGACCCTGAACCTGTCGCGCGCCATTGAGGAAGGCGGCACGCTCATCTCGCCCCTGATTCCCTGGAACGCTGGTGGTGCCTTCGTGATCAGCGCCCTGGCGCTCGGTATCGCCGACGGTAACGTCGAGAACCTGCTCTACATTCCGCTGGCCTTCGCCTGCTGGCTGTCGCCGGTGATCGGTCTGATCTATGCGCAAACCGGCCTGTTCTCACCGCGAGCCAGCGAGGAAGAGCGCCAGCTCTGGCGGGAACAGGGCGAGGCCATCGCGACCGACCTCGGCGCCGCTGGCGAGGCTTCGACAAGCACCGCCCCAGCGCGGGCAAGCTGAGTCAGTGCCCCGGCGTCGGCCGGGGCCATGCCATCGACCCAGCAGGCTTGGCCTGCTGGGTTTCACGTTTATCGGTTACTGCCATTGCACCCGGCGCACGACGCTCTTCACTCGGTAGCCTGCAGCCCTCACTCACCGACCATGCGACGGAGCTCCTCGAGGTAGGTCTCCAGCACCAGGTTGGGCGGGGCTCCCTTGCGGGTAATGGCGCTGTAGTGGGTGAGATAGTGCCAACGCTCGGGATTCAGGGCGCGCATCCGACCACAGTCCACCCAGCGCTCGGCATAGTGGGTCGGCAGGTAGCCGATGTAGCGATTGGAGAGGATGAGAAAGGCGATGCCCTCTCTGTCCGTTGCCGAGGCGGCGGCCCTGAGCGGTTCATGCAGCGCCTTGACCTCAGGGGTCTGGGCATAGGCGGGTACCACGGCATCGCAGTTTGCCAGCTCTCGCTCGGTCACTGCCTCGCTCTCGAACAAGGGATGCCCGGAGGCGCAGTAGAGCTGCGAGGTTTCCGCATACAGCGCAAGGTAGTCGAGCCCCGGCAAGTTCTTGAGTGCCGGTATCACCCCGGTATGCAGGCGGCCGTCCAGCACCGCCAGTTCGATGTCACTGGGCGGAATCATGCGGATGTTGATGCGCACATCCGGGCCGCGCTCCTTCAGTGCGCTAAGGGCGTTGGTAATGTGCATCTGCGGCATGGTCACCAGATTGTCGGTGATGCCGATGTTGAGCTCGCCCTTGAGCCAGGCATGCAGGCCATTGACCCGGGTGCGGAACCCCTCTACCGCGGCCAGCAGCTGCATGGTGGCCTCATAGACCTCGGCGCCCTCGTCGGTCAGCGAGAAGCCGCTGCGCCCGCGCTGGCATAGCCGCAAGCCGAGCCGGGTCTCGAGATCGTTCATCGCCATGCTGATGGCGGCGCGGCTGATGTTCAGCTCCACCTCGGCGGCGGAAAAGCCGCCGCACTCGACCACCTTGCGGTAGATCTTCAGCAGGCGCAGGTCGGCATCGCTGGGCTGAGCCGAGAGGGCCTCCTTGCGGCGTGACATGAGCACTCCCCCTCCTTCATGACGTATGAATTCGAGAGTATCGCCGCCGGGCGACAAAGTTAAGTAATCGCTTGCATGAAATTAAAAACATCTGGATTTAACTTAGCATCGAGCCGGACTAGCCTGCTTGCAAGAGACCAACAACAGCAATGCCAACAGAGGGTACTGACATGACAGCTCGAGAGACCCTGCACGCTGGCCTGAGCCAGGAGCAACTGGACGCCTACTGGATGCCCTATACCGGCAACCGTCAGTTCAAGCGTGACCCTCGGATCATCGTGGGTGCAGAGGGCAGCTACTTCACCGATGCCGACGGTCGCCGCATATTCGATGCTTTATCCGGCCTGTGGACCTGCGGCGCCGGCCATGGCCGTCCCGAGATCACCGAAGCCGTGGCTCGACAATTGAAGCAGTTGGATTACGCCCCGGCTTTCCAGTACGGTCACCCCAAGGCCTTTGAGCTGGCCCATCGCATTCGCGGGCTGACCCCGCGAGGTCTCGATTATGTATTCTTTACCGGCTCCGGTTCGGAAAGCGCCGACACTTCGCTGAAGATCGCCCGCGCCTACTGGCGCAAGAAGGGCAAGCCGACCAAGACCAAGCTGATCGGCCGGACCAAGGGCTATCACGGCGTCAACTTCGGCGGCATCAGCCTGGGCGGTATCGGTGCCAACCGCGTGCTGTTCGGCCAGGGCGTCGATGCCGACCACCTGCCCCACACCCTGCTCGCCGAGAACGCCTTCACCAAGGGCATGCCCGAGCGCGGTGCCGAACGTGCCGAGGAACTGCTGGAGCTGATCGCCCTGCACGATGCTTCCAACATCGCCGCGGTTATCGTCGAACCCCTGGCCGGATCGGCCGGCGTGATTCCGCCACCCAAGGGTTACCTGCAGCGGCTGCGCGAGATCTGCGACCAGCACGACATCCTGCTGATCTTCGACGAGGTCATCACCGGCTTTGGCCGCATGGGGTCCATGACTGGCGCCGAGGAGTTCGGCGTGGTGCCGGACATCATGAATGTGGCCAAGCAGCTGACCAACGGTGCGGTGCCCATGGGTGCCGTTATCGTACAGGGCGAGATCTATCAGACCTTCATGGAACAGGGCGGCCCCGACTACATGCTCGAGCTGCCCCACGGCTACACCTACTCCGGCCACCCGGTAGCCTGCGCCGCAGCACTGGCGGCCCTGGACGTGCTCGAGAACGACCGATTGATCGATCGCGTACGGGAAATAAGTCCGGTGTTCGAAGCCTCGTTGCACAGCCTCAAGGGTACTCGCTACGTCAGCGACATTCGCAACTACGGCCTTGCCGGTGCGCTGCAGATCGAGAGTTACCCCGGCGAGCCGGCCCGTCGCCCCTTCGAGATCGCCATGAAGTGCTGGGAGAAGGGCTTCTACGTGCGCTACGGCGGCGATACCATCCAGCTAGGCCTGCCCTTCATCGTCGAGCGCGACGAGATCGATCGGCTGGTGAATGTGCTGGGTGAAACCCTTGGCGAACTCGACTGAATACCACTAACACTCGTTTTACCTAGAGGTAATGCAATGACCACGCTCGGCCATCTGATCAACGGCGTACGCGTCAACAGCGAAGGGCGCACCCAGGATATCTTCAACCCCTCCACCGGCGAGGTCGGTGGCCAGGTCAGCCTGGCCAGCAAGGCCACCGTCGAGGAAGCCATCACCGCCGCCCAGGCCGCCTACCCGGCCTGGCGCAACACACCTCCGGCCAAGCGCGCCCGCGTCATGTTCCGCTTCAAGCAGCTGCTGGAGGAGCATGCCGACGAGATCTGCCGCCTGATCGGCCAGGAGCACGGCAAGATCGTGCACGACGCTCAGGGCGAACTGCAGCGCGGCATCGAAAACGTGGAGTATGCCTGCGGCGTACCGGAACTGCTCAAGGGCGAGCACAGCAAGAACGTCGGCCCGGGCATCGACTCCTGGAGCGAGTTCCAGCCACTGGGTGTGGTCGCCGGTATCACGCCCTTCAACTTCCCGGCCATGGTCCCGCTGTGGATGTACCCGATAGCCATTGCCTGCGGTAATACCTTCGTGCTCAAGCCCTCCGAGCGCGACCCGAGCTCGGCGCTGTTCATCGCCGAGCTCGCGCTTGAGGCGGGCCTGCCCGCCGGCGTGCTGAACGTCGTCAACGGCGACAAGGAAGCCGTCGACGCCCTGCTCGACGATCCGCGCGTGCAGGCCGTCAGCTTCGTCGGCTCCACGCCGATCGCCGAGTACATCTACGGCCGCGCCAGCGCCAACGGCAAGCGCTGCCAGGCACTGGGCGGCGCCAAGAACCACGCCATCGTGATGCCCGATGCCGACATGGACAACGTCGTCAACTCCCTGACCGGCGCCGCCTTCGGCTCATCGGGCGAACGCTGCATGGCGCTGTCCGTGGCCGTCGCCGTAGGCGATGCCGCTGCTGACGCCCTGATCGCCAAGATGCGGGAGCAGATGCAGGGCCTCAAGGTCGGCCCCTTCGCCGATGCCGGCAACGATTTCGGCCCGGTGATCACTAAGGCCCACCAGGAGAAGGTCTGCGGCTACATCGACAGCGCCGAGGCCCAGGGTGCCGAGATCGTCGTCGACGGCCGCGGCGTGCAGGTGTCGGGCTTCGAAAACGGCTTCTATGTCGGTGGCACCCTGATCGACCGTGTCACCCCCGAGATGACCTGCTACCAGGAGGAAATCTTCGGGCCGGTGTTGCTGGTGGTCCGCGCGGGCTCCATGGAGGAAGCCATGAAGCTGATCGACGACCACGAGTATGGCAACGGCACCTGCATCTATACCCGCGACGGCGAGGCCGCCCGCTATTTCAGCGACAACATCCAGGTCGGCATGGTCGGTATCAACGTGCCGCTGCCGGTGCCGGTCTCCTACCACAGCTTCGGTGGTTGGAAGCGCTCGCTGTTCGGCGACCTGGCCGCCTATGGGCCGGATGCCGTGCGCTTCTACACCAAGCGCAAGACCATCACCCAGCGCTGGCCGTCGGCCGGGGTCCGCGAAGGGGCACAGTTCTCGTTTCCTTCCTGAGTCACTAGCCTGAGTCCCTGAAACATTGATCTCTGTGCAAAAGAAAGCCCGGCCACCAGGCCGGGCTTGATCTTGGGGACTTGCTTGTGGAACCTAGAGCCCCTTGGGAGCGAAGATTCCCGGTGCGTTCCGCCAGTAGCCCTTGTAATCCATGCCGAAGCCGAACACGTAGCGGTCGACCACTTCGAGGCTGCAGTAATCGGCCTTGAGCCCCGGTACAGCCTTGCGGTCGTGGCGCTTGTCCACCAGCACCGCAGTGGAGATGCTGGCCGCACCTGCCTCGCGGCAGTAGGCAAGTATCGCGGCCAGGGTCGCACCCTCGTCGAGGATGTCGTCGACGATCACCACGTGGCGACCGGCCATGGGTATCTCCGGCGAAACCCGCCAGAACAGCTCCCCTCCGCGCAGGCCACCACGATAGCGAGTCGCATGGAGGTAATCGACCTCCAGCGGAAAACCCAGGCGGGTCAACAGGTGGCCGGTGGTGATCAGGCCACCATTCATCACGCAATAGAATACTGGCAGCTTGTCGCCCAGGTCGGTGGTGATCTGCTCGGCCATGCGGTCCAGCGCACGTTCGACCTGCTCATGGCTGATCAGGCAATCGGCGTTCTCCATGACATCGCGCATGGTGGTCAGGGATTCGTGAAAATCGGCTTCGAGCTTGGGCATGAAGGACTCGTCTCAACGCAGGTAAGCGAATAGGAAAAGGTAGGGCGGGTCAGAGCGAGGCCATGGCCTCGAGGCGTGCATGGACTCGACGCCAGCGCCCCAAGGCTTCGATCGCCCCGATGTCGGGGCGTGCCCGACCATAGCGCAAGCGCGCCGTCAGGCGTGTGGTTCGCCCCTGGCAGGCTTCCAGCGCCTCGAGCGCAGCGGCACGGTCATTGCACACCAGCACCATGTCGCAACCGGCATCCAGCGCCGCCAGGGCTCGCTCTCCCGGCGTACCGGCAAAGCTGGCACCCGCCATGCCGAGATCGTCGGAAAAGATGGTGCCCTTGAAGCCAAGCGACTCGCGCAACAAGCCAAGCCAGCTGCCGGAGAAGCCCGCCGGACGCGAATCGAAGGCGGAATAGATGACATGGGCCGGCATGACGCCATCAAGGCGTGTGGCGAGTTCGGCGAAGGGTATCAGATCATGCTGACGCAGCGCTTCGAGAGGGCGATCGTCAACCGGTAACTCCAGGTGCGAATCAGCCGCTACGCTGCCATGACCGGGAAAGTGCTTGCCCACCGCCGCCATGCCGGCTTCGTGCAGGCCGCTGATGAATGCGCCAGCCATGGCCGCCACGGCCCGAGGGTCGGAGGAAAAACTGCGATCGCCAATTACGCTGGAAATGCCGGTGTCGACATCGAGCACCGGGGCAAAGCTGAGGTCCAGCCCGCAGGCCGCCATCTCCATGCCCAGGAGCCAGCCGGCATCCAGGCACAGCCTCAGGGTCACTTCCGGCGTCGTGTCATAGTCCCGACCGATCCGTCCCATGGCGGGCAGGCGCGTCACTCCTTCTCGCAGCCGCTGGACACGACCGCCCTCCTGGTCGATGGCCAGCAGCAATTCGGGACGCACGCGCCGAATACCGTCGCAAAGCTCCCGCACCTGCCGCGCATGCTCGACGTTGCGGCCGAACAGGATGACACCCCCTACTTCGGGACGCTCGAGCAGTGCGCGCTCTTCCTGACGTAATGCGGTGCCTTCCAGATCGAGCATCACCGGGCCGAGGGTCTGGGTCATGATCGGTGTCCTTGGGGCCTGAAAGGGAGCTGATTCTAGACTAAAGCCGCTTGCGGCAACAGCCATCCATGACACACCGGTTCCAGGCTCTGCCTGAACCCGATTACCACCCTACTCGTTCATTCATGCAGCCAGACCGGCGTGCCCGGCAATGCCAGCGCGAAGACCTCCAGCAGCGCCTCGTCACGCATGCGAATGCAGCCATGCGAGCGCGGCTCGCCCATCGGCTGATCCGGCGGCGTGCCGTGTAGATAGATATAGCGTCTCTGGGAGTCGACGTCGCCGCCGCGATTGACATTGCGCTCGAGCCCGCACAACCACAGGATGCGAGTCAGTATCCAGTCGCGCCCGGGCTGGGCGTCGGCCAACGCCGCACTGTATACCTCGCCGGTGGGGCGTCGGCCGCGAAACACGGCGCCAACCGGCTGATCGGCACCGATTGCAGCCCGCACGTAGTGCCAGCCCAGCGGCGTGCATCCACTGCCCTCGCGCTGGCCCGTCCCCGCCAGCGCCGTCGACACCGGCCACTCCGCCAAGGGGCGCTCGCCCTGCCAGTGGACGAGGCACTGGCGACCGACATCGACCTCGAACCAGCGCCCATCCTGAGGCGGCAATGCGTCCAGTCGAGGCGTTCGCATCAGCTTGCCTTGGCCGGCTGCATGGCGGGAGGCGGCGGCAGAGGAGCGTTCATGGCAGCCACCACCACGGGTCGCAGGCGCCGTATCAAATCGCGTACAGAGACATGCTCGTGGTAATCCTTCTCGGCAATGTCACGCAGCGCATCGAGACCGGACAGCGTGAAGATCACCGTACCGAGGACGAAGTGCAGGCGCCAGAACCGCTCGGCATCGGGTAGCTCGGGGGTGGCGCGTCGCACTAGGTCGGTAAAGCGGGTGAAGACACTGCCGTACTCCTCCTGGATATGACGCCGCAGGTGCCCCTGGGCCTGGCTGTAGGCCAGCCCCAGCAACTTCATGAAGACCTTGAGGCTGTGCTTCTCGGCAGGCACCTCGAGCACGGTGCGTGCCATGGTTTCCAGCAGCTCCTCCAGCGGAATGATGCCACCGGCGTGACGCGCCTCGAGCTCATCCAGGGCATGGTGGAAGCGCACCGTGAAGGGATCGAGATAGCGCGAGAAGACCGCCTGGATCAGCGCCTTCTTCGAGCCGAAGTGATAGTTGACCGCGGCGAGATTGACGCGAGCCTTGCTGGTGATGGTGCGCAGCGAGGTTTCGGCGAAGCCGCGTTCGGCGAACAGCACCTCGGCAGTGTCGAGGATGCGCGTGACGGTATCGGTCTGGGCCATGATCACTTTCCACTGGAAACAACTGTTTTAAACATAACAAAAGTCTACGTCATTACGCATTATCGCTCAACGTATGGAAAACCGAGAGCGTTTTAAACGACCTAAGCAAGAGAGCCGCCCCCAAACATCACCTTTTACTGTATGGGCTTCCATGCTGTATACTTGACCAATACGGCAGTCACGCCATTGGAGTTAGCCATGACACGCCCTCTCACCTCGCGCCAGCAGAACGTTTATGACTTCATCGTCAAGACCATGAACGAACTCGGCTACCCGCCTACCCGTGCAGAAATCGCCCGCGCGCTGGGCTTCCGTTCGCCCAATGCCGCGGAAGAACATCTGCGCGCACTGGAACGCAAGGGCGTGATACGAGTGATTCGGGGCACCTCGCGCGGTATCCGCCTGCCGGCCCAGGAAGCCGACAGCACCGTCAGCGAGCCGGGCAACGAGGGGCTGCCCATCATTGGTGAAGTCGCCGCCGGTAGCCCCGTCCTTGCCGCCGAGCACATCGACCGCTATTGCCCCCTGCCCCCGGACTTCTTCACCCCGCGCGCCGATTACCTGCTCAAGGTTCGCGGCCTGTCGATGAAGGATGCCGGCATTCTCGAAGGCGACCTGCTGGCCGTGCACCGCACTGATCGCGTACGCGACGGCCAGATCGTGGTGGCACGCCTGGACGACGAGGTCACGGTCAAGCGCTTCCACCGCCAGGGGCATCACGTAGTGCTGGAGGCCGAGAACGCCGACTTTGCGCCTATCGAAGTGGATCTGCGCCACCAGGCGCTGGAGATCGAGGGCATCGGAGTGGGAGTTATACGCGGCGGCAGCGGCCAAGCTTTGGGTTGATCGCTTCCTGGCCTCGACCATACGGCGTTGGGGCTCTCCTCGGAATGCTCATTGACTTCAGTCAACTCCGCTTCCTCGTCGAGCTCCGCCTGGTCTGGTCATTGCCCAGAAAGCGCTCCAGCTGAGCGGAACAACGCACCAATGAACCGCAAGATTCTGCATGCCGATTGCGATTGCTTCTACGCCGCGGTGGAGATGCGTGACAACCCGGCGCTGCGGGAGGTGCCGCTGGCGATCGGTGGCAGCGCCGAGGGGCGCGGCGTCATCTCCACCTGTAATTACCCTGCCCGCGCCTACGGCATCCATTCCGCCATGCCTACGGCGCGGGCGCTGCGCCTGTGCCCACACCTCACCCTCCTCCCCGGCGACTTCGATCGCTACCGCGAAGCCTCGCGGCAGCTGCTTGAGATCTTTCACGAACTGACGCCGCTGGTGGAGCCGCTCTCGCTGGACGAGGCGTTTCTCGACGTCACCGCCGTGACCCGCTTCTCGGGCAGCGCCACCTGGATGGCGCGCTGGCTGAAGGAAGAGAGCCTCAAGCGTGTGGGGATCACCGTCTCGGTAGGCGCTGCTCCGTCGAAATTCCTGGCAAAGATTGCCAGCGACTGGGAGAAGCCGGACGGCCTTACCGTCATTGCCCCCTCCCAAGTGGACGATTTCCTCCGCGAACTCCCGGTGGCCAAGCTGCACGGCGTTGGCCCGGCCACGGCCAAGCGCCTGCACAGCCTCGAGATCGCCACCTGCGACGATCTCCGGCACATTCCGCTGGAACGTTTGCTGCAGGAGTTCGGCAAGTTCGGTCGGCGCCTGTTCGAGCTGGCCCGGGGCATCGACGACAGGCCGGTGCGTGTCGAGCGCGAGCGCAAGTCAGTCAGCGTGGAGACCACCTTCGCCACAGACCTGCCCGATATGGCGCACTGCCACACCCAGCTGTCGCCGCTGTGCGAACGCCTCGAGGCACGCCTTGCCCGCCATGGCCATCCTCCCATCGCCGGCATCTTCGTCAAGGTACGCTTCGACGACTTCTCCCTTACTACCCTCGACTCTCGCAGCGGCCTGCCGACTCCCGACACCTTTGCCTCACTGATGCAGCAGGCCTGGGCCAGACGCCAACGCCCGGTGCGCCTGCTGGGCGTCGGGGTACGACTGGCGCAGGACGACGCGCGGCGACAGCTCAGCCTGCCGCTATAGACTCACTTGGTATCGATATAGCGATGGTCGTTGAACGTTGCGACCCAACTGGGGTGATAGACCATCAGTACGCTGAGCAGCATGCCGGTGATAAAGGCTTCCGAGGGCATCAGCAGTGGCAGGAAGAGTGCGTACTCCTTGGCCAGGTAGATCGCCTCGGGATCGACGGCACCGAGCATCACCAGTGCCAGGCCAGCAAGGCCAGTACCCAGGGTAGCCAGCGCCGCACCGAAGAAACCGCACAGGAAGAGAAAGATCATCAGGTTATCGGGCAAGTAGCGATCCACGATGCGCCATGTCGACACCATGATCGCGATCGGTATCACTCCGGTAATCAGCACGTTGACGCCAAGCAGAGGCCAGCCGGCCTTGCCCAGCAAGACCAGCGAGAGGTTGGCCAGCAGGTTGCTCACCAAGGCCAGCGGCGCCTTGAAAATCAGTGTCATCAAAGCCGTCAGCATCAGGTGCAGCGTCAGCCAGTCGACCGACTGAGCCCTGAGCTGCCACAGCAACACGACAGCCACACTCGCCGCCAGCCAGCGGTGCTGCAGGGCACGATCGGCCAACAGAGCCTGCCAAGGACGCTGGGTCAGCGCCAGGGCCACTATCGACAGTGCGATCAGCCCGCAGGCGATAAGCAGCCAAGGGGCCAGAATCAGCTCTGAAAAGGTCATCGATGCACTACCTGCAAAGGTCAGCTGCCGAGGTCAGGCAAAGACAACGGTCTTGTTGCCATGAATCAGTACCCGGTCCTCCAGGTGCCAGCGCAAGCCGCGTGCCAGCACTGCCTTCTCCACGTCGCGTCCGAAGCGAACCAGGTCCTGCGGCGTATGGCAGTGGCTCACTCGATGTATGTCCTGTTCGATGATCGGACCGGCATCCAGCTCCTCGGTCACGTAGTGACAGGTAGCACCGATCAGCTTGACTCCCCGTAAATGGGCCTGATGGTAGGGCCGTGCACCGGCAAACGAAGGCAAGAAGCTGTGATGGATGTTGATCACCCTGCCGGCATAGCGTTGGCAAAGCCGCGGCGGCAGAATCTGCATGTAGCGAGCCAGCACCACGGTATCGGCCTCCAGTGCCTCGACATGTCGTTCCATCTCGTCGAAGGCTGCGTTCTTGTCGTCGGCAGCGACCGGCACGTGGTAATACGGCAAGCCATGCCACTCGACCATGCTGCGCATGTCGTCGTGGTTCGAGATCACCCCGACGATATCCCCCTCCAGCTCACCGGCCGTCCAGCGATACAGCAGGTCGACCAGACAGTGCGACTCGCGTGAGACCATGACCACTACTCGTGGACGATAGCGGGTGTCGCGCAGCGCCCAGTCCATGTCGAACTCGCGGGCTACGGGCTCGAACGCCTCCTTCAGCTCGGCAGCCGTCATACCAATGGAGTCGGCGAATATCTCGTAACGCATGAAGAAGCGCCCGGCTTCCAGGTCGGAGTGCTGGCTGGCTTCCGTTATGGAACCACCGTGGCCGGCGATGAAGCCGGAAACCCGGGCCACGATGCCACGGCGGTCGGGACAGGAAACAACGAGACGATAGTAATGAGACATGGACCCAACCTGGTGCGTACGGTATTCAGAGAGCACGCATTGTAGCGAACTCATCAGATACGGGACACGTCCAACTCCCAACTCGCTGCCGGCATCGCATTTGTGGTGGGTCGCGACGTTCCCGTATAGTGAAGTTTCCATTGCCTGGTCATGATTTGCCGATGTTTTCGACTCACGCCACCATTCGTCCCCGCCGCCGCTCCCCGCTTCACTTCCTGCCACTGGGGGGCTGCGGTGAGATCGGCATGAACCTGGGGCTCTACGGACTTGGGAATGAATGGATCGCCGTCGATTGCGGCATGATGATCCGCCAGGATCTGCCGGACACACCGCTGCAGGTGCCCAGCCTGGAGACACCAGAAGCACTGGGCATTCGCCCCACGGCCTTGGTCCTCACCCATGGGCACGAAGACCATATCGGTGCAACCGCCTGGCTATGGCCCAGATGGCAATGTCCCATATACGCCACGCCGTTGGCGGCCGGCCTGTTGCGGGCCAAGTTCCACGAGCGCGGCCTTGCCGTCGACGCCATTCAGGTGGTCGAACCCGGCGAAGCGTTGGAGAGCGGCCCTTTCACCCTGCGCTATCTTCCCGTGACCCACTCGATCCCGGAAAGCTGTGCCCTGCTTATCGTTGCCGGGGACTATCGCGTACTGCATACCGGCGACTGGAAGCTCGATCCGGAGCCATTGATCGGCCCGCCGGTAAAGGATTCACTGTTTCGCGCCCTGGCGCCGGTGGATCTGGTGGTCGGCGACTCCACCAACGCTCCCATGCCTGGCCATTCACGTAGCGAAGGCGAAGTGGCCAGGGCGCTCGAGCATCGTCTCGCCCAGTGTGCGGGGCGCGTCGTGGTGACCTGCTTCGCCAGCAACCTGGCCCGCGTACTGGCCGTAGCCCGAGCTGCCGAGCGCTGCGGCCGCCGTGTCAGCCTGATGGGCCGAGCCATGGAGCGCATGGTGGCGGTGGCCCGCGGTCTTGGCTACCTGGAAGACATGCCGGCTCTGGTACCGGTCGGCGATCTTGGCTATCTGCCGCCTTCGGAAATCCTGGTCATTGCCACCGGCAGTCAGGGCGAACCTCGCGCCGCCCTCAGTCGACTGGCAAACGGCCGGCACCACAGCTTCGAACTGATGGCGGGCGATACCATCCTCTTTTCGGCCAAGGCAATTCCCGGCAACGAACGTCAGATCGAGCGCCTCAAGCATGCCCTGAGCCAGCTCGACGTAGCGGTATGGGACGAGTTCAATCACCCCGAGCTTCACGCCTCGGGGCACCCCGGCCAGGACGAACTACGCACTTTCTATGGCTGGATAAAACCGCGCCATTTGCTGCCGGTCCATGGCGAACGTCGTCACCAACAGGCACACCAGGAGTTGGCGGAATCGATGGGGATACAGGCGCCATTGGCGCCGGTCAATGGCGACCTGATCCGGCTCGATGGCGATGGCCTGAGCCTGGAGTCGCGTCATCCGCAGCGTCCTTGCATCGTCAGTCAGAATGCCGTCACTCCCTTGCCAGGGCTGACGGCGGAGCGAGGATCATCGCGCCATGGCATTCTGCATCTCGCCCTGTCGATCACCCCGACCCGAACGGGCTGGACACGAATTGGCCGCCTGATGATGGACGCCCACCGCGTCAGCGCCATGGATGAAGACAGCTTTACCGAGTGGCTCGACGAGCGTTTGGAGGAAGTCGAAGCGGAAACCTTGGCTGAACTCCGGATCGCCCTGCAGCCTCTTATCACGTCCTGGCTGGGGCAACACCTGCGTCAATTACCAGACGTCCACCTTCAGTTGATTGCCGTGGAAGCGCCGGCTTATCGTTGAACACGCTCGTGCCTTGGTCGGCCAGACGTAAGGAGAGGTACGGGTAGCAGGTCGAAGGTGACACTTCGTGCATCACCCCCGACCCGAGTTGTGCAAGCAGACGATTCGTGCCGTTCAGGCTCACGAACCGCTGGCGTTCTTGGGCGGACGACCACGTCGACGACGCGGCTGTTCCCCCACGAGATCTTCCACGGAGAGACCGGCATCACTCATGGCCTCACGGATCTCAGCCAGTTTCTTTTCCTTGTCCGCTTCTTCCTGTTTGCGGAGCTTCTCCTCTTCATTTTTCTGCTCGATGACCTCGCCGATCACATCGGAGAGCTTGTGCAGCTGCTCCATGCTCAACTGGCGAGCCGCAGCCCGAGCCACGTTCTTGTTACGGGCGATGCGCTCCAGGGTTTCGCTGGACATTGGCCTCCTCCATGCAAGAAAACGACGAGTAAGCCTCGAGGCTCACTCGTCGAAAGTATATGCCGATTTGCCGAATTGGCAAGAAAAGACCTTTACAACGCAGGGCAGAATATTGCGAAAGAAAGTGAGCAAAAGCGAGTTTCTGCCGGCGCTCAGCCGCCGGTCATGTTCATGAAGCGGACGATCTGGACATCGCCATCGGTGGTGAAATAATGGCGCTCGGGCTTGAGCGGAAGGGCTGCGACGATGGCGCGCTTCAGGGCATCGAGGTCGCCTGGATGCTGACGCAGCACGGCGCGCAAATCGACCGAGTGCTCATTGCCCAGGCAGAGCAATAACCTTCCTTCAGCCGTGACACGCACCCGATTGCAGCTGGCGCAGAAGTTATGGCTATGAGGAGAAATGAAGCCAATGCGACTGTCGCTGTCGACCATGCGGTAATAGCGTGACGGTCCAAGCGTCGATTCCGCAGTGGGTATCAGCTCGTGGCGTTGCTCGATGAAGGCCTTCACGTCATCGCTCGAGCAGAAGGTTTCGGCGCGAGAGTGGTCGGAAACATCCCCCAGCGGCATCTCCTCGATGAAACTCAGGTCGACTCCTTCGGCCCTGGCGAACTCGACCAGGTCGAGTACTTCGTCGTCATTGCGCCCCTTGAGGATGACGGCATTGAGCTTGATCCGCTCGAAGCCGGCTTCCTGCGCCGCACGCAACCCGGCCAGCACTTGCTCCAGGTTACCGGTGCGGGTCAGTTCACGAAAACGCTGTGGGTCGAGCGTGTCCAGGCTGATGTTGAGCCGATCCAGGCCAGCCTCGCGCAGGCGCCCAGCGTACTTGACCAGCCCTGCTCCGTTGGTGGTCATGGCCAGATCGCGCAATCCCGGAAGCGTACTGGTCTGCTCGATCAGTTGGTCGATACCGCGTCGCACGAGGGGCTCTCCACCGGTCAGGCGGATTTTCTCCACGCCCATTTCGACGAACGCTCGCGCCACCAGTCCCAACTCTTCCAACGTCAGGATCTGTGCCCGAGGCAGGAAGGTCATCTCTTCGCTCATGCAGTAGACGCAGCGAAAATCGCAGCGATCGGTGACGGAGATCCGCACATAGCGAACTCTTCTGCCGAAGCCATCGATCAATTCAGACGGCAAGGTCTCAGGGGATTTTGTCATTATCGCTCTCCCAGCGTCTGGCATCCCGTTGGTCGGATTCGCGCTCGGCAACCCAGTAGTCCCCGGTAATGCTGTGTTCCTTCTTCCAGAAAGGCGCACGGGTCTTGAGGTAGTCCATGATGAAGTCGCATGCCTCGAAGGCCGCACGGCGGTGAGCACTGGCAACCACCACCAATACGATAGGATCTCCCGGCGAAAGACGTCCAACGCGGTGGATGACACGCACTCCCTGAAGCGGCCAACGTGACTCGGCTTCTGCGACGATCTCCCCCAAGGCGGCTTCCGTCATGCCAGGGTAGTGCTCGAGCGTCAAGGCGTTCACGTCGGGACGTTCGTTGAAGTCGCGCACAAGCCCGGTGAAGCTGACCACCGCCCCCACGTCCGAGCGCCCCTCCAGCAACTGATGCTGCTCGCTACCTGCATCGAAGGGAGCCTGCTGAACCCGGATCATACTCATCAGCCTCCGGTTACCGGTGGGAAGAACGCCACTTCATCGTCATTGGTGATCGGCGTTGGATCCAGCGCCATGACTTGATTCACAGCACATAATATCCGCCCTTCGCTCAATCGCGCGAAGCGCGCATCGCGCTTCAGCAGCGCACTCTTCAATCCTCCTACATCGGTGCTAGGCAGGCTGTCCAGCGGCAGAGTGAGTTCGCTGATGCCGAGCCGTTCACGCAATTCGGCCAGGAACTTGACCCTGACGCAGGGCGAGTCGATATCGCAGCGACTGCCTACCGATACCTGGCCGGAAGTGCCCTCGCCGGTAACGATCGGAGCCGCTGCGGCGCTCGTCTCGCGCCGATAGTCGCCCGACTTCCCACCACGCTTGGCATCGAGATGAATCGCGCCGATCTCCATGTCCTTGTCCACCGCCTTGCACATGTCGTAGAGCGTGAGGCAAGCCACCGAGACCGCTGTCAGTGCCTCCATTTCCACTCCAGTACGGCCGTTGAGGCGGCAGGTAGCGACCACATCGACCCGGAAATTCTCTTCGTCCAGATGAAATTCGATCGCTACCTTCGACAGTGACAAGGCATGGCACAGCGGAATCAGCTCATGGGTACGCTTGGCAGCCTGGATGCCGGCAATGCGCGCGGTGGCCAGCACATCACCCTTGGGCAAACCACCTTCGCTGAGTAGAGCCAGCGTTTCGGGTTTCATCTGGATATAGCCGGAAGCGGTCGCCTCGCGACGGCTCTCGGCCTTGTCGGCGACGTCGACCATATGGGCCTCGCCGCGCTGATTGAGATGGGTCAGGCTCATATGAGGCAACCTCGGAATCGGTTAATCGGATGCTTTGTCACGGAGGGAAGAGCCCTCAGACCAAGCTACGGACTGTGCGCTCCGTCGGCCAGCGCGACGGCCAGCTGGCGACCCATTCGGCGATGGCATCCAGATCGTCCAGAGCGAGCCAATCGACTCCGGCCGGCACGCTGACCGGCGGATGGCTGGCCACCGCCTTGACCCAGGGGTCCTCAGCCACACGCAGCGTCTTGCCGAGCGCCTCGCGGTACAGTTCGAGCTTGGGCAAGGGCCATGCCTTGAAGCCTTCTACCAGTATCAGGTCCGGGTGTTGGGGACGCATCGCCTCGATCAGCTGCGCGAGGTCGGCCTCTTCTTGCTCAGGTGTTTCCATCATCATGGCCCACCTGGCCCGAGAGGCAACCAGCATCGGTGTTGCACCCGCCTGGCGCAGGCGATGACTGTCCTTGCCCGGCTGATCGACGTCGAAGCCGTGGTGAGCGTGCTTGATCACCGCCGTTCGCAACCCGCGCGCTGCCAGGCGAGGCAACAGGCTCTCGAGCAGCGTGGTCTTGCCAGTCCCACTCCAGGCGGCAATGCCGAGTAGCGGCAGTGCATCGTCAAGCTTCAGCGGGGCGTGCTCCGGTCGTGACATCAGGGTCGACTCTCCTCGTTCAGGCGCGCCTCCAGGCGCCGCTTGTCCTCTTCGGTATTGAGATTGCCGAAGGCTTCAGGGCAATCGCTGAAATCCACCGTGGTCCAGGCGTGGCGCTCGAACCAGCGGCCGACCTTGCGCTCTCCCGCCGCGAGGGAGGCATGCAGGTCACCTGCCAAGACCTTCTCGAGCAGCACCACGACCGGGTGCAGACGCTCTCCGTCATGGGCCACGGCGATGCGGTGGCTACCGATGCCCGCCGCCATCCTGTCAACCAGATCCAGCGGCAAAGACGGCATGTCGCAAGGCACGACCAGCACCCAGGGGGTCGAGGCGGCACATAGCCCGCTGTAGATACCCATCAGCGGCCCTTGAAAGCCGCCCTCGCTGTCGGTCACGACACGATCGGCCAGATCCCGGTAGCCTTCCAGGTGACGATTTGCGCTGATCAATACTTCAGCTACCCTGCCCACCAGACGCGCCTGAACATGGTTGGCCAGCGCAACTCCACCCAGCAGTTCCAGCCCCTTGTCGCGTCCGCCCATGCGGCGGCCCTGCCCGCCGGCCAGGATCAGGCCGGTGATATCGGTCAGTGGGTGCACAACGCTGGTGGCGGGTCGATCGAACATATCCACCATGATGCCTTAGCCAGCACGCCGGTGCCATGGCCTGGGAGCCAATCGCCTCCATGCCATGATCCGGATCATCTTATGCAACAGGGCAGTAGCGGGTATCATGTGTCAAACAAATCGAACGGACCCTGGACCTGACAATGCAAGGATTTGATGTGGGGACCCGTCTGCGCGAGTTGCGCAAGGCACGCAAGCTGTCCCAACGCGAGCTGGCCAAGCGAGCCGGCGTTACCAACAGCACCATCTCGTTGATCGAACAGAACAGCGTCAGCCCTTCGGTCAGCTCATTGAAAAAGATTCTCGATGCCCTGCCGGTATCGATCAGCGCCTTCTTTGCCGGCGACGAGCCCTCTCCGCCACGCGCCTTCTATCCCGCCGAGGAGCTCACCGAGATTGGCGACGGTCACCTGTCATGGCGCCTGGTAGCGGCACGCCGCCCCGATCGCAGCATGTCGATCATTCATGAGCGCTACCCTCCCGGAGCCGACACCGGCGATGAAATGCTCGAGCACGAAGGCGAGGAAGGAGGCGTGGTCGTGGCCGGCGAGATCGAACTCACCGTGGCCGGCGAGGCCCGGCTGCTACGCACAGGCGACGCCTACTACTTCGACTCACGCCTGCCCCACCGCTTTCGCAACGTGAGCGATGAAGAGTGCGTGATCGTCAGCGCCAACTCCCCACCGACCTTTTCGGAAGGCGGCAGGGAGATGCACCACGCTTGAGAGAGGCTCACTCCTCTTCGGCGCGGGGCAATACCAGGTTCAGTACGATGCCCACCAGGGCTGCCAGGCTCACGCCCTGCAGCGTGAACTGACCGCCACCGAACTGCATGCCGCCGATGCCGAACACCAGGATCAGCGACACCACGACCAGGTTGCGCGGCGCGGTCAGGGAATGGCCGGCACGCACCAGAGTATTCATGCCCACTACCGCAATGGAACCGAACAGCAGGGTCATGATGCCGCCCATCACCGGCCCGGGAATGGTCTGCAGCAAAGCGCCGAGCTTGGCGACGAAGGCCAGACCAACGGCGATGCAAGCTGCCGCCACCATGATCCTGGGATCGAACGCCCGGGTCAGGGTGACCGCCCCGGTCACCTCCGAGTAAGTGGTGTTGGGCGGGCCACCGAACAGCGCCGCGGTCGAGGTCGCCAGGCCATCACCCAACAGGGTGCGGTGCAGCCCCGGCTTCTCCAGGTAGTTCTTGCGCGTGACCGAGCCGATGGCGATCATGTCGCCGATATGCTCGACGGCGGGCGCGATGGCCACTGGAATCATGAACAGGATCGCCGCCCAGTGGAAACTCGGTGCAGTGAACGCGGGAATGGCCAGCCAAGCCGCCTCGCGTACCGGGGTGAAGTCCACCAGCCCCATCAACAGCGCCAAGGCATAGCCCACCAGGATACCGCCCATGATCGGCACCAGCCGCAGCAGGCCACGGCCGAACACAGCCAACACCAACGTGATCAGCAGGCTGATCATGGAGAGGAAGATCGCCGGGCCATAGCCGATATGGTCGCTGGTCTCTCCGGTGGCCATGCTGACCGCTACCGGTGCCAGCGCCAGGCCGATCACCATGATCACCGGCCCCACCACCACCGGCGGCAGCAGGCGATGCAGCCAGGCAGTACCCTTGAGCCGCACCGCCTGGGAGATGGCCACATAGACCAGCCCTGCCGCCATCAGGCCGCCCATGGTGGCGGGCACGCCAAAGTTGGCCACCGAACCCTGGATCGGTGCGATGAAGGCAAACGACGAAGCCAGGAAGACCGGCACGGTGACCTTTGTGACACCGTGGAACACCAGGGTGCCAACCCCAGCGGTGAACAACGCCACGCTGGGGTCCAGGCCGGTCAGCAGCGGCACCAGCACCAGGGCGCCGAAGGCGACGAAGAGCATCTGCGCCCCGGTCAGGATCACCCTTGGCAAGGAGTCGGCCGGCGCCTGCGCAGTCGCCACGTGTTCGTTCATGGGAAGCTATCCTTCTTTTGTGTCGTTGGTTCGAATGAAGGCATCCTGCCCAGAAAAACGCCCCTGGATACAATCTCAGGGGCGGCATCTTGCCGTTTTTGCCACTTGACCTCGCCGAGCGCAGGCAGGTTAAGGGCAAAAATTACCTCGTGCCGAAGATCTTGTCTCCTGCATCACCGAGGCCCGGCACGATATAGCCATGCTCATCGAGGTGATCGTCGACGGCAGCGGTGTAGATCTCGATGTCGGGGTAGGCATCCTGTACTCGCTTGATGCCTTCGGGAGCCGCCACCAGCACGATCACTTTCATCTGCTGGCAGCCGCGCTCGCGCAGCATGTCCAGGGTCGCCACCATGGTGCCCCCGGTCGCCAGCATGGGATCGATGACGATGGCCATGCGTTCGTCGAGGTCACCGGCGAACTTGGCGAAGTACGGCACCGGTTGGAGGGTTTCCTCGTCACGATAGAGCCCTACTACGCTGATCCGTGCGCTCGGGATCAGGTCGGTTACGCCATCGAGCATGCCGAGCCCGGCACGCAGGATCGGCACGATGGTCACCTTCTTGCCCTTGAGCAGCTTCACCGGAATCGGCTTGCCGCTCCAGCCGTCGATATCCTGCTCTTCCAGCTCCAGGTCCTGGGTCGCCTCGTAGGTGAGCAGCTTGGCCAGCTCACCGGCCAGCTCACGAAAGCTCTTGGTGCTGATGCCGGCTTCGCGCATCAGCCCCAGCTTGTGCTGGACCAGCGGGTGTTGGATGGCATGGACGCTCATGGAGGACCTCTTGGCGTGGGTGGAAGTGGCGACCTGAGTCGCAAGGACGACTCGCGCGCATTTTACCTGCAACCCGCGAGCAGGTTAAGGCATGTCCGCCACGCAGGCTCAACGCCTCAGGGTGTCGCGGGCAATTGCCAGTCGATCGGCTCGCGCCCATTCGCCTCGAGGAAGGCATTCGCCCGGGAGAAATGGCGGTTGCCGAAGAAGCCCCGGTGCGCCGAAAGCGGCGACGGGTGCGGGGACTCCAGCACCAGGTGCCGCGCAGTATCGATCAGGACCTTCTTCTGCCGGGCATGACTGCCCCACAGCAGGAACACGCAGGGTTCGGCATGGGCATTGATGACCTCGATGGCACGATCGGTGAAGGGCTCCCAGCCCTTGCCGCGGTGCGATCCGGCGTTGCCCTGCTCTACGGTGAGAGAGGTATTGAGCAACAGCACGCCCTGCCGCGCCCAGTACTCCAGATTGCCATGAGCGACCGGACGGCAGCCGATGTCGGTAGCCAGCTCCTTGTAGATGTTCACCAGCGACGGTGGTGCCGGCACGCCCGGCAGCACCGAGAAGCACAGCCCGTGGGCCTGATTGGGGCCATGGTAGGGATCCTGCCCCAGAATGACGACCTTGACCCGCTCCAGCGGGGTCAGCTCGAAGGCCCGGAACCAGTTCGAGGAGTGCGGGTAGATCACCTTCCTGGCGGCCTTCTCGGCCGCCAGGAAGTCGCGCAGCGCCTGCATGTAGGGGGCTTCGAATTCGCCCCCCAACCAACGCTCCCAGCTTTCTGGCAATGGACAGCTCATGGTTCGCTCAATCCGGATAATGGCTAGCGCTTGACCTGGTCGACCAGCGGTTCGACGTAGGCCACTCCCATGTCCCATGGAAACTGGATCCAGCAGTCCTGGGCCACCTCGGTCAGGTACTGATCCACCAACGGGCGCCCCTCCGGCTTGGCGTAGACGGTGACGAAGTGTGCCTTGGGCAGCAGTTCGCGCACCTTGCGTGCGGTCTTGCCGGTATCGACCAGGTCGTCGACCAACAGCCAGCCATCACCGTCGTGATCCACGCCCTTCATGACATCCAGCCCGCCCTGGTCCATGTGGTCGTAGCTGCTGATGCAGACGGTGTCGATCAGGCGCACGTTGAGCTCACGGGCGAACAGCGCCGCCGGAATGAGGCCGCCCCGTGTGATCGCCACGATGCCCTTGAAGTCGCGCTCGACCAGGCGATGGCAGAGCTCGCGCACGTCGCGATGAAGCTGATCCCAGGAAACGGTGAAGTGCTGATGATAGCGGGCATTGCTCATGGTGATGTCACTCGTCCTCATTGAAGGAGCAGACCGCAAAGACGCCGAAGCCGGCCTCGCGAATCTTTGCCGACCCGCCGATCTCCGGCAGGTCGATGATGGTAGCGGTCTCCACCACCTGCCCTCCCGAGCGGGTGATGAGCTTGGCAGCGGCCAGCATGGTGCCACCGGTGGCGATCAGATCGTCCATGATCAAGATCCTGTCACCCTGGCGGAAGGCATCGGAATGCAATTCCACCTCGGCCTGTCCGTACTCCAGCGTATAGGTCTCGCTGATGGTGCGAAACGGCAGCTTGCCCTTCTTGCGTACCGGCACGAAGCTGCAGCCCAGCTCGTAGGCCACCGGTGCTCCGATGATGAAGCCGCGCGCGTCGATGGCGGCAATCGCATCCAGTTCCATGTCCTGGTAGCGATGCACGAAGCTGTCGATCAGCTTGCGGAAGGCTGAGCTGTTCTGCAGCAGCGGGGTGATGTCGCGAAAATTGACCCCCTGCTGCGGCCAGTCGGGGACAGTTCGGATCACGGACTTGATGTAGTCGCCGTAAATGCTCATCGCAGCTCTCGGTGAGGAAGTGTCAGTCTAGGAACAGGAACTTCAATACGAACAGAATCGCCAGCACGACCACGGCCGGATTGAGGTCACGGAAGCGGCCGGAGAGGGTCTTGATAGCAGCGTAGCTGATGAAGCCCAGCGCAATGCCCTCGGCGATGGAGAAGGTCAGCGGCATGGCCAGCGCGGCGATCAGCACGGGGGCGGCGTCGGTGGGGTCGTCCCAGTTGGCGTGGGCCAGGCTGCCGGCCATCAGCACCGCGACGTAGAGCAGCGCACCGGCGGTGGCATAGGCCGGGATCGAGCCCGCCAGCGGGGCGAAGAACAGGCTGATCAGGAACAGTGCGGCCACTACCACCGCGGTCAGGCCGGTACGCCCGCCTGCCGCGATACCGGCAGTGGACTCGATATAGCTGGTCGTGGTCGAGGTGCCCAATACGGCACCCGCCATGGAAGCGCCACTGTCGGACATCATGGCGCGGTTCAGGCGTGGCAGCTTGCCATCCTTGTCGAGCAGCCCCCCCTTGTGAGCCACGCCTACCAGCGTGCCGGAAGTGTCGAACAGATCGACGAAAAGGAAGGCGAAGATAACGCTGAGCATGGCGATGTCCAGCGCGCCCCACAGGTCCAGCGCCATGAATGTCGGCGCGATGGAGGGCGGCATCGACATCAGGCCGCCGTACTGGTTGTGCCCCAGGACCATGGCCAGCACGGTCACGCCGAGGATGCCGATCATCACCGCTCCGGTGATGCGCAGGTAGGCCATGGCCGTGATGGCAAAGAAGCCCAGCAGCGCATAGATGGCGGCAGGCTCGGAGAGGTCGCCAAGCGCCACGTAGGTGGCCGGGTTGGCTACCACGATGCCGGCGTTCTTGAGTGCAATCATGGCCAGGAACAGGCCGATGCCGGCGGCAATGCCCAGGCGCAGGGAGAGCGGGATGGAGTTGATGATCCACTCTCTCACCTTGAAGATACTGAGCAGGAAGAAGCAGAAGCCGGAGAGAAATACCGCTCCCAGTGCCGCTTCCCAGGTATAGCCCATGCCAAGTACGACGCCGTAGGTGAAGAAGGCGTTGAGGCCCATGCCAGGGGCCTGGGCAATGGGGTAGTTGGCCCACAGGCCCATGATCAGACAGCCGACGGCCGCGGCAAGGCAGGTCGCGACGAACACTGCGCCGTAGTCCATTCCCGCCTGGGAGAGAATGCTGGGGTTGACGAAAATGATGTAGGCCATGGTCAGGAAGGTAGTGATCCCGGCAATGACCTCGGTCTTCACGCTGGTATTGTGTTCTGTCAGCTTGAAGTGTCTTTCGAGGAGGTTCTTCATTTTTGACGTTCCTGCGCACTAGGGCTGGTATTCGGCCAGGGAGCGAGAAAAGCCGCACATGGTACCCAAAGGCGATCGACGATGCGAGACTGCCCCTGAACGCCATGCCGCGGCACGGTTCGCTCTGTATAAGCAAACTCTGCGCCATGCGCCAGCGCGGCTACCAACGCAGGCTTGACGAAACGGTCATTTGAATCGGGAAATTCAGGCGCCGCGCGTTGCGAGTACGCGCTCGACCGTCTCGACGATGGCCTGGGTCTGGGGGTCGATCTCGATGTTGACCCGGTCGCCCGGCACGCGATCGACCAGAATGGTGCGCTCCAGCGTCTCCGGGATCAGGTCGACGCAGAAGCGCGGGCCATGATCGGCCGTGGCACGCCGCACCTCGCCTATCGTCAGGCTGATGCCGTCGACACCGATATAACCCTTGTCGAACAGGAAGCGCCCCAGCGCATGGGGTACCTGGAACCAGAGTCGCCGGTTGTTGGGTGCCTGGTCCAGCTCGACCAGCTCTGCCATGGCCATGACGTGCCCGGACATGGCATGGCCGCCGATCTCGTCACCGAAGCGCGCCGCCCGCTCGATATTGACGCGGTCCCCTTCGCGCAGTGCACCGAGATTGGTCACACGCAGTGTTTCACGCATCAGGTCGAAGCTGACCCGCTCACCGTCCACGGCGGTGACAGTAAGACAGACCCCATTGTGAGCCACCGAGGCGCCGAGCTCGAGCCCTGCGCGCAGGTGCTCGGGCAGGCTCACCACATGGGTGCGGAATGCCTCCGCCTCCCCGATGGCAACGATCTCGGCCGTCCCCTGAACGATGCCTGTGAACATGACGCCTCCTGGGCAGCCCCGGACACGGGGTGAGAGTAGATGGATTTCGCAGTGTAAGAATTCGGCAACGCAACGTCCATTGGCAGCCACCGGCATCCGCACGAGCGAATCAAGATGAAACCATGCGATTGGCCATTTATTCAGCAAGATCTACCGAAATTACGCGGCAAAAACCTGCACATCCACCGCCCGCATTGACAGGGTACGCCTTTGGTCCTAATATGCCGCATCACATTTTAGGCGCCGATTTGTACCCGGATTGCGGGCGCCCATGTCGATGGAAGATGGTGATTCCGTTTCCCAACGACGTGAAGTGCAGCTAAAAGGGTGTGTCCAGCGTTGATGGCCACCCGTCAGGGTGGCCTTTTTTCGTTCCGGCCAACCCTCCGGCTATCGCTGCGCCCGCCCCACCGGGGACGGCCTCTCAGGAAGCCAGATGATCACGCTACGCAACGTTTCCAAGACCTACCAACTCACCGGCCCCAGGAGCCGGCTACCGTTCGCCGCCCGACGACGCGATACTTCGTCCCGGACGATCGAGGCGCTCAGGAACATCGATCTGCACGTCCCCCAGGGCAGTATCCATGGCGTCATCGGCCTTTCCGGTGCCGGCAAGTCGACCCTGATCCGCTGCGTCAACCTGCTCGAACGACCGACGAGCGGCAGCGTCATCGTCGACGGCCAGGAGATGACCGACCTCTCCGCCGCCGCGCTCAATCAGGCACGACATCGCATCGGCATGATCTTCCAGCATTTCAATCTGCTGACCACGCGCAATGTCTTCGACAACGTCGCCCTGCCCCTCGAGCTGATGGGCATGAAACGCAGCGCTATTCGCGAGCGCGTGCTGCCGCTGCTCGAGCTGACCGGGCTTTCCGACAAGGCGCGCCAGTACCCGGCACAGCTTTCCGGTGGCCAGAAACAGCGCGTGGCCATTGCCCGGGCACTGGCCAGCGAACCTCGCGTGCTGCTGTGCGACGAGGCGACCTCGGCACTCGACCCGCAGACCACCGGCTCGATTCTCACCCTGCTGCGTGAGATCAACCAGAAGCTCGGCCTGACCATCCTGCTGATCACCCACGAGATGGAAGTGGTCAAGTCGATCTGCCATCGGGTCAGCCTGATCTCGGACGGCGAACTGGTTGAGGAAGCCGAGGTCGGCGACTTCTTCACCGCCCCTCGCACCCGTCTCGGCCGCGAGTTCCTCAACGACTTCCTCCAGCTCGAGCCGCCCAAGGCCTTGGTGGAAAGACTCGAGGATGCCCCTGGTGATCACACCCACCCCGTGGTGCGCCTGGCCTTCTCTGGCGACGCGGTCTCGACCCCGCTGATCTCGCGGCTGGCGCGTGAGTGCGGCGTCGACGTGAGCATCCTGCAGGCCAAGGTGGAGTCGATCCAGGAGCGCACCCTGGGGCTGATGATCGCCGAGCTGCTCGGCACACCGGAGCAGACCCGCCGCGCCATCGACTACCTCGAAACCCATGATCTTCACGTGGAGGTGCTCGGCCATGTCCAGCGCGATGATTGACCTGATTCTGCAGGCGACCCTGGATACGCTCTACATGGTCGCCGTCTCGGGTGTGATTTCTGCCTTGCTCGGCGTACCGCTGGGTGTGATGCTCTACGTCACCCGCCCACGCCAGATCCTCGCGCGCCCGGCACTCAACCAGGCCCTGGGCATGGTGACCAACATTGGCCGCTCGATCCCCTTCATCATCCTGATGGTGGCGATCATCCCTTTCACGCGCATGGTCGTCGGCACCTCGATCGGTACCAACGCAGCCATCGTGCCGCTGACCATCGCCGCCATCCCCTTCGTCGCACGGCTGGTGGAAGGCGCGCTCAACGAGATTCCTCCGGGCCTGGTCGAAGCCGCCCAGTCCATGGGCGCCACCCCTCATCAAGTCATTACCAAGGTGCTGCTGCCGGAGGCCCGTGGCGGCATCATCACTGGCCTGACCATTACCGTGGTCACCCTGGTGAGCTACTCGGCCATGGCCGGTGCCGTGGGCGGCGGGGGGCTGGGCGATCTGGGCATTCGCTACGGTTATAACCGCTTCAACCCCACCATCATGCTGATCACCGTGGCCATCCTGGTGGTCATGGTGCAGGGCTTCCAGAGCCTGGGGGATTACCTGGTACGCAAGTCGGATCGCAAGTGACGCAACACCCAAGGAGAACGACACAATGCAAGCAACCCTGACCCGCCTGCTCGGCGCCGCCACCCTGGTCGGAGCTACTATTATTGCCGGTTGCGGCAATGACGATGGTGCCGCCGAGACCCGCTCGATCAAGGTCGGCACCATGTCCGGCCCGGAGTCGGAAGTCATGGAAGTGGCGGTACAGATCGCCAAGGATCGCTACGACCTCGAGGTCGAGATCATCGAGTTCACCGACTACGTCTCACCCAACGCGGCGCTGGCCGACGGCAGCCTCGACGCCAACGCCTTCCAGCACGAGCCCTACCTGCGCAGCATGATCGACGACCGCGGCTACGATCTCGCCGTGGCGGGTCACACCTTCGTCTATCCGATCGGCGCCTACTCCGACAAGCACGATAGCATCGAGGAGCTGCCGGAGCGCGCCATCATCGCCCTACCCAACGACCCCACCAACGGCGGTCGTGCAATGATCCTCATGCACAATGCCGGGCTGATCCAACTGGACGATCATGAAAACCTCGAGGCCACGCCGGTCAACGTGGTCGAGAACCCACACAACTTCCGCTTCCGTGAAATCGAGGCGGCTCAGCTGCCGCGCGTGTTGCCCGATGTCGACCTGGCCTTCATCAACAACACCTTCGCCCAGCCGGCTGGTCTGCGCCTGGATGAGGCACTGATCAAGGAAGGCCCAGAGTCGCCCTACGTCAACCTGATCGCCGTGCGCGCCGGCGACGAAGAGCGCGAAGAGATCCAGCAACTGGTCTCTGCCTACCAGAGCGAAGAAGTCGCTGCCAAGGCACTGGAATTGTTCGACGGTGGCGCGGTTCCCGGCTGGCAGTAATGCGGCCAGGGGAGACGTGACGACGACGGGCCGGCGCATGCGTCGGCCCGTCGTCGTTTCTGTCACGCTTGAATCTCGTTTCAGGAGACGACATGACACATCCCGACTATCCCCTGCTTGCCCGCCAGCTCGACGCACTGCTGGATGATAACGACTGGCTGGTCAACACCGCCCAGACCTGCGCCTTCATCATGCAACAGGTACCGGACCTCAACTGGGCGGGTTTCTACCTGCAACGCCAACCCGAGCTGCTTACCCTGGGCCCCTTCCAGGGCAAGCCCGCCTGCAACCCCATTCCGTTCACCAAAGGCGTCTGCGGCGCCGCCGCCCGCAGCCGTGAGACCCAGCGCATCGACGACGTGCATGCCGTCGCCGACCATATCGCCTGCGACGCCGCTTCGAACGCCGAGCTGGTAGTCCCGATTCTGCGAGAGGAAGCGCTGTGGGGCGTTCTCGACCTGGACAGCCCGCAGCCCGGCCGCTTCGGCGAATCCGACCAGGCAGGCATTGAGGCGCTGATACGCGTGTTCGTAACACGTACCGACCTGCCCGACTTCCTGGCTTCGCGCTGACGAAGGACGCATAGCAGAACGCCCCGTGGCATTGAGCCACGGGGCGTTCCAGAATGCTGGTAGGACCAAGCGGATTTGAACCGCTGACCTCCACGATGTCAACGTGGCGCTCTAACCAACTGAGCTATGGTCCTGAAAATCTTAGGGAAAGCTGGTAGGACCAGGCGGATTTGAACCGCCGACCTCCACGATGTCAACGTGGCGCTCTAACCAACTGAGCTATGGTCCTGCTTCCAACTTTCTGCGGCTGTTTTGCAACGCCTATTTGGCAACGTTCTATGCGAACGCTCGTGTGCAATAACAACCTGTTGCCACCTGATTTGCGCTGCGGCAACGGATGCATATCTTACCGATATCGCTTTCTTTTGCAAGCTTCAGGCACTGCTTTTTACACGCTCAACGGCTTCCAGCCAGCCCCGATAGAGCCGCTCACGCTCGGTTTCCGGCATGCCGGGCGTAAAGGTTCTCTCACAGCGCCACAGTTCGCCTATCTCCTCCAGATCACGGTACCAGCCGAAGCGCAGCCCCGCCATGTAGGCAGCACCCAGCGCCGTGGTCTCTAGCACCGTAGGCCGATCAACCTGTACGCCCAGCATATCGGCCAGGAATTGCACCAGCCACGAGTTGGCGGCCATGCCGCCATCCACTCGCAGCGTTCCTGGCGCCACTCCCATATCATCGCTCATGCACGCCTGCAGGTCGCGGGTCTGATAGCAGACTGCCTGCAACCCGGCGGCAACGATCTCGGCGATGCCGGTGTCCCGGGTCAGGCCAAAGATCGCCCCCCTTGCCTTGGGGTCCCAGTGCGGCGCTCCGAGACCGGTAAAGGCAGGGACCAGGTAGACGCTGTGGCCGTCGCGGGTTTGCTTGGCCAAGGCTTCGGTCTCGGCCGCCTCGCTGAAAAGCTTGAGACCATCGCGTAGCCACTGCACCGCAGCCCCGGCAACGAAAATGCTTCCTTCCATGGCGTAGGTGGTCTTGCCGCCCAACCGATAGGCCACGGTGGTCAGCAGACGGTTGCGCGATTCTGCCGGCTTGTCACCGGTATTGACGACCATGAAGCAGCCGGTGCCATAGGTGCTCTTGCCCATGCCCGGCTCGAAGCAGGCCTGTCCCACCAGCGCCGCCTGCTGGTCGCCGACCACGCCACCGATGGGCAGCTCGGCCCCCAGCCACTGAGCATCTGCGGTACCGAAGTCGTCACTGCTGTCGCGCACGTCCGGCAGCAGGCTATGGGGCACGTTGAAAAGCGTCAACAGCTCCTCGTCCCATTGCTGGGTATGGATATTGAACAGCATCGTGCGCGAGGCGTTGGTAGCGTCGGTGGCATGGACACGGCCGCCGGTCAGCTGCCACAGCAGGTAGCTGTCCACCGTGCCAAAGGCGAGCTCGCCACGTTCGGCACGCTCCCGGGCCCCCTCCACATTGTCCAGCAGCCAGGCCAGCTTGGTCGCCGAGAAGTAGGGATCGATCAGCAGGCCGGTGCGCGACTGGACGAGGGCGCCACGGTCCTGATCTCGCAGCTGCTGGCAATAATCGGCGGTGCGCCGGTCCTGCCAGACGATCGCGTTGTAGAGCGGACGGCCCGTCACCCGGTCCCACAGCAGAGTGGTCTCTCGCTGGTTGGTTATGCCAATACCGGCGACGGCATTCAGCGCTACACCCGACTCTTTCACCGCCTCCCGGCATGTCGTCAATACCGTGTCCCAGATATCCTGCGGGTCGTGTTCGACCCAGCCGTCGCGGGGAAAATGCTGGGGGAATTCCCGCTGTGCAACGCGGACCACATGGCCACCACGGTCAAAGAGAATGGCGCGCGAGCTGGTGGTGCCTTGATCGATGGCGAGAAGAAAGTCGGCCATGTTACGTCCCGTCGTTGTATGTTCGTTTATGATCACCAAGAGTACGCGAGTATGTTCGCAATGCTTTACGACTTTCGTAGAATAAAACTCTGATCGCCTGCCGATGGCGTGCCGAATCGCTTACACTCGCGTGATCGAAAGGGAGCCGACATGAACCAGCAACAACGACAAGATGCCATTGTTGATCTGGTGCGCCGCCAAGGCTACGCCAGTATCGAGCAGTTGACCGAGCACTTCTCCGTCACCCCCCAGACCATCCGCCGCGACCTCAATGCCCTGGCGGAAGAAGGCATGATACGTCGCGTGCATGGTGGCGCCGGGCTCGAATCCAGCACCGTCAACACCGCCTACAGCACACGCAAGAACCTCAACCTCGAAGCCAAGCGACGCATTGCCACCCTGGTTGCCAGGCATATCCCCGATCACGCCTCGCTGTTCATCAACATCGGTACCAGCAACGAAGTGGTCGCGGAAGCCCTGCTCGATCATCAGGGCCTCGAAGTGATCACCAACAACCTCAACGTGGCGGCCATCCTCCAGCACAAGGAAGACTTCAACGTCATCATCGCCGGCGGCCAGGTCCGCTCTCGGGACGGCGGCATCATCGGCGAGGCGACGATCGACTTCATCAACCAGTTCAAGGTCGATTTCGGCATCATCGGCATCAGTGGCATCGACGAGGACGGCTCACTGCTGGAGTTCGACTACCAGGAGGCACGGGTCGCACAAGCGATCATCCATAATTCCCGCCAGGTCTACCTGACCGCCGACCACTCGAAGTTTCACCGCAACCCCGTCGTACGACAGGGCAACATCGCACAGCTGAACGCCCTGTTCACCGACCGCCAGCCACCCGAGCGCATCGTTCATCTCATGCAGGTCAACGACGTCGCCCTGCATATCGCCTGACCCTCCTGCAGCCGGCTGGACGCACTGCCGACGCCCATGCGTCGGCATTGTTGCCTCTGGACTCTTGATGTTCGCTTTCGATTGCTCTATGTTCGTTTTCAAACATCACTCGTTTGATCGGTTCCGCCCCCGCGGACCATGAGTTCGGAGCCTTCATTCCCATGGCGCAGACGTCTCGCAAGCTACTCGACATGTTCATCATCGGCGGCGGCATCAACGGCACCGGCATCGCCAACGATGCCGCCGGCCGCGGGTTGACGGTCGCCCTGTGCGAACAGGGCGATCTCGCGGGCGCCACGTCATCGGCCAGCAGCAAGCTGATCCATGGTGGCCTGCGCTATCTCGAGCATCGCGAGTTCCGCCTCGTCGGAGAAGCCCTGCGCGAGCGCGAGGTCCTGCTGCACAAGGCACCGCACATCATCTGGCCGCTGCGCTTCATCCTGCCGCACCGCTCACACCTGCGCCCTGCCTGGATGATCCGCGCCGGGCTGTTCCTTTACGATCACCTGGGCAAGCGCAAGAAGCTGCCCGGCTCACGCGGCGTTCGCTTCGATGCCGACTCCCCGCTGAAAGACGAGATGATGCGCGGTTTCGAATATTCGGATTGCTGGGTAGATGACGCTCGACTCGTGGTACTCAATGCGCTGCAAGCCCGTGAAGGCGGTGCGGAAATCCTGGTGCGCACGCGCTGTACGGGAGCACGGGAAGAGAACGGGACCTGGCGTATCGAACTGGAGGACGTGCGCAGCGGCGAACGCTTCGAGCGCCATGCGCGAACTCTGGTCAACGCCGCGGGCCCCTGGGTCGAGCAAGTGGTTCGCGAGCAGGCCGCACGCCCTTCACGCTACTCCATTCGCATGATTCAGGGCAGCCACATCGTCGTGCCACGCCTCAATGCCGACGATCGCGCCTATATCCTGCAGAACAGCGACCGACGCATCGTCTTCGTCCTGCCCTACGAGGACGACTTCAGCCTGGTCGGCACCACCGATCGACGCTATCAGGGCGATCCCGCCCAGGTGGCCATCGGCGAGGAGGAAATCGACTACTTGCTCGGCGTGGTCAATGAACATTTTCGCCGCCAGCTCGACCGTCGCGACGTCATCACGAGCTTCTCCGGCGTACGCCCGCTGTGCGACGACGAGTCGGCCGATCCTTCTGCCATGACCCGCGATTACACCCTGTCCCTGGATGATACCGGCGCCCCACTGCTCTCGGTGTTCGGCGGCAAGATCACCACTTACCGCAAGCTGGCGGAAGCCGCCCTGAAGCTGTTGGCGCCCACCTTGCCCGGCATGGGGCCCAGTTGGACCGCTACAGCCGCCCTGCCGGGAGGCGATATCGACAGCCAGGAGCACTTCATGACGCGCCTGCTGCACGATCACCCCTGGCTCGACGAGGCGCGTGCGCGCCGCTTCGCCCGCAGTTACGGCAGCCTGTGCCTGCGCTTCCTCGAAGGCGCCAGGAATGTGGAGGACTTGGGCGAGGAGTTCGGTGCCGGCCTCACCGCTGCCGAGGCCGACTACTTGGTCGACCATGAATGGGCACTCAGCGTCGAGGACATCCTGTGGCGGCGTACCAAGCTTGGCCTGCGCCTGACACCGCGTCAGGTGGAACGCCTCACGGCACACGTCGAAGCCCACCGCCAAGCGCTAGCAGCCTGAGGCTCTCATAGCGTAGGCTCCTGAAGGAGGAAAGGCCCGCACCCGGGCATGCCGCAGGAGACTCCATGGCCCTCTACTCGCTCGCGCTGGGCAGCGCGGTCGCGCTGCTGCTAGTTGCCACGTTGGTCGCCAAGATGCCGCTGCGTTGGTGGTGGATACGAGCCTGCGAGTTTCCTCGGCTGCAACTCGCGGCGGCCGCCCTCGTCTCCGCCCTGCTCACCTTGACCCTCCCCTCGCCCTGGCGTTGGCCGCTGCTCATAGCCAGCCTACTGGTCGTTGTCCTGCAAGCCCGCTTCATTCTACCCTGGACTCGCTTCTGGCCGGTCCAGGTGCAGGACGCCGAGCCGGGGCACCAGGACCGCTGCATCACACTGCTGATTGCCAACGTCCTGACGCCAAATCGTCGGGCCGCACGACTCATGGAAATCATTCGCCAGAATGATCCCGACATCGTACTCACCCTGGAGTCCGATGCTTGGTGGCAGGGCCAGCTCGACGCCGAGCTCGATGAGAAATGGCCCCATAGCGTCAAGATTCCTCTGGACAACCTCTACGGGATGCATCTGTACTCACGGCTGCCCTTGAGCGATACCCGTGTCGAATGGCTGATCCAGGACGACATCCCCTCCATCCACACCGAGGTCACGCTCAAGAGTGGCGACAGGTTGCGGCTGCATGCTCTCCACCCTCGCCCACCCGCCCCCAACGAAAGCGAAGAAACGCTTTGGCGCGATGCCGAGCTACTCCTGGTCGGCAAGACCATAAATGAAGAACCGGTTCCTACCATCGTGGCCGGCGACCTGAACGACGTCGCGTGGTCGCGTACCACACGGCTGTTCTGTCGCATCAGCGGCATGCTCGACCCTCGCCGGGGACGAGGAAGGTACAGCACTTTCCACGCCCGGTATCCACTGCTTCGTTGGCCCCTAGACCATATCTTCACCAGTGAACACTTCACCTTGAAAGAGCTGAAAAGACTCCCCTACTTCGGTTCGGATCACTTCCCCATTCTGGCATCGCTCTGCTTTCGACCCTCACGCCGCGATGAACACGACACTCCCGAGGCAGATGGTGACGAACGCAGTTGGGCACGCGCGACCATTCGCGAAGCCCGCACTCGAGAGCAGGAGACGTGAGCATCTCTCTCATTCCGGTATCCCGCCATAGGTCAGCTTGGCCGGATCGAGCAGGCGCTCGAGCTCCTCACGGCCCAAGTCAGTCTGCTCCTCGGCAACTTCGATGATCGGTCGCCCAGCCTGGTAGGCCTGTTTGGCAATGGCCGCGGCAGCGTCGTAGCCGATCACACCATTCAATGCCGTGACCAGGATGGGGTTGCGCGCCAGCGGCTCGGCCAGACTCTCCTCGCGTACGCGGAAGGTCGCGATGGCACGCTCGCCGAGCAGCCGCGCCGTATTGGCCATCAGCCCGATCGAAGTCAACAGATTATGGGCGATCAAGGGCAGCATCACATTGAGCTGGAAGTTGCCGCTCTGTCCCGCCACCGTCACTGCCGCATCCAGCCCGATCACCTGGGCAGCGGCCTGGGCCGCTGACTCCGGTATCACCGGATTGACCTTGCCCGGCATGATCGAGCTGCCCGGTTGAAGCGCCTCCAGCTCGATCTCGCCAAGCCCCGCCAAGGGGCCGGAATTCATCCAACGCAGGTCGTTGGCGATCTTCATGATCACGCAGGCCAGCCCCTTGAGCTGCCCCGACAGCTCCACGGCGGCATCCTGGGAGCCAAGACTGGCGAAGAAGCTGTCGTTGGGGCTCAGCGAAAGGCCAGTTTGTTCGCTCAGTTCCCGCGCCATGCGTTCAGCGAACTCCGTATGGGCGTTGATTCCGGTGCCCACCGCCGTACCGCCCTGGGCCAACCTGGCGAGGCGCACCATGGCACTATCGATACGCTCGATCGCCTGTCCGATCTGGCTCGACCAGCCCCCCAGCTCCTGCCCCAGGCGCAGCGGCATGGCATCCATCAAGTGAGTTCGCCCGGTCTTCACCACCCTGTCCAACTCGAGAGCACGCTCGTCGATGGTCGCGCGCAGCTGCACCAGCGCGGGACGCAGCCGTGCCGTTACCTCCAGTGCCGCGGAAAGGTGGATGGCAGTAGGAATGACGTCATTGCTCGACTGGCCCATGTTGACATGGTCATTGGGCCCGACCTTCAGCCCTTCACGGCTGGCGAGGTGGGCGATGACCTCGTTGACGTTCATGTTGCTCGAAGTACCCGAGCCAGTCTGGAACACGTCCACGGGAAACTGCTCGTCATGCTGGCCGTCGACGATTGCCTGTGCAGCCGCGACGATGGCCTCGGCCCGTTCATCATCGAGCAGCCCGAGATCCCGGTTCACCCTGGCCGCGGCCAGCTTGATGCGCGCAACGGCATGGATGAAGGCAACCGGCATTGGCTGGCCAGAAACCGGGAAGTTCTCCACCGCCCGCTGGGTCTGGGCGCCGTAGAGCGCCGAGCTCGGCACCCGAAGTTCACCCATGCTGTCGCGTTCGATACGATGTTCGCTCATGTCGTTCCCTCGCTTGGCCGTTCTTCCTTCACCATGGTGCCAAGCCTGGCGTCATGCAAGGCTCGTGCGTGCCGCATCGCCTCGTCATGCAACTGAATCAATCTTGACAGTTATCAACCTTCGTCCTCATGCGGGCATTGTCGAAGCGGAAACATGATAACTGTCGTTGCAGCGCCAAAGCCCCCTTCCTAAGATCGCTTTGCCTACTCACTCCAGGCAATAACGATAACGGCACGACTCAGCTAACAGCACTACCCATATAACGGCATTAACCAAGTAGAACAAAGCGGACGAAACTTCTCATGGATATGACCACCAGCCTGCTACTTCTGCCACACGAGCAACTCACTCTCGCCCATGCGCACGAAGCCGCCGAACTGCAGCGCTACCGTCGGCTGGCGCTCAGCTTTCTGCCGCACGCGCTCCAGACGAGCCGCTTGATGGCAACCCTGGGCCTGCAGAGCGAAAAGCGCCTCGATATGCTTCGCCAGGCAGCCAGGTGCCTGGAACTCGAAGCTTGCGTCAGTGAGAGGCCGATGTGTGCTTCGGATTTCGCCGTGGACCAGCGCCATTTTTTCGTCATCGACGACATCATGGGAGATCAGATCATCGAACAGGCCGTGCGCGCGGCAGTGGAATCGAAGAACTTCTTTGATTGGCTGCTGGACACCAATGCCACACCCGAGCTGCATCAGCCCCTATTGAACTTCGCCAGGGAAAAGGAAGGCGAGTGCAGGGTTCTGATCGAGTTCTGGGAGCAACATCGGGCTTACGTAATGGCTCAGCGAGCTTGATCGACCCGGCAGGCTCGAAGCCTCTTCTGCCGCCTGCCGGTAGAAGAGGCAAGCCGCTCCAGGCGTGCGATATCGAGAAGCTGGTATTCACGCCCACGGACTCGAAGCAGCCGTTGGGCCTGGTAGGTCGCAAGCGTTCTGCCGACGGTCTCCTGGGTGAGCCCCAGATAGCTGCCGATGTCGTTGCGCGACATCGGCAAGCGAAAGCACCTTGGCGAATATCCACGTCGACGGAAGCAATCCGATATGCCGAGCAGGAAACAAGCCAGGCGCGCCTCGGCAGTGCGGCTCAGCAACCGGTGCAGACGCAAGCGCTCTTCATGCATGGCGCGACTGATGTTGTGCTGAAGGTACCTGCGCAGCCTTGGCATCCTCTGCGTCAGTGCCTCGAATCGGTCGAAAGGGAGCTTGCACAACGTTGCGGTCTCGAGCGCGCTGACGGTGCCTGGGTAATGCCCCAGGCCGATGGCATCACAGCCGATGATGTCACCGGGAAGCCAGAGGGCGGTCAGAAGATTCTCGGCTCCTTCTGCCGTCGTTTCCTGTTTCAGACAGCCGGTGCGCACGGCATAGAGGCTATCGAACGGTGTCGCCTGGAAGCAGAGTACTTCTTTCTTCTCGAGCCGGGTGGGAGGGTAGACGATCTCATCGAGCAGCGCTGTCTCGTCAGGCGACAATCCTTGTGGAATGCACAGCGCATTCAGGTAGCACGAGAGGCAGCCGGAGGCCTGCGTCGCACCATGTTCCTCCCTGCCATGGTTCTGCATAGTGCGGCTCTCCTTTCCATGGAACACACCAGACAGTATAGGGAGCGCGACACAGCGCTGCAGTTTGAGTTGCCTCATGCTCCGATTAGAGCGAAGCGAATGCTCACCCTCCAATGTCATGACGAAAACCATGCTGCACGAAAAATTTCCGCCACCTAGTGTTAATGCTGCAGCGCCGCAGGCTCAGCGTTACCTCTGGGAACAAGAGGGGCGCAACCGAAGGGAACCTAGCCATGCATAAGACATCCTGGATGACGTCCGATATTCTCAGCCGGCTTAATGCCAACGCCGGTATGCTGCTGGTACGCAGCCTCTGGGAATATTGCCCCGAACACATGTTCATCGTCCGTGTCGAAGGCCCCGCCGATTTCATAATCGAAGCCATGAACCCGACGCGTACAGCCATGCTCGGCGATGAATCCGCCTTCGTCGGCAAACGCATCGAGCAATTGCTCCCGCCCCCCATGTGTCATGGTGTCATCGCCAACCTGAGCCGTTGCGTCGAGTGCGCCAGCCCCATTCGTTATGAAGAAAAAGGCGGGTACATCGACTGCAATGGGGAGTGTCAGCAAGGCCACTGGCAGACACTGCTGGTTCCCATTACCAATCAGGAGGGTTTCGTCACCCACCTTTTCGGTGTATCCCGCGACGTATCGCTACTGCCCGAGAAGCCGCTAAGCGCTTACCGCGACAGCAAGGAACTCGAGCGACGAGTGCATGAGCGTACGGCTGAGCTAGTCGCCACCAACGAGCACCTCACCCATCTGGCGACCCATGACCACCTGACCGATATCTACAATCGTCGCTACCTGCTGGAACTGGCCGAACTCGAGCTTCGCCGCGCCTCTCGCTACGAGCAGTCGCTATGTCTGATGATGCTCGATATCGATCATTTCAAGGAGATCAACGATACCGATGGACATCTCGTGGGGGATGACGCCCTGCGTAGCGTTGCCCGTACGATCCTGGCTTCGGTGAGGGAGTGCGACCTGGTCGGGCGCTATGGAGGTGATGAATTCATCATCCTGATGCCGGAGACCACGGCCGACGGGGCCCGAGAGATCGCCGAACGCCTGCGACGAACGCTGACTCAGACAAGCCCACTTACCATCAGTATAGGAATTGCCAGTCTGGCGCCTGACGACCGTTTCGTCGTTGACTTGATTCATCGCGCCGACATGCTGCTATTGCAAGCCAAGCGTAACGGACGTAATCGCATCGAGTGCATCGCCTGACAGAAAGCGACAGAGACTTACCGAAACTGTTATTGCAGTGCAAAAACATCTTTGCTATGTTGCATTGCAGCAGGACGGGTTTCCCCGTTCGTTCTCTATCGCGAACCCGGAGGTTCACAGGAAATGATGAAGACATTCAGCTTCGATTCCAAACCGTTCGAAGCCATGCTTCTCGGCCCGGCCCGTGCCTATGCCGCCTTGAGCATCGACTATACAGAAAAGCTCCTCGGCGCTCAGTTCGAGTCCGCCAAGGCCTATGCAGACACCAGCCTGGCCCAGGCCCGCGTGCTGCTCGACGTCCGCGATGCCGATGGCCTGCGCAGCTACGTCGAAGGTCAGCAGCAATTTGCCAAGGACATGACCGAGCGGCTCAAAGGCGATGCCGAAAAGGTCGTCTCCCTGAACCAGGATTTCATGCAGCAGAGCCAGAAGCTTGCAGAAAGCAGCCTGAAGCAGGCTCAGCAGGCCACTGCTAGCCAAGCCGCCAAGGCTTGACGCAGCAGCACGACTTAGCGTCTACCGGGGCCCGCCGAATACACTTCGGCGGGCCTTTTCTTTTTTCAGCCTGTCATCGGCCTCTCATCATCGTTTATGCTCGATGCGCACGGGCATGGAGCATGAGGACGCAATTGAATGAAAGCCTGGATACCCCTGGCCCTGCTGGGCCTGTTTCTCACCGGCTGCCAGATGATGGAGCCGGGCCCTCCGCCTGAGCGCATCGAAGTGATCGATGCGACCGAGCCCCGTCCCGATGCGGAAAAGCCTATCGAGCGTCCTGCTCAACCTCCCGGCCGCATCGCGCGCCAGGTGGCGTTTCCAGCTGCCGAGTATGCCGCTTTGCCAAAAAGCGGTACGGCAGCCATTACCGGCAGGCTCAGCCTCAACGGTGCCCCCGGTGCCGGGGAAACGATCTCCGTGGCTCCAGTCACGACCTACTCGGCCGAAGCAGCGGAACACGCACTGGCCGGCCAGGCCGTCGAACCGGCCGACCCACGTGCACGCGAATACACCCATACGACACGCACCGACGGCAATGGAAACTTTACCCTGCAGGGCCTCCCGGCCGGGGAATTCTACGTCTCGGGGAGCGTGGTCAACTCACGCGGACAGCGCCAGGTGATCCTGCGTCAGGTGTCACTGCGCAACGGCCAGCGCATCGAGGTCAACCTGAGCCGCTGACCTGTCATTACCAGCCCAGCGCCTGCTTGACGAAGGGAATGGTCAACTTGCGCTGGGCGGTCAGCGAGGCACGATCGAGTACGGCGAGTTCTTCGAACAGCTCGTCGAGGCGCCGCGGGCCACGATGCAGGATATAGCGCGCCACCTCGTCGGGAAGCTGCATTCCACGTACCCGGGCACGTAGCTGCAAGGCTTGCAGCCGCTCGCCATCGTCGAGCCGCTGCAGATGGAAAGTAACGCCCCAGGTCAAGCGTGACGCCAGGTCAGGCAGCTTTACCGGCAACTGGCGCGGTGCCACGTCGGCCGAGACGACGAGCCGCTTGCCGGCATCGCGCAAGCGATTGAAGGCATGGAAGAGCCCTTCCTCCCAGCGCCGCCGCCCGATGACGCTGTCCACGTCGTCGATGGCAACCAGGTCGAGGCGCTCGACCTCCTCGAGCATCAATGGAGGAAAGTGGCCCAGATCCTGCAATGGCAGATACAGGGCACGCAGGTCGCGATCCGTGGCCGCGTGGCAGGCTGCCTGCAGCAGGTGGCTGCGCCCGCTGCCTTGCGCTCCCCACAGAAAAAGGAACGGCTCACCTTCGGCATCGAGTTGACGCGAGAGGTGATCTACAAGGCTGGCGTTGGTGGCCGGCAGGAAACTGTCGAAGGTGGCATCGTCACGCAGCCCCACCCCCAACGGCAGCTGCGCAGGTGCTCGGCTCATGGTGCATCCTCGTCGCGACGGTCGCGCAGGCTGTCATCGTAAAGACTGCTTCGTTTGTAACGTTCGTTGAGCTCCCGCAAGAGTACCATGATCACCGCCGCGGCCGGCAGCGCCAGCAGCACACCGGTGAAACCGAACAGGTTGCCCCCCGCCAGCACGGCGAAGATGACCGCCACCGGGTGCAAGCCGATACGGTCCCCCAGCAGCTTGGGCTGCAACAGCACGCTCTCGATGATCTGGCCGATGACGAACACGATCACTACTCCCAGCAGCGCCAGCCAGCTGCCGAACTGGAAGAAGGCCACGATCAGCGCCACGCTGATGCCAACAATGAACCCAAGGAACGGCACGATACTGGCAAGCCCCGCCAGCAGGCCGATCAGCAGGCCAAAGCGCACCCCCATCACGGTCAACCCGACAGCATAGATGGCCCCCAACGTCAGCATGACCAGCAGTTGGCCACGCAGGAAAGCCGAAAGCACTTCGTCGCAGCGCAGGCTCAACCTCACCGCATCCGGCTCCAGGCGGCGCGGCACCAGGGCGCGCAGGTTGGACAGCAGCCTTTCCCAATCGAGCAGCAAGTAGAAGGTGACCACCGGGATCAGGGCAAAATAGGTCACCCAGGCCAGGAACGCTGCACCGGAGCGCCCTACCTGTCCCAGGAACTGAGCCAGGTAGCCGCCGGCATCCTGCCAGTGCTGTGCCATCGTCTGCTGCAAGTCATCCAGATCTGCCGCTACGTCCAGCCCTGTCCAACCCCGTATCTGAGGTGCCAGCACCGTCTCGACCCATTCGAAGATGCCTGGGATCAGTTGGCCGAACTGGCGTACCTGTTGGATGAGCAGTGGGATCAGCACCAGCAGCGCCACCACCAGCACCAACGCCAGGATCAGGAAGACACCGCATACCGCCAGCGTACGCGAAAGCCCCAGGCGCTGGAGCCGGTTGGCCAGTGGATCGCTCAGGTACGCCAGGATCATGCCGGCGATGAACGGCATCAACATCGTTTCCAACTGGAATAGCAGCCATACAACGACTACTGCGCCGATCAGGACCCACCATTCTCTACGCATCACACCTCCCTGCGTTATACGTTCACGGCGATGCGAGCCGTGCGTCGTGATGCTACAATTCTGGCCCGATCTTGCCCACTGCTTCGGCCAACAGGCGCCTTACCCGTCTGGCGCCAGCCACCGGACCACTAACCGCGTTTCTTCTGTACAGGACAGGCCATGACCGATTCCACCTCTCCCGACAACGCCAAGGCATCGCTGAGCTACAAGGATGCCGGTGTCGACATCGATGCCGGCAACGCCCTGGTCGACCGCATCAAGGGCGTCGCGAAGCGCACCATGCGCCCCGAGGTGATGGGCGGGCTGGGCGGCTTCGGCGCCCTGTGTCAGCTGCCCTCCGGCTATCGTGAGCCGGTTCTTGTTTCCGGCACCGATGGCGTAGGCACCAAGCTGCGCCTGGCCATGGACCTGGGCCGACATGACACCATCGGCATCGATCTGGTCGCCATGTGCGTCAACGACCTGGTCGTAGCCGGCGCCGAGCCGCTGTTCTTCCTCGACTACTATGCCACGGGCAAGCTCGATGTGGACATTGCCGCCGACGTAGTGGCGGGTATCGGAGAGGGCTGTGAGCGCGCCGGCTGCGCGCTGGTGGGCGGCGAAACCGCCGAAATGCCCGGCATGTACGAAGGCAGCGACTACGATCTGGCGGGCTTCTGCGTTGGCGTAGTGGAGAAGTCCGAGATCCTCGACGGCAGCAAGGTCGGTGAAGGCGATGTGCTGCTGGGTATCGCCTCCAGCGGAGCACACTCCAACGGTTATTCGCTGATACGCAAGATTCTCGAGGTCAGCGGCGCATCGCTGGACATTGCCATCGACGGTCAGCCGCTTGGCGACGCCCTGCTCTCCCCCACGCGCATCTACGTCAAGCCGCTGCTGTCATTGATCAAGGAGAGCGGCGTGCCGGTGCATGCCCTGTCGCACATCACCGGAGGTGGCCTGCTGGAGAACGTGCCCCGGGTACTGCCGGAAACCCTCGCCGCCCGCATCGACGTGAAGAGCTGGACTCGCCCTGCGCTGTTCGACTGGCTGCAGGAGCAAGGCAACGTGGCGGAACAGGAGATGTACCGCGTGCTCAACTGCGGCATCGGCATGGTCGTGGTCGTGCCCGCCGACAAGGCCGACCAGGCCCGCGCGCATCTGCAAGCCCTGGGCGAGACGGTCTATCGCATCGGCTCAATCGTCGCGCGCGGCGAGGGCGAGGAAGCGGTACAGTTGGAGAACCTCGAGGCATGAGCGAGAGCTACGCGGATACTCTCAACGACCTGACGCCTGAACCCACCGGCGCGCGTCGGGTCGTGGTATTGATCTCCGGCAATGGCAGCAACCTGCAGGCACTGATCGACGAACAGACCCATGACAGGCTGGGCGGAGAGATCGTCGCGGTGGTCTCCAACGTGGCGGACGCCTACGGCCTGCAGCGGGCTCGCGATGCCGGTATCGATGCCGTGGTCCTGCCCCATGGCGAATATGAGAGCCGCGACGCCTACGACGCCGCACTGATCAAGGTGATCGATCGCCACGAGCCCGACCTGGTGGTGCTGGCCGGTTTCATGCGCATCCTCAGCTCGCGCTTCGTGCAGCGCTTCCATGGCCGCATGCTCAACATCCACCCTTCACTGCTGCCCGCCTATCGCGGCCTGAACACCCACGCCAAGGCACTTGCCGATGGCGTGGCCGAACACGGCTGCAGCGTGCACTTCGTCACCGAAGAGCTCGACGGTGGCCCGGTGGCCATCCAGGCCGTGGTGAAGGTGAGCGAGGGCGAGACCGAAGCCAGCCTCAAGGAGAAGGTGCACGCCCGCGAGCACCTGATCTACCCCATCGCGGTGAAGTGGTTCCTCGAGGGGCGCCTGCGCCTCGAGGACGAGACCGCCCTGCTCGACGGCACCCCGCTACCGCCCGAGGGCCTACGCCTCTCCCACGCCGACGCCGCCGAAGAGCTCGACGAAGAGTAGAGAGTCAGGTGCGGGGCAGAGTCACTCCCCTCTGCCCCATATACTTGCCGCCGCGATCCTTGTAGGAAACCTCACACACCTCGTCCGACTCCAGAAACAGCATCTGCGCCACGCCCTCGTTGGCGTAGATCTTGGCCGGCAGGTTGGTAGTGTTGGAGAACTCCAGCGTCACATGCCCTTCCCACTCCGGCTCGAGCGGCGTCACGTTGACGATGATGCCGCAGCGAGCGTAGGTCGACTTGCCTAGGCAGATGGTCAGCACGCTGCGCGGAATACGGAAGTACTCCACGGTACGCGCCAGGGCGAAGGAGTTGGGCGGAATGATGCAGACATCGCCCTTGATGTCGACGAAGCTCTTCTCGTCGAAGGCCTTGGGGTCGACCACCGCGGAATGGATGTTGGTGAACACCTTGAACTCGTCGGCACAGCGTACGTCGTAGCCATAGCTGGAGGTGCCGAAGGAGATCACCCGCTGATCGTTCACGTAACGCACCTGATCGGCTTCGAAAGGTTCGATCATGCCTTCTCGCTCGGCCATGCGGCGGATCCAACTGTCGGGCTTGATGCTCATGGGACGTCCTGAATGAGTTGTGCCGAAGAATTAACCAGGCTAGACCTAGCCCAGGGCCGCTATCATAGCGGCCCTGGCATCAGGCGTCACGAGCCTGCGCTAAACGGGCCAGCAGGCCCAAGGGAATCAATCGCTGAACGAGATGCTGGGCCCTTCGTCTGCCGACTTGCCCTTGAGTGTCTCGGCAATCTGCCGCGCCATGTCGCGAAAGGTTCCGGTCACCTCCCCCTCCGGTTCGGCAACCACCGTGGGCCGTCCACCGTCCACCTGCTCGCGGATCGACAGGGCCAACGGCAGCCTGCCCAGCACGCGCGTATCGTATTCACCGGCGATACGCTCGCCACCGCCTTCCCCGAAGATCGGCTCGGCATGGCCGCAGTTGGAGCATACGTGCAGGCTCATGTTCTCCACCACGCCCAGTACCGGAACGTTGACCTTGCGGAACATCTCGATCCCCTTGCGGGCGTCCAGTAGCGCAATGTCCTGCGGCGTGGTGACGATCACGGCCCCATCCACCGGCACCTTCTGCGCCAAGGTCAACTGGATGTCGCCGGTGCCCGGCGGCATGTCGATGAACAGCACGTCGAGATCCTTCCATGCCGTCTGGGTCAGCAACTGCTGAAAGGCGCCGGCTACCATCGGGCCGCGCCACACCATGGGCTCCCGAGTGTCGACCATGAAGGCCATGGACATGGCCTGTACGCCATGCACTTCCAGCGGCCTGAACTTGTTCTCGCCGGCCTGCTGGGGCCGCACGCCTTCAGCCACACCCAGCATTTGGGCCTGGCTGGGGCCATGAATATCGGCATCGAGGATACCCACCCGATAGCCTTCGGCCACCATGGCCAGCGCCAGATTGACGGTAACGGTGGACTTGCCCACCCCACCCTTGCCGGATGCCACCGCCACGATATGCTTGACCCCTTCGATCACGACCGACTCCTTGTTTGATGACGTGTGCAACGAGTGCCTCTTCGTCTGTCTGGACAGTATAACGCGCCGACGCCAACGCCTGGCATGGCTCTCACGAACATGGCCTGAAACGACCTGCGGCGAGCCGTAGCCCGCCGCAGCGCTCTTATCCTACGCGATCAGTTACTTTCGGCATCGACAGCTTCCCCCTCCTCCTGAGCTTGCCCTTGCTGATCCTGCTGTTGGCCCTGCCCGGCTGACTCAGTGCGCAGTTCGAGCTCGGACAACGCATCGCGCCACTGTGCCAGCTGCGCCTCGACCTGCTCGAGTTGCTGCTGGCGACGTTCGACCAAGGCTTCGGTTTCCTCGATCTCGCTGCGGCCCGACTCGATATCCTGAGCCAGTTCATCGCGCTCCTCACGAATCGACTCGAGCTCGGACGTGGCAGCGTCACGCTCATCGCGAATCTCGCCGACTTCGCTTTCGACCTCGCTACGCCAGGTCTCAAGTGCTTCGATATCGTTCTCCAACGCTTCGAGGCTCTGCTGCCGCTCTTCTATTGCCTCGTTGAGAGCCGCGAGTCGTTGTTCGGCACTCTCGGCCTCTTCACGCATCCGTTCCAGCTCATTGGTAATCTGCTCGAGTTCGGCCTCGGCCTGTTGCCGCGCCTCTTCCGCTTGCTGGCGCTCGTCTTCGGCGGCCTGACGCGCCGCTTCTACCTCCTGACGGGCATTTTCCGCATCCTGGCGTGCCGATTCGGCATCATCACGCGCCTGATTCACGGCCTGATAGTCATCGCGCAGCGCTGTGAGGGTCTCTTCCATCTCGGACTGTTCGCCGCGATGGGCCTCCAGCTCGCTCTGCAGCGCTGACTGCTGCTCCTGCAACCCTGCAAGACGAGACTCCGTATTGGACGCCTCGGCCTCGAGCCGCTCGATCTCGTCGCGGACAGCCTGGCGCTCCTCGGACATGGCAGCCTCTACCGACTGTCGCTCTTCTTCGAGTTCGGCCAGCCGTGACTGCTGCGCCTCGATATCTTCTCCGGCCTGATTGCGCTCGTTGAGTTCCGCGACCAGTTGCTGATGCTCTCCCTCCAGTGCCGCCAATTGCTCTTCGAGCGCTTCACTGCGTTCTCGATGATCGCTGGCACTGTTATGCGCAAAGATCGCCCAGATGATGGCGAGCACGGCCACGGCTACCAAGGCCATGACGCGCTTCTCCTTGTACAGTGGGCTCTCGGGTGTCTCCGACATGGGCTAGACCCTCCTGATGGTCCATATGAGCCGCCGCCTCAGGGCGCCAGCCACGCACCGCTCCTTCCTCAGCATACATAGCCATATCCATAGGTGAAAGGAAGCGTCTGCGGATAGCTCAGCCACACACCCCATGACGAGCGGCGAGCACCCGGCTCAACGCGACGCAACTCGCCAATTGGAAAACCAGGGCGAACCATCGACTTCGACATCCAGTGCGTGCAACCAACGCGCAACGACCAGGTTCGATTGATGGGCGGCCGAGTACCGCCGCGGATAAGGAACGAACTCCAGCCCGAACTCTTCACTTGGCACCGGCTCGCCGGCGGCTCGCTCGAAGTGCCCATCGAGCCGCTGTCGCAAGGCCTGAACGCGCCCCGCCTCGGCTTGAAGCGGGTAGACATCGGTCAACCCCTCCGGCGCCAGTCGATGAAACTGTGCGGGCGAGTCTATCTCCGGATACACGCCTCGCCCCAACCCGGCGGCGGTAGGCCACAGCATGGCCGCGGCTCCAGCCGGTAGGTGGCGTCGCCCCTCGACGTACCAACGCCACTCGCCATAGCTGTAGCGCACCATGCCGCCTTCCTCACGCGGCAGTACCAGGCTGGCATGGCGACCATGGTCGAGCAGGTAGATATCGACAGGCTCCGTGAGCGAATGAGGCGCGGGCGGCACCACACGGCCGACACAAGCGGTCAGCAGCAGGACACACAATCCAGCCCCCAGCCAGCGTAGCAGGTAAAGTCGATGTTCCATGTCTACCTCCCGATACGTATGGGTACGGATAAGCCTGTCACGCTCGGAACCTCCGGCAGTATGCGATTCTCGAATAGAAGAATGGAATGACAGGAGAGAAGACAGGCATGTCGAATATCCTAGCTGCCCTTGCACGCCACCTTAACCATCGCTGGCTTCCACTATGGCTCTCTTTTCTGCTGCCGGCGCTGTGCCTGCTGCTGATCGGCTCGCCATCGCAACAAGCCCTGGCGCAACAAGACGCGCGGGACGGTGTGAGCGAGCAAGCCCTGGCGAGTCTGGCAGACGAAGCGGAAGCCATCTCACGTCTGCATGCCATCCTAGTCGCCGAACGGGGTGAGATCGTCCTAGAGCACCGGATAGGTGGCCCCGATACCAACCAGCCGGTCAACATCAAGTCGCTGTCCAAGACCGTACTGGCAGCCTTGGTCGGCGCGGCCATCGAGGCCAACCTGATCGAAGGCGTCGACCAGCCGATCGTGGAACTGCTCGGTCCACGGGTACCTGCCCAGGCCGATCCTCGCATCGACGAAATCACTGTCGAACATCTGCTGACGCTACAGGCAGGGCTCGAGCGCACCTCGGGCAACAACTACGGAGCCTGGGTCGCCAGCAGCGACTGGGTGGCCGATGTGCTGAACCGACCGTTCGTTGCCCGACCCGGCGGCGAGATGCTCTACTCCACCGGCAGCTCCCACTTGCTGTCGGCCGCCCTTACCGAGGCAAGTGGTGAAAGCACCCTGGCGCTGGCCCGGCGCCTGCTCGGCGAGCCGCTCGACATCGCCATCCCATCCTGGCCTCAGGACCCGCAAGGCATCTACTTCGGCGGTAACGACATGGCTCTGTCACCCAGAGCCCTGATACAGATAGGTGAACTCTACCGCCATGGCGGCACGATCGATGGTGTCCGGTTGCTGCCCAAAGGATGGGTCGAGGCGTCCTGGCAGCCACACGGCACCTCGCGCTGGACGGGCGACAGCTACGGGTACGGCTGGTTCATCACGACACTGGCGGGAGAAGATGTCTACTACGGGCGCGGTTTTGGCGGGCAGGGGCTCTACGTGATCCCGTCGCGCGCACTTACCATCGCCATCACAGCCGATCCGACGCCAAACTCGGACGGCAGCCGTTTCAATCAGGAACAGCTGCATGGCCTGGTGGAGCGACTGCTCGCAGGAAGCTGACGTCACATCACGACCGACGAGAACGCCGGCCATGACGTCGGGTCATCCACCCGGTCCTAGCGCAGCCCAAGCATGGACAGGATGAACAGCACCACTACGATCAGGCCGATAATATAGATGATATTGCGCATACAGCTCTCCTTGCTGCCCAGTTCAGGATGGTCGACATGGCGGCTCTCTGGCCACCGTCAGCCCCCAGTGTAGCGGACCTGAGGAAAGCATCCAGCCAAGTGGTAGGCTTGTTGCCACTGCCCAGCACGAATACCTTAACCAGCAGGATCCTGAAACCGGTACAGGGAGCGACCCACACCATGCCACGAGCCCCTAGGTCGCAGCGCGTCATGTTCGTCCTGATACCACGAGCTGGCGCCTTTCTGTGGCGAGTCCTGGCTGCCTTCCTGCGCAATCGAGGCATCCTGCTGGCCGGTGGCGTCGGCTACAACATCCTGCTCTCCATCGTGCCCCTCTTCGCCCTGCTTGCCGTGCTGCTGACCCAGGTCGTCGACGAGGCAGTGTTGCTGGAGGTGCTCAGCGTGCAGGTCGTCCACCTGGCTCCCGCCCATGCCGAGGGCCTGATGGAGGCTGTGCGCACCCTGCTGGCTTCGCGCGACGTGATTGGGTTATTCGGCATCCTGGTATTGCTGGTGTTCAGCTCCTTCGCCTTCCGCATGCTGGAAGATGCGCTGGCCATCATCTTCCATACGCCGGAGGTGCACCCCAAGCGCAGCGTCTGGGTCTCGGTGCTGCTGCCCTACCTGTTCATGCTGGTACTGGGAGCCGGACTGGCCGCGCTCACCCTGATGGTGGCCCTGGCCGAGGCGATCGGCACCCTGTGGCAAGTGGTGGCCGGGCGCGACATGCCGCTGGCAGGTCTCTCTGACCCCCTGCTCAACCTGTTCAGTTTCCTGGGCGTATTTATGCTCTTCAGCGCCATCTACAAGGTGCTGCCGGTAGTCAGGATAGCGCTGAAAAGAGCGATAGTGGGCGGTTTCATCGCGGCGCTGCTGTGGGAGGGCGTACGCTTTCTGCTGATGTTCTACTTTCTCAACGTCTCCCTGGTCAACGTGGTCTACGGCTCACTGGCCACCATCATCGTGGTGCTGCTGACACTGGAGGTCGGTGCCATGATCCTGCTGCTCGGCGCCCAAGTGATCGCCGAGCTCGAATACAACGCCCGACGTGGCCTGCCGTGGTATGTCGACCCCCGACGTGAGGCCGTCACCCATGTGGATTGATACACGTCTCAATGGCGTGAGCGACGCGTGCGCAGGCGACTCAGCAGGTGAAATAGAGACTTACCACTGACCATGCCCAGCACGTAGATCACCAGCAGCAGCAGTGCCAATGGCATGCGTGCGCCCCAAGCCAGGAACCGCACCTCGACCAGAACGATGTTCTGCACGAAAAGAACCGCGACCAGCAGTGTAATGAGGATCTTTATCGCCAGCAGTAGCGTATCCATGTGCCCTCCTTACCCGAATCGGTTCCCTTCAAGCTGGGTGGAGGCACGCTTCCTGTCAACTTTGCTAATACGCCATCGCCAGACATTACGCCCGGCTGAGCCGGGCGTGACATAGGGCGCAAGGTGGCTCAACCGAACGCGAACAGTGCACCGGCAGCGGCGATCGCCACGCCCAGTGCCCGCAGGATGCGATTTTCACGCGCCATGAGGAACGTACCCGCCGAACGGCCCGCGTAGGTAATGGCCAGGGTCGCCAGGGTGAAGCCGGCCAGATAGGCCAGCATCGACGCCCCGTGAGGCATCTCGCTAGCGTGGGCATGGCCGTGGAAGAGCATGAACAGTACCACTACACAGGCACCGATAGCGGCAGGTACCTTGACCAGCGCGGCGATCAGCACCCCAGCCAGCAGCACCGACATGGCGATGCCGAACTCCACGCCAGGAAGCGCAAACCCGGCCCAGGCCAGCCCCGCCCCCAGCAACATACCGCCAGCAGCCAGCAACGGCGCGGCAAGGCTGAAGGCGCGACTCTGGCGCAGGCTCCACAAACCCACTGCCAGCATGGCGAGCAAGTGGTCGAGTCCCAGCAGCGGATGGGCCAGGCCGGCGGCAAAACCGCCACCATGGGCATGATCGTGCCCCGGGTGCGCCACGGCCAGACCGGCGCAGAGCAGCAGCGCCGGCACTGCCAGCAGGGCTAGCCGAGAAGGATTGGAACAAGACGTTTTCATGATGGCGATCTCCTTGCCGATTACGAGAGTGAATTGAAGAGGATTAGGCGCTGGCCGGCTGGACCTGGGGCCGGCGCTCCGGCAGCATGCCGCGGTCGAGGATGAACTGAATGATCGTCTCAAGGCCCACCCCGTCGTAGAGGTTGGTGAATACGAACGGACGCTCGCCGCGCATCTTCTTCGAGTCGCGCTCCATCACTTCCAGCGAGGCGTGTACCTGCTCGGCGATGTCGATCTTGTTGATGATCAACAGGTCCGACTTGGTGATGCCCGGCCCGCCCTTGCGCGGGATCTTGTCGCCGGCGGAAACGTCGATCACGTAGAGCGTCAGGTCGGAAAGTTCGGGGCTGAAGGTGGCCGACAGGTTGTCGCCACCCGACTCCACCAGTACCAGTTCGAGGTTCGGATGCCGCTCCTGCAGCTCGTCGATGGCGGCCAGGTTCATCGAGGCATCCTCGCGGATCGCCGTGTGCGGGCAGCCTCCGGTCTCCACGCCGAGGATGCGATCGGCAGGCAGCGCCTCGTGGCGCAACAGGAAGTCGGCGTCCTCACGGGTATAGATATCGTTGGTGACCACGGCGATGTCGTAATAGTCGCGCAGCGCCAGGCAGAGCTGCTTGAGCAGGGCCGTCTTGCCGGAGCCCACCGGGCCGCCGACGCCGACGCGTAGGCAATGTGTCATGTCGTTCTCCTGGTTATTGAGCACTAACTGCGAAATAGCCGTGAATACTGGGTTTCGTGCAGCGCACTGGCCAAGGCCAGACCGGGCAGCGCCGGGCCGAGCTCATCGTCACCGAATTCGAGCGCTTCGTCCACCGCGACCACCAGCGCCGGGCGCAGCCGCTCGACCAAGCGCTGGGCGGCGGTATGCCCCAGCGGCAGCGCCTTGCAGGCCACCGCCAGTTGGTTCTCCAGCCAGGCCCAGGCGAAACCGAGCATGGCCTGACGCGGGGCCACGCCACGCACTTGCGCGGCCCAGGCGAAGGCGGTCACATAGCCCGACCCCGCGGGCAGAGCAAGCGCCGCGCTCGGGTGATCTGTGGGCAGAAGCCCAAGGCTGCCCAGCAGCCGGGCCAGCGAGGCGCCCAGACGCGAGTCCTCCGCAGCCAGCTCGGCGGTCTCGCGATTGGCGGCAAGCCAGCAGTCCCAATGGGCTATCGCCTCACCGTCTTCTGCCGCCCAGGCCTGCTGCAGGCGCGCCAGAACAGGCAGCTCGCAGCGGGTCAGTCCATCGGCGAGTACGCCTTCCAGCCACTCACCAAGGCTCGCCTCATCGTTCACCCAGCCCAGCTCGAAGGCGCTTTCCAGCCCTTGGGAGAAGGCGAAAGCACCGATCGGCAGTGCCGGGCTGACCAGCTGCAGCAAGCCCAGCAGCGCCAGGTCGTCGCCTTGCGCTATCCCTGATGGGGACGCCTCAGTGGGCATGGCTGTGGCCATGTCCATGATGGTGACTGTGCCCATGACCGTGGTCGTGGTCGTGTGCATGGGAGTGGCCGAGCTGGTTGTACGCGCCCGGTTCGGGGTCGAACGGTGCCTCGTGTCGCTCCAGGCCCGCCCCCAGCAGCTCGGCCAGCTCTTCCAGTACATGGTCCGGCGGGAAGCGTACGTAACCTCCCTGCCCGTCTTCGCCCAGCGCCAGTTGCACGTGCCGGTTGCCCAGGTGATAGGCGAGCCGTGCCAGCGGCAGGCCGATGGCCACGCGCGCCGTGACGACAGGTTCGATGGCCGCCTTGATCCGCACGATCTCGCCGCTCTCGGCACGTAGCCCCTCGCCGTCGCGCAGCACAGGTCCGCGGTCGAGGAACAGGCCCAGCTCGCGGCCGGCGTCGCTCATTGCCTTCAGCCTGCCGCGAATACGCAGCTCATAGGGCAGCGTCAGGATATCGGTGGCCTGGCCCGCCTCGATGGGCCCCAGGCGTTCAATCAGTTTCAGCATCGGTATGGCCTCTTCGCTGGCCGCCAGCCTTGCCCTCGCTCAACGCCACGTGACCGAAACCCTGCCCCCCTCGGGCGGACTCCTGCGGTCACGCGCGGTTTCGCGATGACAAGCTGGCTTGGCGATGTAGTCATGGTCAAAACAGGTGGTAGCGCTGCGCCAATGGCAGCTCTGTGGCCGGCTCGCAGGTCAGCAGCTCGCCATCGCAGCGCACCTCGTAGGTCTGCGGGTCGACGCTGAGCTCGGGACAGGCGTCGTTGAGCTTCATGTCGCCCTTGCGCACCCCGCGCACGTTCTTGCACGCCGCCAGCGCGCTGGCGAGCCCCAGCCGCTCCTTGATGCCGGCGTCCAGTGCCGCCTGGCTGACGAAGGTCAGCCGCGTCTGGCTGGCAGCACGGCCGAAGGCACCGAACATATAGCGGTAGTGCACCGGTTGCGGCGTGGGGATCGAGGCGTTGGGATCCCCCATGGGGGCCGCCGCAATCATGCCTGCCTTGAGGATCAGCGCCGGCTTGACGCCGAAGAAGGCCGGGCTCCACAGCACCAGGTCGGCCAGCTTGCCCACCTCGATGGAGCCCACCTCATGGCTGATGCCGTGGGTGATCGCCGGGTTGATGGTGTACTTGGCAATGTAGCGCCGCGCACGGAAGTTATCGGCGCCCAGCGCCTCGTCCTCCGGCAGCAGGCCGCGCTGCACCTTCATCTTGTGAGCGGTCTGCCAGGTGCGACACACCACTTCCCCGACACGGCCCATGGCCTGGGAGTCCGAGGCGATCATCGAGATCACGCCCAGGTCCTGCAGGATGTCCTCGGCGGCGATGGTCTCGCGGCGAATGCGCGAGTCGGCGAAGGCCACATCCTCGGGAATGTTCGGGTCGAGGTGATGGCACACCATCAGCATGTCGAGATGCTCGTCTATGGTGTTGACCGTATAGGGCCGCGTCGGGTTGGTCGACGACGGCAGCACGTAGGGCTTGGAGCAGGCGATGAGGATATCCGGCGCATGGCCGCCCCCGGCGCCCTCAGTGTGATAGGTGTGGATGCCGCGCTCCTTGAAGGCGGCCAGGGTATCCTCGACGAAACCCGACTCGTTGAGGGTGTCGGTATGGATGGCGATCTGCACGTCGTAGCGCTCGGCCACGCTCAGGCAATTGTCGATGGAAGCGGGCGTGGTGCCCCAGTCCTCATGCAGCTTCAGGCCCATGGCGCCGGCCTCGAGCTGTGCCTCCAAGGCTTCGGGCAGGCTGGCGTTGCCCTTGCCGAGAAAGCCGATGTTCATCGGCAGGTCGTCCACCGCCTGCAGCATCTTGCCGAGATGCCAAGCGCCCGGCGTGCAGGTGGTGGCGTTGCTGCCGGTGGCCGGCCCCGTGCCACCGCCTAGCATGGTGGTGATGCCGCTCATCAGCGCCTCCTCTACCTGCTGGGGGCAGATGAAGTGGATGTGCGCGTCGATGCCGCCCGCGGTAAGGATCTTGCCCTCGCCGGCGATCACTTCGGTACCGGGGCCGATGACGATATCCACGTCGGGCTGTGTGTCCGGATTGCCCGCCTTGCCGATGGCGGCAATACGGCCGGCCTGGATGCCGATGTCCGCCTTGACGATGCCCCACCAGTCGAGGATCAGGGCGTTGGTGATCACAGTATCCATTACCGTATCGTCGAGGCGCTGGCTCTGGCCCATGCCGTCGCGAATCACCTTGCCGCCGCCGAACTTGACCTCGTCACCGTAGTGGGTGGCGTCGCGCTCCACTTCGATCCACAGCTCGGTATCGCCCAGGCGCACCCGGTCACCCACGGTCGGGCCGTACATATCGGCATAGGCCTGCCGGCTGATGCTATTTGAAGAGCTATCAGAAGAGCCGGTACTCATGCCTCACCTCCATCCAGCTTGCCCATCACTTCACCGCGAAAGCCGTAGATATGGCGCGTGCCGGCAAAGGGAATCAGCGTAACCTCACGGGTCTGGCCGGGCTCGAAGCGAATCGCCGTACCCGCCGCCACGTCCAGGCGAAAACCTCGTGCCTTGGCACGGTCGAAGACGAGGGCCGGATTGGTTTCGGCAAAGTGGTAGTGGGAGCCGACCTGGATGGGCCGATCACCGGTATTGGCGACCTCGACGGAGATCCGCTCGCGCCCGGCGCAGAGTTCTATCTCGCCGTCCTTCAATTGATACTCACCGGGAATCATCAGTTTCTTCCCTCTTCGCTTAGGGCCAACACGGCATGGCCGAGTGCAGCCAATTTTTAGACGATGGGAGTGTGCACGGTCACCAGCTTCGTGCCATCCGGAAACGTGGCCTCTACCTGCACTTCGTGCACCATTTCGGCCACGCCCTCCATTACATCGTCGCGGCCGAGGATCTCGCGACCGTAGCTCATCAGGTCGGCCACGCTGCGGCCATCGCGAGCCCCTTCCATGATCTCGAAACTGATCAGCGCCACGGCCTCGGGATAGTTGAGCTTGAGGCCGCGAGCCCGGCGCCGCTCGGCCAACTGAGCGGCGGAGAACAGCAGCAGCTTGTCCTTGTCTCTGGGTGTCAGTTCCATGCGAATCTCCTGGTCAGTCAGGTGAACCAGATACGGGGTGGATGAGCAGGCACGCCGATCAGTAATGGCCGGAGGCAAGTCCAGGCCTGCCGGCATATTTCCCAAGCCTCGTTACGTTCATGCCCCAGATAGCGCAGCAGCAGCACGCCATGACGCACGGTCACAGCCCAGCGCTGGCTCGCTGTAATCGCCTCGCGTAACCTCTCGATGGCGCCAGCCTCGTCGGCCAGCCCCACCGCCCACAGCGTGGCCTGCACGCTGGCCCCGCCCTGCCCCCAGCGCCCCGAGAAACGCGGATGCGCGGGATCGAGCGGCTGGCGTTCCAGCCACAGCGGTTTACCGTCGCGGAACAGTTGGAAGCGCTGCTCGATACGGCCCGAAATGTAAGGCAGGTGGCTGGCCGGGCGGCCCAGGGCCAGTACTTCCCAGCCCAGGCAGCGCGCATCCGACTCGAGCTCGATACACGTTTCCTGAACGCCTCGTGAGCCATCGAAAGCGATGGTTTCCTGGGGCAGCCACTCCAGTACCGCACCTGGTGCCACCTTTAGCTGAGTCAGTTGGGACCAGGCCACACCGTGGCTGTCGGCGCGATAGAGCTTGTTGGCGGCGGGAGTGGTCAGCAATGCATGGGCGCACGGCTCGACCCGGGCCGCGATGCTCAACGCATCACCGCTGACCAGACCGCCAGGTGGATGCAGCAGATAAACGTGACAGGCCCCCTCATACCCTTCCGGATAAAAAGGCCGTTGCACACGCAGCGGGCCGCGGTGGCTCGCCTTTACCATGCGCGTGACCCGGTCACGGAAGCCAAAACCGAGCTCCAGCGAGGCCGCCCAGTGGCGCTCGGCATCGAAGCGATGACCGGAGTCCGCCGAAGGCTCAGCGAAGGTGGATGTCTCGAAAGCGGTCATGGGCGTCCTGGCATGGCGTGTCTACCCAGCTTTGAGCAAGGCCCGTACCAGAATGGTGAATGCTTTGAACATCCATTAGAAAACAAGATATTAAAGGAACAACGGCAGGCCGAACGAGGGGCCTGCCGTTTATTCTTGGTGCAGACGAGGCGCCGCCCTCGCTCCTTGTGGGTGCACGCGACCTCATCGCACACCATTCTGGTGCAAAAAGAGGTGCACCTGCGCCACACACCTACACCGTCAGGTGCTGCTTGATCAGCGTATCGGTCAGCTCGGCGATCTTGCCCCCGGCCACCGGACGGCCGCGGTCCATGATCGCAAAGCGATCGGCATACTTGCGGGCAAAGGGCAGCTTTTGTTCCACAAGCAGAACCGTCAGGCCATCCTCGGCTATGAGTTTGCGGATCACTTCGCCAATCAGGGTGACGATGTTGGGCTGGATGCCCTCTCCCGGCTCGTCGAGGATCAGCAGCCGCGGCTCGAGTACCAGCGCGCGGCCAATCGCCAACTGCTGCTGCTGGCCGCCGGAAAGGTCGCCGCCGCGGCGATGCTTCATCTCAGCGAGAACGGGGAAGAGTTCATAGATCCGCTCCGGGATGGTGCGCCGGCCATCACCGCGGGCGGCCAGCCCAGTACGCAGGTTCTCCTCCACGGTGAGCAGCGGAAAGATCTGGCGCCCTTGGGGCACGTAGCCGATGCCCAGCCGCGAGCGATCCTCTACCCTCCGCCTGGTCAATTCCACATCATCGGCGTAGCGAATACTGCCGGAGTGCACTACCACCTCGCCCATGATCGCCTTCATCAGCGTGGTCTTGCCCACACCGTTGCGCCCCATCACGCAGGTACACTGCCCCGCCGGCACGCTGAGATCGAGATCCCAAAGGGTGTGGCTCTCGCCGTAATACTGGTTGAGCTTGTCGACCGCGAGCATCAGACCGTCTCCTCCTCGGCTTCGGCCCCCAGATAGACCTCGACCACCCGCGGGTCGCTGGCCACCTGATCCATGCTGCCTTCCGCCAGCACACTGCCCTGATGCAGCACCGTCACCTTGCGTGCAATGGAGCGCACGAAGCCCATGTCATGCTCCACCACCACCACCGATTGCTTGCCGGCAAGCCCGGTAAGCAGTTCGGCGGTGCGCTCCATCTCCTGCTCGGTCATGCCCGCCACCGGCTCGTCCACCAGCAGCAGCCGTGGCCTCTGCATCAGCAGCATGCCGATCTCCAGCCACTGCTTCTGGCCGTGGGAGAGAATACCCGCGGGGCGCTGGTGTAGTTCGCTCAGGGCGATGGTCATCAGCACCTCATCGATACGCTCGCGTATCTCGCCGCTCATACGCGCCGTCAGCGTAGGCAGGATACGCTTGTCGGCAGCCATCGCCAGTTCCAGGTTCTCGAACACCGTCAGTGCCTCGAACACCGTGGGCTTCTGGAACTTGCGGCCGATGCCCAGGCTGGCGATCTCTGGCTCGTTCATGCTCAGCAGGTCGTGACGACTGCCGAACCACACCTTGCCGGTGTCGGGCCGGGTCTTGCCGGTGATGATGTCCATCATGGTGGTCTTGCCGGCGCCGTTGGGCCCGATGATGCAGCGCAGCTCCCCGTCGTCGATGGTCAGGTTGAGGTCGTTGATCGCCTTGAAGCCATCGAAGCTGACCGTGACGTCCTCGAGGTAGAGGATCGGCCCGTGGCGCACATCGACAGGCGACGCCGCCGGCACAAGGAAATCGAAGACCCGGTCGCGATGCGCCAGGGAACGCAGAATACTCATGCTGTCGCCTCCTTGCCTGAGAGTGAGGCCTCATCGTCGCGCCGACGTCTCAGCCGCAATGCCAGGAGTCCTGCCACACCCTTGGGCAGGAACACCGTGACCAGCACGAAGAGCCCGCCCAGGGCGAACAGCCAGGCATCCGGCATGACGCCGGTGAACACCGTCTTGGCGTAGTTGACCAGGATCGCGCCGATCACCGCACCGTAGAGCGTCGCCCGGCCGCCGAGCGCCACCCACAGCACGATCTCGATGGAGAACAGCGGCGAGAACTCGCTGGGGTTGATGATGCCGACCTGAGGCACGTAGAGCGCCCCGGCCAGACCCGCCAGCATGGCCGATACCACGAACACGAACAGTTGGAAACGTTCGACCCGGTAGCCGAGGAATCGCGTGCGTGCCTCGGCGTCGCGGGTCGCCACGCATACCCGACCCAGCTTGCTCGTCACGATCGCCCGACACAGCACGTAGCCCAGCGCCAGCGCCATTCCGGTGACCAGGAACAGCCCCAGCCGGGTATCGCTGCTGCGCAGGTTGAAGCCGAGGATCTCACGGAAATCGGTCAGGCCATTGTTGCCGCCGAAGCCCATCTCGTTGCGGAAGAATGCCAGCATCAGGGCAAAGGTGAGCGCCTGGGTAATGATCGAGAGATACACCCCGGTGACCCGTGAACGGAACGCCAGGAAGCCGAACACCAGCGCCAGCGCTCCCGGCACCAGCAGTACCATCAGAAAGGCGAACCAAGCCATGTCGAAACCGAGCCAGTACCACGGCAGGCTGTCCCAGTTGAGGAAGACCATGAAGTCGGGCAGCACCGGATGGCCATAGACGCCACGGTCGCCGATCTGGCGCATCAGGTACATGCCCATGGCATAGCCGCCCAGGGCGAAGAAGGCGCCGTGGCCGAGGCTGAGGATACCGAGATAGCCCCACACCAGGTCCACCGCCACCGCCAGCAAGGCGTAGCTCAGGTACTTGCCGAACAAGTTAACGGTATAAGCGCTGACATAGAGCGGATGCCCAGGCGGCACCGCCACATGCAGCAGCGTCACCAGGGCCATGGCTGCCAGCAGCACGCCGAGGAAGATCAGTGTCGAGCGCTCACCGAACGGCCGCAGCAGCCAGAATCGAGAAGAATCCATGGATCAGCCCTCCGCCGCCCGGCCCTTCTGCGGGAAGAGTCCGCGGGGGCGCTTCTGAATGAACAGGATGATGAATACCAGCACGATGATCTTGGCCATCACGGCACCGGCCCAGGGCTCCAGCACCTGGTTGATCACGCCCAGCGAAAGCCCGGCTACCAAGGTGCCCCACAAGTTCCCTACCCCGCCGAACACCACCACCATGAAGGAGTCGATGATGTAGTTCTGCCCCAGGTTGGGGCCCACGTTGGTGAGCTGGGACAGTGCCACCCCAGCAAGCCCAGCCACCCCGGAGCCCAGGGCGAAGGTCAGGATGTCGACCCGCGTGGCGCGGATACCCATGGAGCGCGCCATGGCGCGGTTCTGGGTCACCGCCCGCACCTCGAGGCCGAGCCGTGTTCGGCGCATGATCAGCATCAGCGCGGCGAAGACCACCAGGGCGAAGCCGAGTACCACCATACGATTGAGCGTGAGAGACAGCGCGTCGTTGATGGCGATCGAACCGCTCATCCACTCCGGCGTGATCACGGTGCGGTTGAGCGGCGAGATCACGGTGCGTACCAGCTGCTGCAGAATCAAGCTGATACCGAAGGTGGCCAGCAATGTCTCCAGCGGACGACCCTTGAGGAACTGGATGACGCCACGCTCGATGGCGATACCCGCCAATGCCGCCACCATGAAACCGGCGGGAATCGCCAGGATCAGTGCTAGCCCCGGCTGGCCGGGCAACAGTTGCTGCATGGCCCAGGTGGTATAGGCGCCGAGCATGATCAGCTCGCCGTGGGCCATGTTGATCACGCCCATCACGCCAAAGGTAATGGCCAGGCCGATGGCCGCCAGCACCAGCACCGAGCCCAGAGACAGGCCGAAGTAGAGCGTCTCCACGGCACGGTTGACCTTGAGCATCTGCTCGACGCTGTTCAACGCCTCGCGGGCAGCGTCGGCCACGATCGGATCGTCACCATTCATGGCACGGTTGAGGGCCACTCGCACGCGGGGATGCAAGCTGCCGCGCAGGTCGGCTATCGCCTCGAGCTCACCTTGCTCCAGGCGATGAATGGCCAGGGCTTGAACCAGGCGATCACGCACTCGTGCATCCGGTTCTTCTTCGATCACCTCGGCCAGGGGTCCCGCCAGGTCGCCATCCACTTCACCCAGCAGCCTCTCGGCAGAAGCGCGGCGCAGCCCGATGTCGGCGGCATAGAGATCTACCACGGCGATGGCGCTGCGTAGCTGGTTGCGCAGTGAATTATTGATGCCGATGCGGTCCAGGTCTCGGCGCGACATCTCGCCCAGTGCCTCGCCCGTCAGCGCATCCTCAACCGGCCACTCACGGCCCGAATTATCAAGCACCACCACGAAGTTGCCTTCGCCGGTACGCTGCAGGCGCCCGTCGAGCAACGCCTGCAGCCAATCGCGGGCGCGAGGGTCGTCACTGCGCACGATCGCCTCGATGGCTTCACCCTTGGCGGGAAAGGACGACACGTCCAGTGCTTCGAGCAGCGCCATTGCCGCAGTATCGTCGCTGGGTGTCTCTGCCTCTTGTGCGGTAGCGGGAGTGGCCAGCGTGAGGCCGAGCGCCAGCATCAGGGCGAGAACCAGAACCATCAGCCACGCGCCTATCGTCGTGGGCGCGCGGTCATCATTGGGGGCAGCGCTGCCGGCCCTCACCCTGGCCGCCGCTGGCCCGGGCACGGGGGGATATCTCATCGGAGCGTTCCTCGAAATCGGTAGAGAAGGCGTGCTCCCCCGCCGCCACCTGGCAGCGGGGGATGAGGGCTTACTCGGCCAGTGCTGCTTCGGCCTCTTCCGCAGCGGTGCTGCCACCGCAACGGCCGGTGGCCACGTTGAAGTTGCCGCACTCCATGGGCTTGCGCCAATCGGCAATCAGGTCACGCGAGCCGGGCAGATAGTCGGACCAGGCATCGCCGGCCACGGTGGAAGGCGTCTGCCACACGATGTCGAACTGGCCGTTGTCCTGCACCTCACCGATCAGCACCGGCTTGGTGATGTGGTGGTTGGGCATCATCGCCGCATAGCCACCGCTCAGGTTGGGTACGGTCACGCCGATGATGGCATCCTTGACCGCATCGACATCGGTGGTACCGGCCTTGCGCACCGCCTCGGCCCACATGTTGAAGCCGATGTAGTGCGCTTCCATGGGGTCGTTGGTCACTGCTTCTTCGTCGCCGGTATAGTCGATCCAGGCGTCGATGAAGTCGTAGTTGGCGTCGGTGTCGACACTCATGAAGTAGTTCCACGCGGCGAGGTGACCGACCAGCGGACCGGTATCGATACCGGAGAGCTCCTGCTCGCCCACTGAGAAGGCGATGACCGGGATGTCGGCGGCATCGATGCCCTGGTTGGCCAGCTCGCGGTAGAACGGCACGTTGGCGTCACCGTTGATGGTCGAGACCACCGCCGTCTTCTTACCTTCGCTGCCGAAGCGGCGCACCTCCGCGACGATGTTCTGCCAGTCCGAGTGACCGAAGGGCGTGTAGTTGATCAGGATGTCGTCGTCGGCGACGCCATGCTCCTCCTTGAGGAAGGCTTCGAGGATACGGTTGGTGGTGCGCGGATAGACGTAGTCGGTGCCGAGCAGCGCGAAACGCTCCACGCCTACCTCGTTGATCAGGTACTCCACCGCCGGGATCGCCTGCTGGTTGGGGGCAGCCCCGGTGTAGAAGACGTTTTCGGAAGACTCCTCGCCCTCGTACTGCACCGGATAGAACAACAGCCCGTTGAGCTCTTCGAATACCGGCAGCACCGCCTTGCGAGAAACCGAGGTCCAGTTGCCGAACACCACATCCACCTCATGCTGCTCGAGCAGCTCGCGGGCTCGCTCGGCGAACAGCGGCCAGTTGGAGGCCGGGTCCACGACCACCGCCTCGAGCTGGCGGCCCAGCAGCCCACCCTGCTCATTCTGCTGCTCGATCAGCATTTCGACGGTGTCTTTCAGGGTCGACTCGCTGATGGCCATGGTGCCGGACAGGGAATGCAGGATACCCACCTTGATGGGGTCTTCCTGGGCCAGCGCTTGACTGGCGGCGCCAAGGGCTACCGCTGACAGCAGCGCGACGGCCCCGCAGCGAAGCGGTGAAGACAGGGAACGAAGGGGGAAAGGCATGATGCGACGGGATGCGTTCACTCGAACCTCCTTGCGCCCTCCTGCAGGAGGGACTTGTTGTGAAGTTCATGCACGACCGATATTGGCCGCGCAGCACTAGGCTCCCTGTCTTTGCAAAGCTTGCGCCATCATGCGGCGAAATCCGAAGAACTCTTTATATACAATCCATTACGTTAAAATTACGTTCGCAATATCGGTCCTGACGCACTGCTGTCGTGCAAGCGAAAAGCAAACCTTGCGCCGTAAAAGACCGCCTGCACCACCAGCTCGCACCACGTAGGTGCGCCCTGCCGTAACCACAAACGCGAGCGGGGGCGTCGATCGCTCGACGCCCCCGCAAACTGGGTGGATTGAAGGAGAGGTTCAGCCGCGCTGCTTGGCCAGTCCACGCTTGGTCAGCATGCGCTTGGCGAACGGCAGCAGCAGTGACAGCGCTGCGATGATCAACAGCCACATGGAAATCGGCTTGTCGATGAAGATCGACCAATCGCCGCCGGAGATCTGCAAGGCACGGCGCATGGACTCCTCCATGATCGCTCCCAGGATCAGCGCCAGGATCAGCGGCGCCGTGGGGAAGCCGAACAGTCGCATGCCAAGCCCCAGCAGGCCGAAACCGAGCAGCAGCATCAGGTCGAAGATGCTGAAGCTCATGCCGTAGACCCCCACCATGCAGAAGATCAGGATCAGCGCGAGCAGCATTGGGCGCGGCATGTCCAGGATCTTGGCGATCAGCGGAATCAGCGGCAGGTTGAGCACCAGCAAGAAGATGTTGCCGATGTACATACTGGCGATTACGCCCCAGAACACGTCCGGGCGCTGTTCAAGCATCATCGGGCCCGGTGACACGCCCATGATCAGCAGCGCTCCAAGCAGCACCGCGGTGGTGCCCGAGCCCGGCACGCCAAGCGTCAACAGCGGCACGAAGGAGCCGGTACAGGCGGCATTGTTGGCCGCTTCCGGCGCTGCCACCCCCTTGATATTACCCTTGCCGAAGGTGTCGCCGTCCTTCGCCAGGCGCTTCTCCATGCTGTAGCCGAGGAACGAACCGATGGTCGCACCGGCCCCCGGCAGTACACCGGTAAAGAACCCCAGCAGCGAACTACGCGCGATGGGCGGAGCAATCTCGCGCACCTCCTGCCTGGTGAGCTTGAGCGAGCCGATGGCACGGCGCGCAGGTTCCTTGCCACCACCGCCACGCAGCAGAATGTAGAAGACCTCGGCCAAAGCGAAGATACCCAACGCCACCACCAGGAAGTCGATACCGTCGAGCAGGTGGGCGGAACCGAAGGTGTAGCGCTCGGTACCGGTCTGCAGGTCGATACCCATGATCGATATCATCACCCCGAGCACGGCGGCAATCAGGCCCTTGACCAGTGACTTGTCGGAAAGCGACACCACGGCCGTCAGGCCCAGCACCATCAGCGAGAAGTATTCGGCCGGGCCGAAGCTCACCGCCACCTTGCCCAGCAGCGGAGCCACCATCATCAGGAACACGATGGAGATGGTGCCACCGATGAAGGAAGCGTAGGCAGCGATGGCCAGCGCCTTGCCCGCCATGCCCTGCTTAGCCATCGGATAGCCGTCGAAGGAAGTGGCTACGGTACCTGCCACGCCGGGTGCATTGAGCAGGATCGACGAGGTGGAGCCACCGAAGATGGCACCGTAGTAGACCCCAGCCATCAGGATCAACCCCGAGGAGGGCTCCATGGCGAAGGTGATCGGGATCATCAGTGCCAGGGCACTGATCGGCCCGAGACCGGGCAGCATGCCGATGATGGTACCGGCAAATACACCGAAGAAGACGTAGGCGATGTTCATCGGCTCGAGCGCGATGCCGAAGCCGTACATCAAATTGTTCAAGGACTCCATGGCGATCTCCGGGCCAGTCAGATTGGCAGCAGGCCGGTGGGCAGATAGACGCCCATGGCACGGGTTAAGGTCAGGTACAGGGTCAGCACCACACCCAGCGCAACCGCCAGGTTGATGGCATGGCGCTTATAGCCGTAGTACCAGCTCAAGCCGAAACCAAGCCCGGTGGAGGCCAGCACGAAGCCAAGAGGCACCAGCAGGAAGGCATAGGCGACGATGGCCATCGACGTCACGACGACACGTGACCAGGGGCGCAGCATAAGAGGCTGGCCTTCACTCTCCAGGGACGGTTCCGCCGCGGCATCGGCAGCGTCGTCATCGCTGACTGCCGCCGCCGGGCGCTCGAAGAACAGCAAGGCGGCCAGTCCCAGCAGAGTGAAACCCAGCACCTTGGGGAAGAGATCGGAGTCCACCGGGCGTGGCAGCGGGAACGAAGGAATCTGCCATGCCATCCACAGATAGACGACAGCGAATAGGGCCAGAATCGCAGCCAGCCACTGGTTGGTATTGAATCGTGTCATGGGGAAGACCTCGAGCCGAGCGGCTAAGGTGTTGCCGGATGAGCCGGCAAGGGCTCCGTTGCAGAGCTCTTGCCGGCGACCTTGCGTGCGTTTTACTGGCCGAGCAGTCCGAGATCGTTCAGCACTTCGCGGAACTGCTCCTGCTGCTCGTCGAGGAAAGTACCGAACTCCTCGCTGTTCTGGTAGGCGTCGATCCAGCCGAGCTGATCGCGGGCTTGCTCCCAGCCGTCGGTCTCGAGCATCTGGGCGAACAGATCCTCGTAATAGGCCACGGCCTCTTCCGGCATGTCCGGTGCGCCCATCACGCCGCGCCAGATATCGAAGGTGTAGTCGATGCCCTGCTCCTGGTAGGTGGGCACATCGGCCAGGACACCGCCCATGCGCTCTGGGGCGGAAACGCCCAGGGCGCGGACCTGGCTGCCCTCACCGAGCTGGCCGGAGGCTTCGCCGGCACCGGTGATGACTGCCTCGACATGGCCGCCCATCAGGCTGGTCATGGCCTCACCGCCACCGGAGAACGGTACGTAGTTGACTTCCGATGCATTCAGCCCGGCCGCCGACGCCAGGCCGGCGACAGAGATGTGGTCCATGGAGCCGGGGGCACTGCCACCGCCGATGCTGAGGTTGGGCCTCTCCTCGATGGCGGCGAAGAGTTCGTTGAGATCGCTGTAGGGCGAGTCGTCGCGTACCAGCACGATGGAGTAATCGGTGATCAGGCGCGCGATCGGCGTGAAGTCGGTGTGATCGTGGCGCGAAGTACCCGCCAGCGGCACCAGGATGATCGGCGGACTGGTGGCGAACAGCTTGTGCGGGTTGCCGCTGTCGCGAGCGATCTGCGCCCAGGCCACGGCACCGCCGCCTCCCGGCACGTTGATGGCGGCGAAGTTCTGGTCGGCAAGGCCCTCTTCCTGAAGCACGCGGGAAGTGGTGCGCACCAGGGTATCCCAACCGCCGCCCGGGTTGGCCGGGGCGATGAACTCGATGGAACGGCTCGGCGTCCAATCATCGGCCTGGGCAAGGGTGGCAAAACCGGCCGCAGCGGCCAGAGGCAGGGCAAGCAGCGTCAGGCGCTTGGCGGGAAACTTGGCAGTCATGGCGTTCTCCAACTTGCGGTTAATTATTATGCGAGTCGCCCTCAGGCGTACGTCAGGAACGTTAGAGGCACGGCAAGGGTCAGACAAGCTTCTGAACATAAAAGACAAATAGTTCTTTGTGTGCATTTTGTCCATTATGTTCACGCTACTCTTCACACCACGCAGAGGCATCTCCCGCCAACCGATAGCGTCGTTCCGGCCGGCCCACATCACCATAGCCCAACTCGGCACCCACGACCTGCACCGAAACCAGAAACTCCAGGTAGCGCCGAGCAGTCGAGCGGCTGGCCCCCATGGCGCGGGCGACCTCCATTGCCGCCAGAGGCTTCCCTGCGCTATCCAGTGCCGCCACCACCGCACGCAGGGTGAGCCGATCGATACCCTTGGGCAGGCTGCGCGCGCCGCTGTTCGTCCCGCCTTCCGGCCGCAGCCGAGCCAATACTCGGTCGAGCTCCTCCTGGTTGAGTTCGCTGCGCGCCGCCAGCGCTTCGCGTTCACGCCGGAAGCGAGCCAGCATCTGGGCCATCCGAGCGGCCTCGACGGGCTTGATCAGGTAGTCGAAGATGCCACCGCGCAGCGCTTCGGAAATGGTATCCACCTCCCGCGCCGCCGTGATCATGACGATATCGATGTGCACGTGATCGCGGCGCAGTGCCCACAGTAGCTCGAGGCCCTCGACATCCGGCAGGTAAGCGTCGAGCAGCACCAACTGGACGTCGCTGGCATGGTGCGCCATCAGCTCGTGCGCCTCGGCTCCGCTGCGGGCCATGCCCACGACTCGGAAGCCTTGGCTCTGCTCGATGAAGGCGCGGTGGATCTCGGCAATCCGGAAGTCGTCCTCGACGATCAGGATGCCGTATTCGTCAGGCATCTGGCCCGGTTCGTACATCTCTTCCCTCATGGCGTGTTGCTCTTGTCGTTGTCGTTGTCATTGTCATTTGCCGGCGTCGAGCGGCTCTACCTCCCGACACAATGAGCGGTCGAGCACTACCGTGAAACAGGCGCCGCCCAGCTCGCTCTCTTCCAACGTGATGGCACCGCCGTGCTCCCGGCACAGCCGACTGACCAGCGCCAGGCCGATACCGCGATGTTTACCCGGCTTGGTCGAGAAACCCTCCTCGAAGATCGCCTCGACATGCTCCGGCGGCACCCCTGGGCCGTTGTCCTCCACCTCGACCAGCAACTGCTCGCCGAGATCGGTGAAGAACAGGCGCACCTGCCCGTCCTCCCCTCGCTCACGCACCGCATGGCAGGCATTGTCGATCAGGTTGCCGAGCACCGTCATCACGACCTCCTGGCCGGCCAGGGTCAGCGGTGCAGAGAGTGAACTCTGGTCGTCGATCTCGAGGTTGACGTTGAGCTCCCGCGCGCGGGTCAGCTTGCCAAGCAGGGTACCGCTGACCACAGGATCGGCCACGTGCTTCATGAGGAAGGTCATCTGCGCCTGCTGGCGCTCACTCTCCTGATGAATCAAGGCCAGGGCATCCTCGATTCTGCCGAGCTGGAGCATGCCCGAGATGGTATAGAGCTTGTTGGAGTATTCGTGGGCCTGGGCACGCAGCATGTCCACGTCACGGCTGGCGGCGCTCAGCGCATTGGAAAGATCGACGATCTCACGCCGACTGCGGAAGGTCGACACGGCCCCCTCGATCTCACCGGCGTGCAGGATCGGCACGCGGTTGACCACGATGGGATGGTCGCCGAGCCACATCTCCTGGTCGAACTGCCGCTCGCCACGCTCGAGGACTTCGGAAAGGCGCGAATTGGGCACCACCTCCTGGATCGGACGCCCCAGCACCTCCTCGGCCGGTGGCAGGCCGAGGAAGCGACGCGCTTGCTGGTTGACCAAGGTGATCAGCCCCTCGCGGTTGACCGCCAGAATTCCCTCATGGATCGACTGCAGGATGGCCTCCTTCTCCATGGCCAGGCGCGCGATCTCGTAAGGCTCGAGACCGAGGATCACCTTCTTCAAATGGCGCGAAAGAAAATAAGCCCCGGCGAAGCCGAACACGATCATCAACGCCACCAGCCACCAGCCCAGGCTGGTGTGTTCAATCACGTCCAGGGCCACCCGGTCGAGCATGAAACCCACCGAGACGATACCGATGATATTGCCCTCGGCATCGAATATCGGGGTCTTGCCGCGTACCGCCTCGCCCAGTGAGCCGGTAGCTTCGGAAACGTAGGATTCGCCATGCAGCAGCGCCCTCTCATTGTCACCGCCCACCATCGGTTGGCCGAGCCGTTCCGGCAATGGGTGGGAGTAGCGCAGGCTGTCGGTATTGCCCACCACCACGTAACGCGCTCCCGTCTCGCGGCGAATGCGCTCGGCGATGGGCTGGATCGTGGTGCTGGGGTCGGGGTCGTCGAAGGCGGCGATCAGCTCCGGGATGCTGGCCACACTGAGTGCCACGGCCAGTGCCCGCTCACCCATCTGATGGCTGATGATCTCGGCTTTGCGATGGTTGAGGTAAGCGCCCTGGGCCAGCAGCATGCCGGCCAGCAGGAAGCCGACCAGCAGCATCACCTGCAGGCGGAAGCTGCGCGTGAGCCAGCCGCGCCGCGAGCGGCCGCGGCGCAGGCGCTGGAGTTCGGCAATGGATTCGCTGCGGGGGGGAGACATGGGCTTACGCTCGGCGCTGGCGATGCCTCATTGTCGCATGGCTGGCCAGCCTAGACACGCCTGAGGCACGGCCAGCTTCCTCACTCGGGTGTTAGCCGCACGTTCACCACGCCCTGCCCGACCATATCGAGCTCTTCGGCGGCACGCCGCGAGAGATCGATGACACGACCGCGAACGAAGGGGCCACGATCGTTGACGCGCACCACCGTCTCGCGGCCATTGTCCAACCGGGTGACGCGTACCCGGGTACCGAACGGCAGGTTGCGATGGGCCGCCGTGAGCGAATTGCGGTCATGCGCTTCGCCACTGGCGGTACGGCGGCCGTGATAGCGGTCGGCATAGAAGGAGGCCTGCCCTTGCTCGCCGTTCCAGCCCGAAGGTGCCGATACCCGCTCGCCACTACGGCCCCCATCGCGTCCGGCACAGCCAGCGATCAAGAGCAGTGCCAGAAGCGTCAATGCGCCTCGCAGCAAGCGAGACGCAACCAGGCCGGTAGCGTAATTCGTGGGTGAGATCATCCTGTCATCTCGATGCAACGTCCTTAGCGGACCCGGCCCGACAATAACGGCTTGCCCCGGCCGGGGCAAGCCGTTCGCTCAGCCAGCCAGGGTACGCCGCAGCCGGGGGCTCACCAACTCCCCGATCAGCGTGACCAATGCCAGCACGCCAAGTATCCACGGCCAGTGCACTCCGAACTCCACGCGTGCGATGCCCAGCGCATCGACGAAGATCACCAGGATTCCCAGCGGGCTCACGTAGCGCACCATGAACAGCCACAGCGCATGCCAGTGCGGTGCCAGACCCAGCTCCTCGCGGAAGCTCTCGCTCTTCAGCACGAAGCCGGCCAGCAGGGCCATGCCCAGGCCACCCAGTGGCATCATCCAACGCGAGGTGAGGTAATCGAGCCAGTCGAAGAAGTGACGACCGGCCAACGTCCAGTCCGCGCCCAGGTTGAACGACAACATGGCCAGGGTGCTCACCAGCCACAACACGATGCCGGTACCCCAGGCCGCAGTGCGGCGGGAGATCCCCTTGTTATCCACCAGCCAGGAGACGGTGGCCTCGACCATTGAGATCGACGAGGTCAATGCCGCCATGGAGAGCATGACGAAGAACAGGATGCCGAACAATGTGCCCAACGGCATCGCCTGGAACGCCAGCGGCAGGCTCATGAACAGCAGGCCGGGCCCGCCCTCGGGGCTCATGCCATTGGCGAAGATGATGGGGAAGATCGCCAGGCCGGCCATCAACGCCACCAGGGTGTCGGCCACCGCCACGGTGAAGGTGGTGCGAACGATGGAGGCCCGCGCCGGCAGGTAGCTGCCGTAGGTCAGGATCGCACCGGAGGCCAGTGACAAGGTGAAGAACGCGTGCCCCAACGCCGCCAGCATGCCCTCGCTCGACAGGCTGCCGGTCTTGAACGAGAACAGGAAGCGCCACGCCTCGCCGAAGCCACCGGAGAACACCCCATAGCCGATCAGGATCAGCAGCATGACCACCATGCCCGGCATCATCCAGCTCACGCTCTTCTCGATGCCTGCCTGCACCCCCTTGCCCACGATCAGCATGGTCGCCAGCGTCACCAGGGTGCTCCAGAAGCCCAGGTTGAGCGGGCTCTCGTTGTTGGCGACGAAGATCGCCACCATATCGTCGACGCCGGTGCCCGCCAGCCCACCGGTCAGCATCTTCCACAGGTAGGAGAACGACCAGCCGGCCACCACCACGTAGAACGACAGGATCATGAAGCCGCACAGCATCGCCATCCAGCCCAGCAGCGACCAGGCCGAAGAGCGCCCGGACTCGGCCACCACCCGGCGTACGGCATCGATGGGACTGCCGCGGCCGCGCCGCCCGAAGGCGATCTCGGTCATCATCACCGGCACGCCCACTGCCAGGATACAAGCCAGGTAGACCAGCACGAAGGCGCCACCGCCGTGCTCGCCCGTCATGTAGGGGAACTTCCAGATATTGCCCAGGCCGACGGCGGAACCCGTCGCCGCCAGCACGAAGCCCCAGCGGCCTAGCCACTGAGCGCGAGGTTGTTGCTCGGTCGTCATTACGTCACCAGGGAAGTCGTTGTTATGAACTGACGCAGCAATATGCCCGGCACAATACCGACAATGCAACGACAATTTCTTGTATTTATTCACTAGAGCAGGGTTTGATCCTGCCATAGAAAAACGGCCTCACCCTGGAAGGTGAGGCCGCCGGCAATCAATCCGCCTTGAGGACGCCGCGGCGGATCTGATCCTCCTCGATCGACTCGAACAGGGCCTTGAAGTTGCCCTCGCCGAAGCCGTCATTACCCTTGCGCTGGATGATCTCGAAGAAAATCGGGCCGATCACGGTTTCGGTGAAGATCTGCAGCAGCACGCCCTCGCCTTCGCCACCGTCGATCAGCAGGCTCAGCTCGCGCAGATCCTCGACCTTCTCCTGGTGGTTGGGCACGCGCGCATCGACCTTTTCGTAGTAGGTGTCCGGCGTGGAGAGGAAGGTGACACCGTTGCTGCGCAGCGCACGCACCGTGGCGTAGATGTCGTCTGTTGCCATCGCCAGGTGCTGGATGCCCTCGCCATTGTACTCGCGCAGGAATTCGGCGATCTGGGAGGTATCGTCGGCCGACTCGTTGATGGGAATGTGCATCTTGCCGCAAGGCCCGGTCATGGCGCGAGAGTGCAGGCCGGTCTTCTTGCCCTTGATGTCGAAGTAGCGGTTCTCGCGGAAGTTGGCGATCTCGGTGTAGAAATCGGCCCAGACGTCCATCTGACCCCGGTCGACGTTATGGGTCAGGTGGTCGAGCACCTTCAAACCTACGCTGTTGTCGTTGCGCGAGCGGCCAGGAATCGGCTCGAAGTCGATGTCATAGATGGTGCGTCCTTCATCGTCGACCTTGTTGTCGACGAAGTAGAGCAGCGAGCCGCCGATACCGCGCACCGCGGGAATGCCCACCTCGCCGGGGCCGACCGGGTTCTCCATCGGCTCGGCGCCGTGCGCCACGGCATAGTCGAAGGCCTGCTTGGCGTCGGCTACCTTCCACGCCATGGCACAGGCGCTAGGGCCGTGTACACGAGCGAATTCGGCAGCATGGCTGTTCGGCTCGGCGTTGAGCACGAAGTTGACGTTCTCCTGCTGGAACAGGAAGACCTGCTTGGAGCGGTGCTTGCGGGTCTCGGTGAAACCCATGCGGTTGAACAGCGCGCGCAGCTCCTCGATGCCCTCCGCGCTAGGCGCGCTGTACTCGACGAACTCGAAGCCGTTGGTACCGATGGGGTTCTCTTGGCTGATCGGTGAGACGGTCTTGGCAGGTGCGTTCATGGTTCCTCCAGGGGGCTCATTGGCCTTGTTATGAAAGCTTGGCTACCGACTCGCGTAGCCAATTGCGTGCCTCCAGACTAGTGCCCCCTCGCGCCCGCCGGAACGCTCCTTTGTGGCCTAGAGTAAGGACACGAGGCACCTGCCTCTGCCCTTTTCGTAAGAAAAACCTTACAGCTGCGCAGATCGCTTGGAGTCGGTCTTCCCAGTGGTTCGTCAGCGTGACACGCCGTAAAGGTAGGTTTACAACCGACATCGATACTTCAGGGCATCATGGCGCCACTCGCCAACCTCCACGCCACCCAAGCCAGGATGAGGCCGATTACCAAATCGATAGCCCGCCACACCCGAGGATTGGCCAAGCGAGGGGCCAGCCAGCCGGCCGCAGCCGCCAGGCCGAAGAACCAGCCGAAAGAAGCCATGGCTGCACCGATGAAGAAACCCAGCGGACTCGGCTGCACCGCGCCAATGGCACCAAGCAGCACCACGGTTTCCAGATAGACCTGGGGATTGAGCAGGGTCACGGCCAGCGTCGCGGCCAGGGCAGCCTGCCACGACTGTACCCTACCGCCTCCCGCGGCTAACGCCTGCCCAGCGAAGGCCCGCCGGAACGCCAACCACGCCTGCCAGGCCAGGAAGGCGGCCCCAGCCCAGCGTGCCGCCTCCATCAGCTCTTCCTGCTGGGCAATCAGCACACCCAGGCCAAGCACGCCGATGCCCACCAGCAGCCAATCGCACAGTGCGCAAATCCCGGCCACCAGCCAGGCATGCTGGCGACGTAGGCTTTGCTGCAGTACGAAGGCGTTCTGAGCACCGATGGCAACGATCAGCCCTGCGCAAATCAGTAACCCATTGAGCCATGACATCCACATGTGACTTTCTCCTTGGCGAGACGCTGTCGCCAAGGCTAAGCTCAAGCAATTAATTAATGAAATGAATAAACCGACTGGGGGATAAGAAATACTGATGCTCGATTACAAGCTGCTCGAAGCGCTGGTGGCGGTGGTCGACCAGGGCGGCTTCGAGCGTGGCGCCCGCAATCTGGGCCTCACGCAGTCGGCGGTATCGCAGCGCATCAAGCTGCTCGAGGCGCGCCTGGGTCAACCAGTGCTGGTACGAAGCCCTCGCCTCGCCCCCACGCCGCTGGGCCGCAAGCTGCTCAACCATTCACAACAAGTGCGTCTGCTCGAGAGCGACCTGCTGGGCGAGGTGCCTGCACTCGGCAGTGACGAGCATCGCCTGCGCCTGGCGATCAATGCCGACAGCCTGGCGACCTGGTGGCCAGAGGCCATCGGCCGCTTCTGCGAGCAGAACCCCGTACTGTTCGAGCTGGTGGTGGAGGACCAGGAGGTGGCGCTGAAGCGCATGCGCGATGGCGACGTGGCCGGTTGTATCTGCGATTCACCGACCCCGGTTCAGGGTGCGCGCAGCCACGCCTTGGGCAGCATGCGCTATCGCGCCCTGGCCAGCCCCGCCTTCGTCGCGCGCCATTTTGCCAATGGGGTGACGCCGGAGGCGCTGCGCCGCGCGCCGGCCATCGTGTTCGGCCCCGACGACCGCCTGCAGCACCGCTACCTGGCCAAGCACGGCGTGGAGCCGCCCTTCCCCCATCACCTCTGCCCCTCGTCGGAAGGCTTCGTCGGCCTGGCGCTGGCGGGGCTCGGCTACGGCATGGTGCCGGAGCGCCAGGCCGAGCGGGAACTCAGCGAAGGTCGGCTACAGGAGATCGATCCCGGCCCCTACCTGGCCGACGGCCGTCTGGTCGACCTGTCGCCGGGCCATGTCATCGACGTGCCGCTTTACTGGCACCACTGGCGCCAGGGCGGCAAGATCCTCGATGCCCTTACCGATCACCTACTGCGGCTGGGCGATGCCTGGCTGGCGCCGCTGCCGACCTGAAGATGTTGTGTGATGACGGCTCAAGGGTTGCGCAATTTGTTCTCGACGCTCGACACCTTGTCGGCCATGGACTGCTCGCGGTCGGTGCGCGTACCCAGCTTGATGGTGGTGGTGATGCGCGGTGCGCCCATCTCGTGCACCACCTCGTGACAGCGCTTGACCACCGCCATCACCTCGTCCCACGGCCCCTCGATGTTGGTGCCGTAGGCGTGCATGTGGTGCTCGAGGCCGGACGCCTCAATCACCCGCTGGCAGGCAGCAATCTGCGGCGAGACCGATACCCCAACACCCAGCGGGACGACGCAGAGATCGATGATAACGTGCATGGTACTTCTCCCTATGAGCTGCGACCTTCAGGAGGTCGCCGGCTCGCTGACATGAATGCCGAACAGGCTGGCCTCGCCGACGCTGCGCCCCACCGTCTCCGGCGGCGTGACGCGGCCGTCGCGCACCATCACGTGACCGCCCTGCCCCTGGGCGCCGCCGATCACGCTGCCCACCAGATAGGTGGGGAAGATGTCGGGGTCGTTCTCGTAGTTGGGGTTGTGGATCAGGCCGATCATCTGGAAGCGCCCGCGGGTGTTGCGCAGCGACTCCAGCGAGTCCTGGATCAGGCGGCGGTGCGAGAGCTTGGAGAACAGGCCGTCGAGCAGGATCACGCTCTCGCGGCTGGTACGGGCGCGGCGGCGGTGGTGCCCCGGCAGTTCGCGCAGCTCGCGCTCGATGGCGAACTCCGACAGCTTGACCAGCCACATCAGCGACACCGCCTCGCGCTGCCCTTCCGACATCTCCTCGTTGAGCGAGAACAGCCGCCCATGCGGGCGAATGGCGTCGTGCTTGAGGCGGATCGCCACGTCGTGGAACAGGCCGCGATAGATGCGCCGACGAATCTGGCGCAGCAGGTCGTCATCCCGACGACGCGCCTCGCCATCGACCATGCCGCCGTCACGCTCGGCGCGGCGGCGCATGGCCGCCTGATGCTCGTCGATGTCGGCCAGCAGCGTGGCGATCAAGTCGCGCAACTGGTCGGGGCCGATCAGCGAGGCCTTGACCTCGAAGAAGGCGCCGCCCTCGCCGCTGCTCTTGGCCACGCGCTTGAGGATGTCGAGGTTTCCGGCGGCATCCGAGATGATCGAACTGAGCCGCTCCACCAGGGTTCCCTCGATCTGCTCGCGGGAGGCATGTAGCCGCTCGACCCGCACTCGATGCTCGTCGAGCTGGCCGGCAAGCTGGTCGTGCAGCCGCGAGAGGTCGTCCAGGGCCTCGGCGCTGGCGTGCGTCAGGCCTGCCAATCGAGCACGCTCGGTGTCGCTGAACAGCCGGCTGTGCGCCGCCTCGGCGAGTGCCTCGGCCAGCTTGCGCTCGCCGGTCTCGACCTGGCGCGCCTGACGCTCGCGGTTGCGCGCCCGCTCGCCCAGGTTGAGCTCGCCCAAGGCATCGACCAGAGTCTGCTGACAGGTTTCCAGCGCTTCGACGTCGAGCTCACCCTGTTCGNAGGTTGAGCTCGCCCAAGGCATCGACCAGAGTCTGCTGACAGGTTTCCAGCGCTTCGACGTCGAGCTCACCCTGTTCGTTCTTCCCACCGACCATGGCACGCCAGGCGTCGAGCGCTTCATTGCGCACCTCGAGCTCAGCCGTGTCGCCGGGCCAGCGGCTGGCCTCATCGAGATCGACCAGCGCCGCCAGGCGTCGCGGCCAGCCTTCGGGCAGCTCGCGCAGTACCCGCAGCCACTCCACGGCCAGTTGGTCGACGCAGGCCAGCGCGCGGCGCTGCTCGGCCAGGCGCGCCTCCAGCACATCACGCTCTGCCGAAAGCGTCTTGCGCTTGTCGCGCAGCTCGCCGAGCTCACGCTTGACCCGGGCGATCTCGCGCTCGAGCTTCTGGCTGCCGCCGCCGGCATCGCGCACTTCCAGATAGGCGCGAATACGCGTGAAATCGAAGTCGGCGCGCCGGGTCGCCCGCGACTGTGACGCTTCCAGTTCGGCCTGCACCTCACCGGCGCTGGCCATGAAGTCGACGCCTCCATCGGCCTCGAAGCGCGCCAGGGCACGCAGGCGATCACGCTCGCCGTCGCTGAAGATACCGCGCAGTTGGGCCTCGGTCTCGACGACTTTTCGTGCAAGCGCCTCCTTCTCTTCTTCGGCGCTGGCCAGCCTGACCGTCGCCTCGGCCAGGTGACGCTCGAGTTCGGCGAGGCGCGTCTCCAACGCCTGGAGCCGCTCAACGCCGCCGGCGTCGCTGACCTGTTCGGCGGCAAGCCAAGTCGGCCCGTGCGCCTCCCGCTCGCGGGCGGCCCGCTCGCGCTGGGGCGTAAGCTCGGCCAGCGCAGTCTCGGCCTCGAGCCGCGCCTCGGCGGCTTCCTGCTGGGCAATCTCGCCACCCTCCTGCAGGTAGCGCTGATAGTCGTCGATACAGGACAACGCGGTGTCGCTCAGCCGCGGGGCCAGCTCGGCCTCACGTTCGGCCAGCGCCGCCTGCTGCTCAGCCACTGCCTCCAGCGCCACCTCGACGTCCGCCTCGTCGGCTTCACGTGCGCGCAGCGCCAGGTTGAATGTGTCTCCATGGGGATCAAGTCGCTCGCACTCGATGGTCAGCGCCTTCTGTCGCTCACGGTCGGCGGTAAGCCGCTTCTCGGTGGCCTCGCGCAGCGCCTCAAGGTAGCGGGGGTCCAGCGCGGCCTTGACCGCCAAAGTTTCCACCCCGGCCACGGCGCCCAGCGGCGGCTCGCCACGGGCCAGCAAGTCGGCAAGCGCCTCGGCCTCGAACACCGGCACCGCCAGGCCTGCCTCTATCAGCGCGGCGGCGGCGGACTCGGCCGCCTCGCGCCCCGCCACTACCGGGGCGAACAGCACACCGGCGGCCTGCACCAGCCATTCGCGGCGTTGCTCGGGGGTATGCGTCTCGACGTTGAGCACCGCATGCAGTGGCTGCCAGGCGATGCCGGCATCGTCCAGGTGGCGATGGGCCTCGGCCTCAACCACGCGCCGCTCCAGCGGGTCGCCCGAGAGACTTTCCAGGTAGCGTTCGCGGGCGGCGATATCGGCTTCCAGCGTCTCCGCTTCCCGCAGCAATCGCGGGTAGCGGCGCCGGGCATCGGCCAGCCACTTCTCCGGCGCCAACTCGCTGCGCTCGGCGAAGTCGAGCCGCGCCCGGTGCAGCGCGCGCAGGCGGCTCTCTTCCTCCGCCAGCCGCTGGCGCTCATTGGCCAGTTCGCGCTCACGCTCACGCAGTCGCACACGCAGATGGACCGGCTCATCGTCACCGTGCAGCTCGCCATAGCGGCGCGCCGCTTCG
>NZ_JAXQPR010000011.1:0-119610 GCF_046723295.1 Halomonas sp. A29
TTTTTCGAAAAAGGCCTCGGCACGGAACAGGATTTGGTCAAGGCCTATATGATGTATGACCTGAGTACTGGAATAGGGCGAGAGGCTAAGCACGAGTTGGCCAAGAAAATGCCGGAAGAGCAGATTGAGGAAGCCATTGCTTTATCCTGGCAGTGGCAGTTGGAACATGGAGTGGTTCGTCCATCCTCCGATGGTTACCGCTACCAGCCCGATGTGAGCGACCGGGAGCCTATATCGCTTACTTCTGACTGATATCAGACTCGACTGAACCCCCATGGCTACAGGGTTGATGATGTTCTCAGCCAACTCGATGAACTCATTATGGGGTTCACGATGATTAAGTTAGTGCTGGCTGCGATCTTGCTGGCGCTCTCTCCTCTCGCGCAGGCCCAGGTGGTTTTCCAAGATGAAGATGCGGTGCGCGCATTTTCTACGCAGGACATTGAGGAAAACCTGATTAAGGCAGAAGAGGGTGATGTTAGAGCTCAGGTGCTAGTGGGGGCAGCCTATTTGTATGGCCTGGCGGAAAAGGGGATTGAAGCAGATCATGAAAAAGGCTTGTACTGGTTGGCGGAAGCTGCTAGCCAAGGAGCAGCAGAGGCTCATTATGAGCTTGGAAGAATACACTGTCAGGGCTTGGGTGTAGATAAGGATAATGTGAGATGCGAGGAGCATCTCAATGACGCGGCCGAGCAAGGGTTGAGGTCGGCGATGATAGACCTATTGGTCCTCTATCAGGATGGCGACTCTGAACTCGACATTGAACCAGATGAGGAAAAGTATCTCTACTGGCTTGTAAAAACTGCTGAAGATGGATTGACCATGTCTATGGAAAATTTAGCCATCAGATATCGGCAGGGGCGAGGTGTGGAAAGGGATCTTGAAAAATCCTTTGAGTGGATAATGCGAGCAGTGGAATTGGATGAACTTAGTGCTCAAAGGATGGCGGGTGAATACTACCAGAAGGGCATGGTAGTGGAACAAGACTTGGTCAAGGCCTATATGATGTATGACCTAGGAGGGGGGCCGGGCATTGAAGCTAAGCAAGCAGTGGCCGAGCGGATGACGGAAGAGCAGATCCAGGAGGCCATTGCTCTTTCCTGGCAGTGGCAGTTAGAGCGTAACAGCTATCGCCCCAGCTCCAACGGTTACCGCTACCAGCCCGATGTGAGCGACCGGGAGCCCATATCTCTTACTTCTGACTAATATCGGCCTCGACTGAGCCTCCATGGCTACAGGATTGATGATGGTCGCAGCTAGCACAATGAACTCGTTATGGGGTTCACGATGATTAAGCTGGTGCTGGTTGCGATCTTGCTAGCGCTTTCTCCTCTCGTACAGGCGGGGATGGTGTTTGATGAAAGTGAAAAGGTTGTGGAGATCTTACATAGCCAAGATTTCGAAGCCAACCTGGCCAAGGCAAAAGAAGGCGATGTTCGAGCGCAGTACCTAGTGGGGGCTGCCTACCTGTACGGTCTCGAAGCACAAGAGGTCGAGGTAGACCACGAGCAGGGCCTGTACTGGCTGAGGGAAGCCGCCAACCAGGGGGCAGCTGAGGCCTATGATGAGCTGTCCATCGCGTATCGTGAAGGGCTAGGTGTCGAAAAAGATGCCAGCAAGTGGGAGGAGTACCTTACCGAAGCCGCCGAACGAGGTATGCCTGATGCACAGCTAGATATCATGAATCTTTACCGCTATGGTGACCCCGAGATGGGGATTGAAAAGGACGAAGAAAAATATCTCTACTGGCTCGAAAATAATGCAGAAGCTGGCTACCCATCTTCCATGAGAAATTTGGCGATTACATATCGCCAAGGTCTTGGTGTGGCAGTGGACCTTAAAAAGTCCTTTGAATGGATAATGAGAGCAGTGGAGCTGGATGATTCAATGGCCCAGGCATATGCAGGCGAGTTTTTCGAAAAAGGGCTCGGTACGGAACAGGACCTGGTCAAGGCTTATATGATGTATGACCTGAGTACTGGAATAGGGCGTGAGGCTAAGCACGAGGTGGCCAAGAAAATGACGGAAGCACAGATTGAGGAGGCCATCGCCCGGTCCTGGCAGTGGCAGTTGGAACATGGAGTGGTTCGGCCATCCTCCGATGGCTACCGCTACCAGCCCGATGTGAGCGACCGGGAGCCCCTGTCCCTCAACTCTGAATCCAATCAATAAGTGCAGTACCTTCAGGGAGAAAGCCGATGTTCGACCCCGGTGACGGTGTAATTTTGTTGGGCGATGCCACGACCCATGGCGGTCGGGTGATCAGCGCTCAGTCCCGCTATCAAGTGAACGGCAAGCCAGTAGCGGTGGTGGGCGACAAGGTAAGCTGCCCGCAGAAGGGCCATGGCGTGTGCAGTATCGTCGAGGGCCACCCCACCATCACGCTCGATGGCAAGCCGGTGGCCTACCATGGTTGCCACACCTCCTGTGGCGCCAAGCTGATCTCGGCCTCGGGAGGCCGGCACGGCCTGGGTTGAGCCCTCTATAGCGCTGGTGGTATTCGCTGCCAACCCGAAGAACTCATTATGGAGTTGTCAGAGGCGCTGATTGCCGCCACGGGCATCGACAATTGAGATGACGCCACAACGAAAAGCCCGGCCTTGCGGCCGGGCTGGATCTTCGCTTCCTTACCTCCACCTCAAGCATCCTTCCGCTCGAGCATCCCTGGATAGTGAGTCTTCCTGACTCGGTCATCCCTGGCTGAGCCTCCGTGCTCAGTACGCCTCCACTGTGCCAATTCGGGTGGCCTCTCGACGTTAACCTGGCGCAAGCGGCGTGTAAGACATTGCCGATAGAATTTGTAGGATATGGCTTACAAGGCGTTCGATTCGGCCTCTCATCGCTCGGGTCAGGTGCGCCCCAAAGGCTCCCCAGCCGGCTGCGGATGGGCACGCAGATGCCTGCGAAGTGGCCACGCGAGAGCCTCTTGCACTTTCAAGCCGTCAGCGGGGGGCGGAGCTACTGTCCGTGGGAGTTGAGGCTAGGCCTCGTAGAGCAATTATTGATTGAGGGTTCTATCCAGCAGTAGCAGCGCAGACTGCCAGGAGGAAGCATCGGCGGCAGCATTGTAGCCAACCGGCAAATTGAATTCCTCGCTCAGTGTGTCAGCGCCGGGATTGGTGAAGCCGTGGAGGGCCTGGGGGTAGGTGATGACATCGACATCGGCTCCCTGTGCCTCGAGCGCGCGCGCCATGGCCGTCAGGTCTTCACGCTCGACGAGCGAGTCCGCGCCGCCATTGTGGATCTGCACCGCGCCACTGAAATTCCCGCGTGCGGAAGCTGCCTGCGTGGGATCGCCGTGGAAGCTGATGGCGGCCTTGAGCGGCATGCCGGACAAGGCCATGTTCATTACGACGCTACCGCCAAAGCAGTAGCCGATGGCCGCCATGCCGGTATCTGCCACGGCTGGGTGTTGGCGTAGCTGGGTCATGGCTGCTTCGAACCTGGCACGTGCGGCTGGCCAATCCTGCATGACTTGCGAGGAGAATTCGCCCGCTTGGTCGGGATGCGTGGCGACTTGGCCGCCGCCATACATATCCACTGCCAATGCCACGAAGCCCAGGGCGGCGAGCTGGTCGGCACGTGCACGGGCATAATCGTTAAGCCCCCACCACTCGTGCACCACCAGTACTGCCGGCCGTGGTCTCTCATCATTGACGTTGCGTGCCAGGTAGCCCTGATAGGTTTCACCGCCGGTCGAATACTCGAAAATCTCGCCTTCAACGCGTGGCCCCCAGGCCGTGACGAATGCCGCCTCGGATTCAATTTCGAGCTCTGGCGGTAGGTTGACCTCCTGGGCCACTGCCGAGCCTGCCATCAACCCAGTTACCAAGCACAAGAGCGTGAATAGTGTGCGCATGTGAGGCTCTCCTTGCTCTTTTTTCGTTGTCAGGTCTCGCAGGCAGATGCAGATGTCTCCCCACCCTTTACTAACATAGCTGCCCTCGGAGGCCCGCGTATACCGCTGCTACCTGAAGCCCTTCAGGCGGGCGTGCTCCGAGAGGTTGATGTCGCTGCCGGCTGTGGATGGGCGCGCAGCAGCCAGGAAGCAGCCGCGATGCCAGCCAGGCCGAAGAGAGCGCCGGGCAGGGCGCCGAGGGCCAGGCTGGCGATGATGCCACCCAGGAGTGCCGCGCCGCCGACGAGAATGACCGGTGTGCCGGTGGCGGAGACCACATCGCGCTTGCGGCTCATCTCGAAGGTCACCACCGCGACCATCACCGGTGCGACGGAGACGATGCACAGCACGATCCACCACAGGCGGCCGAGCCAGAAGCCCACCTCGCCCGGTATGCCGGCATCGATGGGCAGGCCGAGGCGCTCCCCAAGCCAGGCGGCCGGCAGCTCGGCGAGCTTGTGCCAGAGGTAGAGCGGCATGCCCAGCGCGCCGAGGATGGTCACCACCCTGTCGATGCGGCGGCGCTCCAGCAGGCGGCGCATGGGCCCTTCACAGGTCAGTACGACGCCTACCTGCACCCACATCACGCCCACCAGGGCCAGGGTCGGAGGAAGCAGGTTACTGGGAACGCCGAAGGCGCCATCGACCATGGCCACGGGGTAGCCCGAAGCCACGGCGGCAGCCAGCCACAACAGCCCGAACAGCAGCAGGGCGAGGCCGCTGCCCAGGCCCGAGAAGCGGCCGCGCTTCCAGGCGATGCCGAGCTGCTGCGGCAGCAGCCAGACGACGATGGCGTTGAGCCAGCCGATGCCGCCGCCGTTGGCGGTGACGCGGGTACCCAGCTCCATCAGCTCGCCGGGAGCGGTGATGCCGGCACGCAGGAGGTCAACCGCTGCGGCGATCAGCAACAGGCCCGCCACGGCCTTGAGTCCCCAGCGGTTGTCGGCCCAGACGCTGAGCGGCAGCAGGGCCTGCACTCCAAGCAGCATCATCAGGAACCACAGATGAACGGTCAGCGAGTGGTTGAGCGGGCCGAGCAGGCGCCCCCCGGTGTAGGCGGCGAGGACCACGAAGGCTACCAGTACCGCCAGGTAGGTGACGGTGGGGCGTGCCAGGCCAAGCGCCCGGCCGGCCCACCAGTGCAGCTGGCGATGGCCCTGCTCCAGCCGGCGCTGGGCGCCGTCTGCGCTCACCGCTGCCGAGACGAATACGAACAGCGGGACCACCTGCAACACCCAGGTGAGTACGCCGGCGCCCGTCCACACCAGCAGCAGGTGGTCGGTGGTGGTCATCAGGCCGTTTTCCAGCCGTGGCAGAGTGGCGATCCAGTGGCCGAATACCACCACCAGCAGGGCACCGGCGCGCAGGGCATCGGGGTAGCGGTCCCGACTGGCCTGGGGTTCGCTGGCGTCTTTCGATGACGAGTCCAAGTTATGCGTTCCCTGTTTCATAATGTCGTGTTTCCATTCGATTGGCGCTTGCAAATGCCATGCGCCTGGTGGATATTAGTTATCGAACAGTGTTTCCTAACATCATCCATGAAACGCCAGCGCCTTGCAAGAGCGTCGTGAGAGTCGCTGAAACAGAGGGAAATCGCCATGGATACCCACACGCTGTTGGTCCATGTCCTGCTGTACGTTTTCCTGCCGTTATGGGGGATTGCCGGCTTCGTCGACTGGTGCTGCCACCGTGCCACGCATATCGAGGAGACCTCGGGGCTGAAGGAGACCCTGATGCACTCGGCGATGGGCATTCAGGTGGGCATCCCCATCCTCATGTGCCTGCTCTTTCGCATCAACGTGCTGGTGCTGTTGATCTGCCTGCTGGCCTGGGTACTGCACGAAGCCGTGGCCCACTGGGACGTGCACTACGCCGCGCCGCGGCGGCACATCAGCATCTGGGAAATGCATGCCCACACCTACCTGGGCAGCCTGCCGCTCTACATGCTGGCCATGATCATGGTGATCAACTGGCCGGTAGTGATGGACCTGGTGACATTCAACTGGGCAGGGCAGATGCGTCTCGTGCCCGTTGAAGTACCCCACGGCGGGGAACGCTACCTGCCCTATTACCTGACCTTCATGGCGCTGCTGTGCGTGTTCCCCTACCTGGAGGAGAACCTGCGCTGCCTGCGTCATTACCTGAAGCACAGGGGAGAGCCGGCGTGAGCGTCTATATCACCAGTACCGGACACTACCTGCCGGGCGAGCCGGTGGACAACGAGCGGATCGAGGCGGTGCTCGGCCTGGTGCATGGCAAGCCGAGCCGGCTAAAGCGCCGGATTCTGCAGTCCAACGGGATTCGGCAGCGCCACTATGCCATCGATGCCGAGCACAACACCCTGATCAGCAACGGCGCAATGGCCGCTCGGGCGGGGCAGGCCTGCCTCGACCAGAGCTTTCTCAGCAAGTCGCGGCTCGACATGCTCAGTGTGGCCACCAGCCAGGGCGACCTGGTGCTGCCGGGGTTCGGCAGCATGGTGCAGGCGGAGCTGGGCGTGGCCGGCGTGGAGCTGCACAGCAGCCATGGTATCTGCTCCAGCAGCATGATGGCGCTCAAGGCGGCCTACACCGGGCTCAAGGCCAGGGAGCACGACAATGCCTTGGTGATTGCCAGCGAGCTGGCCTCGAGGTTGTTCAAGGCCAGCCGCTACGAGGCGGTGGCCCAGGAGGTCGACTTCAATGCCGAGTTCCTGCGCTGGATGCTGTCGGACGGCGCGGGTGCGCTGCTGCTGGAAAACGTTCCGCGCCGGCGCTGTCTTCGCATCGACTGGATTCGCGGTTTCTCCCACGCCGACGCCTACCCGGTATGCATGAGCGTCGGCCGGGCAGCCGCTGGCGACGAGAGAAGCTGGCAGGACTTTGCCACCTATGCCGAAGCGGAGGCCGCCGGCGCCCTGCTGATTCGACAGGATGTCCGCCTGCTCGACAACATCGTCAAGCTCGGGGTGGACGGGCTGCTGCGCTTGATCGACGAGGGGCGGGTCGAGGTGGGCCGGATTGACCACGTACTGTGCCATTACTCGTCGCACTACTTTCGCGGCAAGATCTTCGACATGCTGACCCAGGCCGGCGCCGCGATTGCCGAAGAGAAGTGGTACACCAACCTTTATACCCGCGGCAACACCGGCTGCGCCTCGATGTTCATCATGCTCGACGAGTTCCGTCGCACCCAGGACTACCAGGCTGGCGATACCATCCTCTGCATGGTGCCGGAAAGCGGCCGCTTCAATAACGTCTACATGCAGCTTACGGTCGTGGAGGAGTAATCATGGAAAGCAAGGTCACTACCCAACTGGGGCAGGAGTGCCTGCAGGGGCTGATGCGAGTCTGGTTCGATTTCGAGCGCCAACTGGGCCGGGTGCCGATCATCCAGCGCCTGGAACGCGGCAACTTCACCCGCGAGGATTACCGCAACCTGCTGCTGCACCTGCGCCAGCAGGTGATCGAAGGCGCGCGCTGGATCACCCGGGGCGCTTCCAGCTTCGAGCGCGATTATGCCGACGTGCGCTCGGAGGTGATCGGTCACGCCAAGGAGGAGCATCGCGACTACGAGATGCTGGAGGCAGATTTCGTGGCGGCGGGCGGCGAACCGGACGAGATCCGCGCAGGGCAGCGCAATGCCGGCAGCGAGGCGCTGCACGCCTTCATGATGTACCGCGCCAGCCAGCCCAACCCGGTGGACCTGATCGGTGCCATGTGGATCATCGAGGGGCTGGGGCAGAAGATGGCCGGCGACTGGGCCCGGCGGATCGACGAGGCCACCGGCGGCGACGGCCGCTACACCTGCTTCATGCGCTACCACGGCGAGAACGACGACGCCCACCTGGACAAGCTCTACTCGCTGATCGACCGGGTGTGCCGCACGCCGGAAGACCAGCAGTCGATCCTGCGCACCGCGCGGGTGGTGGCGCGGCTCTACGCCTTGCAACTGGAGGAGGTCGACCATGGCTGATGCCAGGCGCAGGCCCCGCAGCCCCTTTCTTCGTGCGCTGGAGTCCGACGATTCGCTACCCATCCAGCCCGAGGCGGTGCGACTGTGGCTGAACGACATCGAGAGCCCGACGCGCTGGTCGCTGCGCCCGCTGCTGCAGTTCCTGCTGGCGATGCTGCTGCATCTGATCTGGTTCATGAAGCGCCTGCCGCTGCCCCAGTTCCGCGCCCATGGTCTGCTGCAGCGGATGATCTGCTGGTTCTGTACTCACTTTGTCAGCCCCAGCGCCAACCAGCTGATCCTGCGCCACTTCGCCACCGAGTCCAATATCCTCAACTTCCTCATCGACAACAGCCCGGAGGTGACGGTCGAGCCCCTGGGGCTCTACCCCCGGTGTATCGACGACATGCTCGATGCCAGCTTCGTCAAGCACGATCAGGAGCTGTTCCGGGTGATCGAGGAGATGGGCCATTGGCAGCAGCGCCCGGCACCGCTGGCGCCGGATGCCATCAACTGGACGAACTGGCGCCCGCTGGAAGAGGGCGCCTTCGAGACGGCGCGCCGGCGCACTCAGGTGCTGGACTTCGAAAGCGCCCACGCGCTGTTCATGTGCCTGTTCTGCCTGCTGCTGACCCGCGAGGAGTACCGCGACGCCATCAACGGCTTCAACCTCGACCAGTCGATCGCCATCCGCATCGGCCAATTGATCGGCGACCCGACCCTGGCCGAGATGGCCTACAACAAATATCCGCACTACCTGGTCGGCCCCTGGAATCTGAGCCAGCGTTTCCTGATGCACGGCTTCTTCACCGAGTACCTCTACGCGCGGCTGGAGCGGCTGCGTCGTCGAGTCTAGCCAGAGTGAATAGGGTGCAGCCAAGACCGGGCCTGACCGGGCCCGGTTTTCGGTTCATTTGATGGCGACCGGGTTCACTGGGGAGCCGGAGCCCTGCATCATCTTCAGCGGCGCGGCCACCAACAGGAAGCTGTATTGACCGTCCTCGGCGCTATCTGCGGCCAAGTCCTCCAGCCACCAGATTTCAGATAGCACCACCCCCATGTCCCGCATCAGTGCGCCGTGCAGCGGGATAACGTACGTTTCACCGTCGATTTCCTGTGAGACCTTTTCCACCGCCAGGTTGTCCGCTGCGATGACCGGGATTTCCAGTTCGTCGATCCACTGCAGCAGTTCGAGGCTGTAGCAAAGGCCCGGCTCGGTCATGGCATCCCAGGCGGCATCTGGCTCTTCGTCCCAGTAGCGGGAGATGGACCCGGTGCGGATGACCAGGATATCCCGTGGATTGATGGCAGTTCCCTGGGCTTCTGCCGTGGCTCTGAGGTCGTCGAGGCCGACGCAGGTATCGGGAGCCAGCCGGTGGTGTTCTCCACTGCCCAGATGACGCCCCACATCCAACAGCACACCGCGCCCCACGATACCTTTCTCTCCTATGGCACCCACGTCGCCGTGAGCATGGCCGTGAATGGTACTCTGGGCACTTTCCCCACCGTAGACCTGGTCGCCGTACCAGCCATGGGCAAGGCCATCCACATGGGTCGTGCCTTGCAAGTACATGAAGGCAACGTCATCGGAATATTTGACTCCGCCAGCAAGCGGGTCGAGCTTGCCCGAGGAGTAGAGGGCTTCGTCCTGCGACATGTAGTGCTGCACGGGGATGCGGCCGGGAAACACCGGGCCGTCGCCGGCCGTCATGGGAACCTGCAGGGTAAAGGTCTTGCCACTGTTTACCGCCCCGATCGCTTCGAGGACTTCAGCGTCACCCAGGTAGTTCAGAGCGCCGACCTGATCGCCGTCGCCCCATTTACCCCAGTTCGATGGCGCGTCACGTTGCAGTATTTCCATGGAAGGCTGAGCGAAGGCCGCCGCCGCGGTCAGAGTCAGGCCGGCCACTACGCCGCTCTTGCAAATCATTGAAGTCAGTTCATTCGTAAGCATGGCGTTCATCTCCGTATTACTTGTTGTTCTTGGGAATAACGCTGTTGTTGCCTTGTCTGGCTTCGCTCAATCGAACAGCACGATCTGCCGCACGGCCTTGCCCGCCGCCAGCTTCTCGAAACCGTCGTTGATCTGGTCCAGGGTCAAGGTGTCGCTGAGCAATTTATCCACAGGCAGTCTGCCTTGGCGGAATAGGGCGATGTAGCGGGCAACATCTCGAATGGGTACACAACTGCCGACGTAACTGCCCTTCAGGGTACGTTCTTCCGCCACCAGGCTGACCTGCTGAATTGCCACTTTCTTGTCGGGATGCGGCAGGCCACCGGTCACCGTGATCCCGCCCCGGCGGGTTATCTGATAGGCAAACTCGAGCGCCTTTTCGGAGCCGGCCATTTCGATGGCGCAATCGACACCGCCGTTGGTCAATGCCTTGACCTTGTCGATGCAGTCCGCCTTGCCGCTGTTGAAGGCTTGGGTGGCGCCCAGTTCCTTGGCCAGGGTCAGCTTGTCGTCGTCCAGATCGATGGCGATCACTTCCGAGGCGCCCGCTACCAGGGCTCCCAGCACGCTGTTCAGCCCGACCCCACCGAGGCCGACGACAGCGACCGTCTGGCCGGCCTTGATGTTGGCCGAGTTGATCGCCGCGCCCACCCCGGTCAGGACCGCGCAGCCGAACAGGGCGGCATGATGGAGAGGGAGTTCGGTATCCACCTTGACCAGGGAGTGGCGTGACAGCACGGCATACTCGGCAAAGGCGGAGACACCGATATGGTGATGCACATCCGTACCGTCTGACCGGTGGAGTCGGCGCTCACCGCTAATCAGGGTGCCGGCGTTATTGGCCTTGGCGGCGGGCTCGCACAGCGCCGGTCGCCCTTCGGCGCAAGGCGCGCAATGACCGCAACTGGGGACGAAGACGGTCACCACGTGATCACCTTCCTGTAGGTCGTGCACGCCATCGCCCACTGCTTTCACGATACCGGCGGCTTCATGACCCAGTACCATGGGGGTCGGTCGAGGCCGGTTCCCATCCATGACCGAGAGGTCGGAATGGCACAGGCCGGCCGCCTTGATCTGCACCAGCACCTCATTGCTGCCGGGCGGGTCCAGCTCCAGCTCCTCGATTACCAGCGGCTGCGTCTCCTGAAAGGGGCGCTTGGCACCGGTGGCTTGCAGTACCGCAGCTCGAATCTTCATGGCTGACTCCTTGTCGCTTTCAGGGCAGGATGTTGTTGTTGATTGGTGGCCTCATCGTGCCCCTGACGGCCGAACGAGACGGTGCCTCGTTCGATGCGCCAGGTCTGATCGACCAGACTTGCGGAGTGGCTGTCATCGGACTCCGCGATCAGTACCGTCAGGCCCTCGCCACGCAGGTCGGCAATGACCGCGGAAAGCCGTTGCGCCAACACTGGCGCGACCCCTTCGAATGGCTCGTCGAGAAGGATCAGCTCACGCCCGGGAATCAGTGCCCGGCCCAGGGCTACCAGCTTTTGCTGGCCGCCGGAGAGCTGCAGCGCCTTGCGCTCACCGAAGTCGGCGATTTCCGGCATCAGCGAGTAAACCCACTCGAGGCGCTTCTTGCCGTCACCAATCTTGTTGGCCCAGGCCGGCATCAGCATGTTCTCGGTCACCGTCAGTTCGGGGATGAGGCGCCTGTCTTCGGGCATGTAGCTGATCTGCAACTTGGCGCGCCGATGGGAGGAGAGTCGGGTCAGCTCCTGGTTCTTGAAGCGGATGGTGCCGGACTCAGCCGGCAACAGGCCCATGACGGCGCGGATCAGGGTGGTCTTGCCGGCGCCGTTGTGACCGATCAGACCGGCCATCTGGCCGGTGGGAATCGTCAGGTTGATGTCCCGCAGGATAGTGATGGGGCCGATCGAGACGTTCAGGTCGGAAATTTCCAGGCTCATGTCAGACATCCCCCTTCTCGGTCGCAGAGCTCTTGTGAGATCGCTTGCCGGTCACCAGGGCCTGCACCTGCTCGTCGGCCATTACCTCCGCTACCGGGCCATCCTTGATCACTACGCCGTTGGCGAAGGCCATCACGCGCGTGACGTATTTCCGAACGATTTCCATGTCGTGCTCGACGAACAGTACCGTCAGGTTGCGTCGTTTCACTGCTTCCATGACCGTGTCCATCAGGGCATGCTTTTCTGCCATGCTGACCCCGCTGGTGGGCTCGTCGAGCAGCAGCATCTTGGGGTTACCGAGCATGGCAATGGCGATATCGAGCAACTTGCGTGCCCCTTGGGGCATCGCGGTCACCATTTCATTGCGGTACTTGGCGATATCCATTTGGCCAACGATCTCGTTCGCTGCTGCCAGGCGCTCGGGAGTGCGCACCGGACGCAGCATCTGCATGTGCTGGTTCTGGGCGGCTGCCAGGGCGATAGCCAGATTGTCGATTACCGAGAGTTCGAGAAAGAGCTGGGGGATCTGAAAGGATCGGGCCAGACCCTCACGCATCAGCTTGCGCGGCCCCAGCCCTTTGATGGGACGGCCATTGAAGAAGATGCTGCCTTTAGAGGGGGGCAGGTAGCCGGTGATCATATTGATGAAGGTGGTCTTGCCGGCACCGTTGGCGCCGATGACACCGACGATTTCGCCTTGGGTGATGGTGACGTTGATGTCTTCCGCGGCTGTCACCGCGCCGAAATAGCGGGACAAGCCTTCCGTTCTGAGAATCTCGGTCATGTCGTGGCCCTCCGTGAACGACGGAACAGGCTCCAGATTCCCTTGGGTAGGAACAGGATGATCAGCAGCAGCACGATGCCGAGAATCATCTGCCAGGAGTTGGGAACGATCTCCACCGCATAGGTCCTGACCATGGCGAAGATCATGGCGGCGATGAATGCTGCCGCCACGTGCCCGGTACCGCCGAGCAGTGCGATGAAGACGAACTCGCCGGAGATGGTCCAGTAGGCCATTTCGGGGTCGACGTGTCCGGCAGCCAAGGCCGTCAGCGAGCCCCCCATGGCGCCGATCGCCGCAGCCAGGACATAGTTGATGTAGAGCACCTGGCGACGAGAGATGCCCATGTACTCCACGCGCACTTCGTTCTCGCGGATCGCCTCGCAGGCCAGGCCGATGCTGGACTGGAAAAAGCGATTCAGAAACAGCGCCACCAACAGGCCGAGCATCAGCGTAAGCCAGAACACGCTCATGCCGGACTGCGGTATCCAGCCGAGCAGGGACCACTGCATGACGCTGAAACCGTCGGTGCTGCCGAGGTTATGGCTCTTGACCAGGACGCCGAACAGGATCATCGAGAAGGCCATGGTCAACATGGCGAAAAAGATTTCTCGATAACGGGTCAACAGCAGGCCCAGGATCATGGCAATGATTGTCGAAGCCGCGACGCCAAGCAGAATCAGTAGCAGGGCATCCTGGATTCCCCAGAAGCGCCCTCCCATGCCCACCGCATAGCCACCGATGCAGAAGAACAGCCCTTGGCCGAAAGAAACCAGGCCCGAACGCATGAGCATGACCACACCGAGCACCACCAGCGCTTTGGCGACGGCCAGTGTGGTGAGGAAGATCAGCCAGTTCGGACTCATGAAGCCGGCCAGGCCAATGGCCACGGCGGCGGCGATCATCAGGATTTCGGATTTCTGTAGAGGCATCAGATTTTCCTCGCAGTTACCTGACCGAACAGGCCGTTGGGCCGGAAAATGAGCACCGCAGCCATCACTGCGTAGATGATGAACAGCTCGAACTGAGGCATGGTGTGGATCGAGGTGGCCCTGGCCAGGCCGACGATGATGGCTCCAGCGGCAGCGCCCGTGATGCTGCCCAGACCGCCGGTCACCACCACTGCAAAGGCCAGCACGATGACCTCGATGCCTATGCCGGGCACCACGGAGATGATTGGTGCGGTGATGCCGCCGGCAATGGCCCCCAGGGTGGCGCCAACCATGAACGTGATGGTGAACATGCGGCGGACATTGACGCCCATGGCCTCGGAAACTTCTCGATCGTGGATGATCGAGCGGAGAATCTTGCCGAGATGGGTACGTTCCAGCCAGAACCAGAGGCCAAGACCGATGGCGATCGACAGGCACAGCACCATGATGTCGTAGCCGGAAACCGTGAGCACATCGATGTCGATCCTGCCCATGGCGGCGTAGGGCTGCCATGCGTAATAGGGCGTCGTGCCCCACAGCAGTTTCATTGCATCTTCGAGAATCAGCAGGATCGCGAAGGTGACGATCAGCATCAGGATTTCGTCACGCCCGTACATCAACCGCAGTATGCCCCGCTCGATCAGCAGGCCACTGAGTGCGCCAATGGCGAGGGCGCAGCAGGCGAGGATGGCAAAGGCCAGCCATAGCTGGCTGCCACCCCCGGCGTAATACCAGCCAATGGCCGAAGCCGCAGCGTAGGCGCCCAAGGCATAAAGACTGCCATGGGCCATGTTCAGAATCCTCATGACGCCATAGATGACGGTCAGTCCCGCCGCCACCAGAAACAGCCATGAGGCATAGATGAAGCCGTCAATCAGTATTGCCCAGACCGTTAACATCGCACTGCTCCAGTTATCGGTGGGGAACCACTGCCTGGGCGCTGACCGTTCAGCGACACTGAGCGCCGCTGAACGGACCGTCGTCCAGGTTCAGTCGTTCTCGCTGGCCGGCAGCGCCAAGGCTGCCGGCGGGAGAGAGTTCAATCGCACTGGGCGCCGGGGAAGCCCGCACGAATCCACTCTTGGGCATTCTGGCCATCCGGGGCAGAGACACACTCACCGCGGTAGGAGCGGACATTGCGCAGCTCGGCACCCTCACCCGGGGTGTAGTGATACTCGCCATAGAGCATGTCCTGCATGGCCTGATGGCCATTGGCCAAGGCCATGCGCACGGTGCCGCTGACGGATTCGAACTCGGCTCCCTTCAGGGCGTTGGCCAGCTCTTCGCTGCTGGGCACGCCGTCGGCGCCGGAGTTGTCGGCGGCAAACTTGAGGGCCAGCACGGCCTGCGCCATCTTCGAAGCGGGGTAGCTCGGCCGGGTGCCGTGCTCGGCCTCGTAGGCTTCGTTGAACCATTCGCTCAGCGCGTTCTCCGGCATGAAAGCCCCGAAGGGGCCGCGACCGCCGAGGATAGTGCCGTTGGGTGCCTGCCCTGCGAACCGATGCAGGCCGGATTCGCCGGTGGTCAGGATGGCGGTTGCCTGGCCCAGCAGGCCGCGGGAGTTGGCTTGTGAAACGAACGACTCCATGTCGCCGCCCCACATGCTGGAATGGACGATTTCGGGCCGGCGGGTCTGAAGGGCGGATATCTCGCTACCGTAGCTGCCCGAGAAGAGCTGGGGCGTCTGGTTGTTGACGATCTCGGCATTCGGCATCAGCTGTTCCATGGAAAGCGTGAAGTCGAGCCATGAGTCCTGCCCCCAGGCGTAATTCTGCTGGATACCGGCGATACGTGTGGCGTCGGGGTGGCGGTCCAGCAGGTAGCGTGCCGCGCCGACGTTATCGGCGACTGCATCGAGGCCGGTGCGGAAGAAGTAGGTGGGGCTAGCGAGCTCCTCGAACATGCGCGGGGTGCCGCAGTCGAAGGCGATGGTGAAGGTACGCAGTTCTTCGGCCACCGGGCCGACGGCCAGGCAGTCGCCGCTGGAGATATAACCGATTACCGCATTCACGTTCTGCCGTTGCACGAGGTTGCGGTACTCCTCGACTTGCTGGGTGGGGCCACCGGCTTCGTCGATCACCACGGACTCGAGTTGCAGCCCGTTGACTCCCGGGGTGTCGTAAGGCGGGGGCAGTTCGCCGGCGTTGATCGCCTTGATCACGGTTTCCGCTGCCTGGGCGGCAGGTACGCCGAAGGGGCCGGAGGCGCCGCCGGAGAGAAAGGTCACGAGACCGACCTTGAAAGTGTCTTCCGCCTTGGCGACGGTGGTGGTGGAGACCAGCCCGGCCGAGACGATCGCCACCGTGGCGGTGGTGCCCAGCAGGGTTCGCTGCCAGCCTGAGAATCGAGTTGCGCGCTTCATGGATGACTCCTTGGTTGTTGTTGTGCCGTTGTCGTGCTGCTTTGCCGTACAGGAAAGGTGAGCGGGCTAGCCGCCACCAGACCTCCCGCGTCGCCTCTCGATGAGCGACGGTGAAGGTTTCAGGGATTCGGCGTCGTAGACCTTCCAGTTGCCCAGAACCACCCGGGCCGGGGGATATTCCTGGCTGGCTACGGGCGTGCCGATGGCCTGGGCCTGGATGATCTGATGCGTGGTGGCATCGATGTAGGAGACATAGCCTTCCGGATCCTTGGGAAGCTGGATTTCCAACCCTTCCAGCGCTTCCACCATCGCTTCGGTATCGGTCACGTCACCCACCAGCGCGATGGCTTTGGCAATGATGAGAATGCCGGCCCAGGCCCCTTGGGCCGAGTAGTTGGGGTAGCGTCCGGTAAGCTCGTGGAAGCGAGAGACGAATTGGCGGTTCAGCGCCGTATCTGGCCAGTTGACGTGATGACGTGCGGAGAGGATGAGCCCTTCCGGGGGCGTCTCGCCGAGGGCGGCCAGGCTTTCGTAATCGCCGCCGGTATCGAAGTTAGCCACTCGCATGAGGTCGAACAGGCGAGTCGTACGAGCCTGGTCGATGAAGGCCGTGAAATCTCCGCCCCACAGTGCAACGACCAGCACGTCCGGAGGAGATTCCAGCAGGGATTGGATATAGAGCGAGTAATCCGGCTCATAGAGCTTCGGCCAGTAGCTTCCGGTCACTTCATGGCTGACGCCATAAAGATCCAGGGCTTCCTGCAGGTCGCGCCAGGCGACGCGACCGTATTCGTAATCGGGGCCGAGAAAGGCGATCTTCCTCCAGCCGCTCTCCTGCTGGAGTTCCTGAAGATAGCGCGCGCCGGCGGCATGGGAGTGCCAGGTGTCGCTGGAAACCCGAAAATAGTAGCGGTGACCTTCCTCCAGCGTGGCCCGGGAGGAGGCGTGGTCGGTACCGACCAGGATGGTCCTGCGCTGCCGGGCCAACCGGCTGACGGCCATGCCCACGCCGGAGCTGACGATGCCGCAGAGGATGTTGGCCTTGTCCTGCTCGATGAAGTCCTCGGCCATGCGTACCGAGAAGGAGGCCTTGGAGCGAGAGTCGTCCACGATCACCCGGAGCCGGGGCGCTTCCGGATCCGTGGCGAGCTCTTCGAGGGCCATGCGGATGGCGACGATGCTGTCGCGACCGTAGCTGGCGGAGCGACCGGTCATCGGATAGAGGCAGGCGATGGTGGCATCTGCCTCCTCGACGTGTGCACCGAGTTCCACTCGACCGACCGAGGTCGTCTCGTTGATGGTTGTCTCGTTGCCATGCGCGACGCTCATGGAGAATGCGAGGGTCACGGTTAAACCGCTGGCGCAGAGTGCTGCGCGCAGGCGGGCTGTCAGTCCCGGCAAGCTTGCCTCCTGGACCGGTTGAGTCCGGCGTGGTCGTGATTGTTGTTATGAGTGGCTCACCCATAACCTGAGCAATAAGCGTGCCAGGAATCGAGGGGCGCCCTGGCGGCCATTTCCTCAACCTGCGGCACGGGAAATGAGCGGTAAGCGCTCATCGTCAGGAGAAAGGGAGCGGTATCCGCTCCGACGGCATGTGCCGGCTAGGCAAGCCCAAGCCGCTGCAGGCGGCGCTTGAAGGCGTGGCGGGAAAGCCCCAACTGTTCGGCGGCCTGTCCCTTGCGTCCGCCGCTTTTGTTGAGCGCATCGAGTACCAACTGGCGCTCGGTATTATGCAAACGTTCGCCCAGCGTGGCATCGCCATCCTGGCCGCAGGCAGAGGTGCCTTGATGAAACTCGGCGGGCAGGTGGCCGGGGCGGATACGCTGGCCTGGATGCAGGATGGTTAGGCGTTCGACCAGATTACGCAGTTCTCGCACGTTGCCCGGCCAACCGTAGGCGACCAGCCGTACCAGGGTCTCCTCGGAAATGGTAATGGGGCGACAACCCTCCTCTCGGGCCTGGGCGTCGATGAAGGCGTCCAGTAGTTCGTGTATGTCGTCGCCGCGTTCGCGTAGCGGGGGTAGGGTCAGTTCGATGACATTGAGACGGTAAAAGAGGTCCTCGCGAAAGCGCCCGGCACGGACCTCGTCCTCCAGTGATCGATTGGTGGCGGCGATCACCCGGGCGTCGGCGGTGTAACTGGAAGCGCCGCCGACCGGGCGATAATCGCCGTTCTCGAGGAAGTGCAGGAACTTGGCCTGCAAGGCCATGGGCAGTTCGCCGATCTCGTCCAGGAACAGAGTCCCGCCATGGGCCAGCGCCACCAGGCCGGGTCGCTTCTGATGCGCACCGGTATAGGCGCCTTTTTCCGCCCCGAACAGCTCGGCTTCGATCAGCTGTTCCGGCAGAGCAGCGCAGTTGATCTCCACGAAAGCGTTGTCGCAGCGCGCACTCTGGTCGTGGATGGCCCTGGCGACGATGGCCTTGCCGGTGCCGGATTCGCCCAGTAGCAGTACCCGGCTGGCGCTGCTGCCGGAAATGCGCTGAATGGTCTGCCACAGCCGCTGCATGGCTTCGCTACTTCCCACCAGCCCTGACGAGGATGCGCCGCGGCTGCGGTGATAGGCCAATTCATCCCGCATCTGGTTGCGTTCGGTCAGCGTCGTAATCAGGTGGAGCAATTCATCCAGGGCGAAGGGTTTGGTCAGATAGTCGGTCGCGCCGGCCTTGACCGCCTGCACGGCAGCCCGGGTATCGCCGTGGGCAGAGATCATCACGACCGGCAGTTCCGGATACTGGCGAGAGGTTTCTGCCAACACCTCCATGCCGCTCATTCCGGGCAGCCTCAGGTCAAGCAGCATCAGGTCGGGTTGGGCTTCTGCCAAGGCCGCCAGGGCCGCTTCTCCGGTGTGGGCGCTGCGCGTGGCGAACCCCGCTTCATCCAGGGCGAAGGTAAGCGAGCGTATGAAGCTCCTTTCATCATCGACGATCAGGATATGGGTGTGCATGGCGTGTCCTCGTCGCAGGCTCTTGTTCTTATCGGCATCGGTTGGGCAGAGTGTCGCCCTCGGCCTGTAGCGCCGGCAGGGTCATGGTGACGGTCGTCCCTTGTCCCGGGCGACTGCGGATTTCTAGCGCGCCACCATTGAGTTCTATCAGTTGACGCGAAATGCTCAAGCCCAGCCCGGTGCCTTCTTGGCGGGTCGTGAAGAACGGCTCCTCCACCTTGCCCAACGTTTGCTGATCCATGCCGCAGCCATCATCGCTAATTTCGATCGCCAGGTTGCTGCCGGTGCGATACGCCTGCAGGTGAACCTGCCCCCCCGCTTCGCAGGCCTGGATGGCGTTGGCCACAAGATTGACCAGGCACTGAATGACCTGATCCGCACTGGCATAGAGGGCAAGTCGTGAATCCCCATTGACCTGGATTTCCACCCCCCGGCTCTCGGCCAGGCCCGAAGTCAATATGCAGGCATGCCTGAAGATCTGCCCTATTTCAACCACCTGTGGTTCGCCGGCGACCGGGCGGCCGTAATCGAGCAGGTCGCCCACCACCCGGTTGAGACGATCGATCTCCTCCTCAACCGAAACCAGCAGAGCCCGACGCCGGGTGTTGGCCTCGCCTTTTTCCAGTGCCTGAACCGTCAACTTGATCGTCGCTAGAGGATTGCGGACTTCGTGGGCGACTCCCGTGGCGAACTCACCCAGCACGGCCATCTTTTCCGCCTGGACCGTTCGTTCGATCATATCCTGAAGGCGATCCGCCATGGCGTTGAAGGCATGGGCCACGACATCGATCTCATCCTTGTCGTTGCGAGGCGCCGGCAGGCGAAAATGCAGGTTGCCGGAAGCGAAGGCCTCTGCGCCTGCCACCAACCGGCTCACCCGGCGTCGCAGGCTCCGGGCCAGCGCCCAGAACAGTGCCACTATGCCGAGGGCCATTACCCCGGCCAAGGCATATAGACCGAACTGCACGTTTCGCAGCGGGCTGAGGATGTCTCCGGCCGATACCAGGTAATCGATGCGCCAGCCGGGCAGCACTTCCGGGCCTTTTCTCAGGCCTTCTGGCTCGCCAGGTTGGAGATTGCCGGTGGGGTCCAACAGGTCGCCAGCCGGGGTTCGCAAGAACGGCCGCAGTACGCCTGCCAGGTTTTCGATGCGCATCAGCTCGGTCAGGGAGGCAAGGCGAACGTGCAGGGCGATAGCACCCTCGGTGTTCTGGCCGGTAATGTCTCTCAGCGGTTGACGGATGAGCAGCCAGCCCGGACCGACACCGGAGGTCAGGCTTGGGCCGATGATTTCACTCTTGTCCAGATAGGCGGAGGGCAGGGCGTCGATCGACCAGCTCTCACGTCCCCAGTAGGGTTCGCCCGAAGCTGCCTGGCCAGGTACGACCTCGGTCAGCGCGTCATTGGCGTCGAAGAACAGGATGCCATAGAGATCCGGTGCATCGGCTTCCACACGGACCAGCTCTTGCAGACCTTCTGGTACGGCATCGCTGTAAAGCAGATACAACGGCATGGAAGGATGGGTCGACAAGGTTTCGAGCTGGTAGATGCGATTCTCGATGAAATTGGTCAGCCGGTTGGCCGTACCTGCCACCTGGGCTTCCAGCCGTTCACCGGCCAGGCGCTCCGTCACTGAGTCCGACACCGTGGCATAAAGCGCACTCAAAACCGCCACTGAGCCGATCATCAGCGTTAGCGACAGGAAGGAGTAGCGCCCAACCAGACTGAACTTCATGCATTTCCTTTGTTCTTGTTGTTGTCATAAGCCGTTCTCTTTTCTACACGAAACGAGGGGACTTCTGGAAGCCACGCATGGCTTCCCTGCTATCCCCCGAATGGCAGCACTGCGGCGTACACGGCAAAATAGTGGCAGGTGCTGCCGCCGAGCACGAACAGGTGCCAGATGGCGTGGTTGAAGGGGATCACGCTGACGGCGAAGAAGATCACCCCCAGGGTATAGGTAATGCCGCCGGCAGCGAGCAGGGCGATACCGGCCGTGGGCAGACTGGCGCTCAGCTCGTCGCTGGCGAACACGATCAGCCAGCCCATGATCAGGTAGATCGCGACTCGCAGTACGGTGAAGCGGTGGGGCCAGGCCAGCTTGCAGGCGATGCCGGCCAGCGCCAGGCCCCAAACGATGGCAAACAGCGTCCAACCGGTGGGGCTGCGCATGTTGACCAGCAGGAAGGGCGTGTAGGTGCCGGCGATCAGCAGGTAGATGGCGCAGTGATCCAGGTGCTGGAGCACACGCTTGAGCCGTGGGTGGCGAACGCCGTGGTAAAGGGTCGAGGCGGTATAGAGCAGCACCAGGGTTACGCCGTAGAGGCTGATGCCGACGATCTTCCACGGATCCACATGGGCGGCCATGCTGGCCAGTACCAGCAGCACGATCACGCCGGCCAGGCTCAGCGCCGCGCCGATGCCGTGGCTGATGCTGTTGAGCAGCTCCTCGAGGAGGTGGTGGCCGCCCGTTCTTTCCGTCGCTGGCATGGGGTCGTTTCCCTCAGGGGCGCCCCGGTGCCGTGTCAGCTCAGGGCTTGCGTTCGATATCCACGTCGCTGGCCTGGGTGAAGTCGCCCAGCGCCATCATGTGGCCGAGCTTGCCTGCCTTGGTGGAGAGATACTGCTCGTTATGTGGATTGAGACCCGTGGTCAGGGGGACTCGTTCCGCAATGGTGACGCCGGCCTTGGTCAGGGCATCGACCTTGCGTGGGTTGTTGGTCATCAGCCGCAGGCTGGAGATACCCAGATGCTCCAGCATCGGTACGCAGAGATCGTAGCGGCGCATGTCGGCGCCGAAGCCGAGCTGTTCATTGGCCTCCACGGTGTCGGCCCCCTGGTCCTGCAAATGATAGGCGCGGATCTTGTTGAGCAGGCCGATACCGCGGCCCTCCTGGCGCAGGTAGAGCAGCACGCCGCGGCCTTCGTCGGCAATGCGCTTGAGCGCTTCCTGCAGCTGGTAGCCGCAGTCGCAGCGCATGGAGAACAGCGCGTCGCCGGTCAGGCACTCCGAGTGCACCCGGCCGAGCACCGGCTCGCCGCTGGCCACGTCGCCCAGCGTCAGGGCGATGTGATCCTTGCCGGTGGCGTCGTCCTCGAAGCCGTGCATGGTGAAGGTGGCCCAGGGGGTGGGCAGCCGGGAGGCGGCGATGAATCGAATGGTCACGGGGTACCTCGGTCAAGACCACGGCGATGCCGGAAGTGAATCCCGCATTCTAGCAGGAACGGGGGCGTGGCTCACGATCATGCGGTGGCGCCGATCTTGGCCCGGGTCAAGCCGCGCGAAAAATGATGCGCTACAATAGGCCGACATTTCCTGTGGATGACTGCCTGCATGGATCTCAAGAACGATCGCTTCCTGCGCGCCCTCTCGCGTCAGCCGGTGGACCGCACTCCGGTATGGATGATGCGCCAGGCCGGCCGCTACCTGCCGGAGTATCGCGCCACTCGCGCCGAGGCCGGCGACTTCATGGACCTGTGCCGCAACCACGACCTGGCCTGCGAGGTGACGCTGCAGCCGTTGGAGCGCTATCCGCTGGATGCCGCCATCCTGTTCTCGGACATTCTCACCATTCCCGATGCCATGGGGCTGGGGCTCTATTTCGAGACCGGCGAAGGGCCCAAGTTCCGCAAGCCGGTGCGTACGGCGGAAGACGTGGCGGCGCTGAGCGTGCCCGATGCCGAGCGCGACCTGGACTACGTGATGCGTGCGGTGTCGACGATTCGCCGCGAGCTGAACGGCCGCGTTCCGCTGATCGGCTTCTCCGGCAGCCCCTGGACCTTGGCCACCTACATGGTGGAGGGCAGCTCGAGCAAGGACTTCCGTCACGTGAAGACCATGCTCTACGATACGCCCAGCGTGATGCACGACCTGCTCGACATGTTGGCCAGTGCGGTGACCGACTACCTGAACGCACAGATTCGTGCCGGCGCCCAGGCGGTGCAGATCTTCGACACCTGGGGCGGGACGCTCACCACGCCGGCCTATCTCGAGTTCTCGCTGCGCTACATGGAGCAGATCGTCGCCGGTTTGATCCGCGAGCACGATGGGCGTCGCGTGCCGGTGATCCTGTTCACCAAGAACGGCGGCCAGTGGCTCGAGGACATCGCCCTGGCGGGCCCGGATGCCGTGGGCATCGACTGGACCACCGAGCTGTCCGACGCCCGTGCCCGTGTAGGCCACAAGGTGGCGCTGCAGGGCAACCTCGACCCCAACGTGCTGTTCGCGCGCCCGGCGGCCATCCGTGCCGAGGTGGCTCGAATTCTGGACAGCTATGGCCACGGACCGGGCCACGTGTTCAACCTGGGCCACGGCATCAGCCAGTTCACCAGCCCGGACAACGTCACCGCCTTCATGGAGGCGCTGCACGAGCTGAGCCCGCGCTACCACCGTGCCATCCAGTACCACAATGCCTGAAGCCGGCTGGCTGCGGCGGCTGGCCTGGGGTGAGGATAGAAAGCGACACCGTCTATGGACGATGTTGGCCATTCTGGGGGCCGTGGCTATTGCGGTGGGTAGCCTGACTCCGGGCAGCGAGATGCCTACCAACCTGCCGTGGGACAAGTTCAACCACTTCATCGGTTACGCCGGGCTGGCAGGTCTGGTCGGCCTTGCCGGGCTGCCGCTGGTGCGCACCTTCATTGCGGTGGTGCTCTACGGCATCTGCATCGAATACCTGCAGATCCCCGTGCCGGGGCGCAGCGGTGGCGACTGGAACGATATCCTGGCCAATAGCCTGGGCGCGGCGACGGCCGTGCTGGTATTGGCCGGTGTGCGCCGCTTCATGCTGCGAACCTAGCCAGGCAGGACTGACAAGCCAAACGACGAGGCCCCGTCATCGAGAGATGGCGGGGCCTCGCTGCGCCTGGACGGCTATTGGCTCAGTAGTAGCTCACTGCACTTCGGCGCGCTCGATGATCACGGGCTCGCGCGGAACGTCCTGGAACGGGCCGCGGCTGCCGGTGGGCACGCGCTTGATGGCATCGACCACGTCCATGCCCTCGACCACACGGCCGAACACCGCATAGCCCCAGGCCTGGCCCGAGTGGGTGCCCTGGTGGTTGAGGAAGCCGTTGTCGTTGACGTTGATGAAGAACTGCGCGGTGGCCGAGTGCGGGTCGCCGGTACGTGCCATGGCCAGGGTGCCGCGTTCGTTGCGCAGACCATTGTCGGCTTCGTTGGCGATCGGTGCGCGGGTCGTCTTCTGCTGGAAGTCCTGGTCGAAGCCGCCGCCCTGAATCATGAAGCCGTCGATCACGCGGTGGAACAGGGTGCCGTCGTAGTGGCCTTCCTGCACATAGGCCAGGAAATTCTCGACGCTCTTGGGTGCCTGCTCCTCGAACAGCTCGATGGCGATGGGGCCATGGTTGGTGTGCAGCACCACGTCGGCCGCGTTGGCATGAGCAGCGGCCAGCGGCAGGCTGGCGGCAACGAGCAGGGAAAGCAGGGTTCGCTTCAGCACGGGAGCTCCTGATTGTTTGGCGATGATGTTTGATGATGAAAACGGTGTGCCTAGCTTACGACCAGACGCGCTCGCTGTCAGGCTTTCGCCGCGCGATTCGGGGCGCGACATCCCACCACGCCCGTTAGTTTGACCTGGATCACAAGCCTCCCGGGAAAAGAAGTATCGGGTATGGTCTTTTTGCTGCGTTGGCCGGACCATCCTTGCATGCCGGCCGAGGCGGCATCGACCCTTTCCCATTTCGCTCGTCTCGGCCACGAACGTTCTCAGTAACTGGCAGGCGACGGTGTCGTCTGCGGGATGGCGGGAGGTGCCGGCCCATGGTGGCGGAACTCGGAAACTTTGCCCTTGTCCTGGCGCTGTGCCTGGCCCTGGCCCAGAGCGTGCTGCCGCTGGTGGGAGCCCAGCTAAAAGATGCCCGCCTGATGCGCAGCGCGCGCTTCCTGGCTGCCGGCCAGTTCGTCTTCCTCTCGCTTTCGCTTGCGGTGCTGACCTGGGCCTTCGTCGCCAGTGACTTCACGGTGCGCTACGTGGCCAGCCACTCCAGTCTCGGCCAGCCGCTGATCTACAAGGTCACGGCAGTGTGGGGCGGCCACGAGGGTTCACTGCTGCTGTGGGTCTTCACCCTCGGGGCCTGGGGAGCCGCCGTGGCCTGTTTCAGCCAGTCGCTGCCCCGTGAGATGTTGGCCCGGGTGCTGGCGGTGCTGGGCATGGTCGGCGTGGGTTTCATCGCCTTCACGCTGTTCACCTCCAACCCCTTCGCGCGCATCGTACCGGGCCCCATGGACGGCCGCGGCATGAACCCGCTACTGCAGGATCCGGGCATGATTCTGCACCCGCCGCTGCTCTACATGGGCTATGTGGGAACGGCGGTGATCTTCGCCTTCGCCATGGCTGCGCTACTCGGCGGCCGGCTGGATGCTGCCTGGGCGCGCTGGTCGCGCCCGTGGACCACGGTGACCTGGGTGTTCCTGACCTTGGGTATCGCGGTGGGCGCCTGGTGGGCCTACTACGAGCTGGGCTGGGGCGGCTGGTGGTTCTGGGATCCGGTGGAGAATGCCTCCTTCCTGCCCTGGCTCACCGCCACGGCGCTGATGCACTCGCTGGCGGTGACCGAGAAGCGTGGCGGCTTCAAGGTCTGGACCCTGATGCTGGCGATCGTCACCTTTGCCCTGACCGTGCTCGGCGCCTTCATCGTGCGCTCGGGGGTCATCACTTCGGTGCATGCCTTTGCCACCGACCCGGAGCGCGGCGTGTTCATTCTGGGCATGCTCACCATCACCCTGCTCGGCTCGCTGACCGTCTACGCTTGGCGTGCCCCCAGGGTGGGCCTCGGCGGCGCCTTTGCCTGGTACTCCCGCGAGTCGCTGCTGCTGGCCAACAATGTGCTGCTGACGGTGGCCTGCGCCGCGGTCTTCATCGGCACTCTCTATCCGCTGGCGCTGGATGCCTTCGGGCTGGGCAAGATCTCGGTGGGACCTCCTTACTTCGACGCGGTGTTCGCCCCACTGATGCTGCCCCTGCTGCTGCTGGTCGGTCTCGGCCCCGCGGTAATGTGGAAGCAGGCCAACCCCGCAGAAACCTTCCGCCAGTTGCGCTGGGTGCTGGCGGTCAGCGTGGTGGCCGGTGGGCTGTGGCCGCTCACTCTTGGCGCTTGGCGTCCGATGACTGCGCTGGCGCTGATGCTGGCGACCTGGATCGTGCTTACGGCGCTGCTCGATATCCACAAGCGCCTGGGGTCGGCGCGTCAGCCGCTCGCTACGCGACTGCGCAAGATCACGCGGCCGAGCTTCATCGGCATGCATCTGGCCCATGTAGGGTTGGCGCTGGTGGTGGTGGCCATTGCCATGGTCAATACCTACGAAGTCGAGCGCGACGTGCGCATGGAGCCAGGCCAGACCGCCTCGGCGGCGGGTTTCGACTTCACCCTGCTGCGCATGGAGGGCGTGCGCGGCCCCAACTGGGAGGCCGACCAGGCGGTAGTCGAGGTCACCCGTGACGGGCGCCCGGTCGCGCTGCTCCACCCGCAGCGCCGCTACTACGACACCCACGCCCAGATGCCCATGAACCAGGCCTCGCTGCACCGCACCGCGACTCGCGACGTCTACGTTTCGCTGGGCGAGCGGCTGGTGGGGGATGCCTGGAGCTTCCGCCTCTACTACAAGCCCTACATGTTCTGGATGTGGTTCGGCGCCATCCTGCTGGCGCTCGGCGGGCTGCTTGCCGCTGCCGACAAGCGCTATCGCCTGGCCAGGCACCGCGTCACCCGCCCGCAGCGTGAAGCTGTGGGTGTCCAGCCTCGGGAGGTGGCAGGCCAATGAAACTGCGCATGCTGATACCGCTGGTGGCCGCGGTCTCCCTGCTCGGGTTGCTGTTCATCGGCCTTGGCATGAACTCCCGCGACCTGCCCTCGCCGCTGGTGGGCAAGCCGGCACCGCCCTTCATGCTGGAGGCGCTGGAGGATGCCGAGCGCGTCGTCACCGAGCAGGATTTCATCGGCGAGGTGGCGTTGGTCAACGTCTGGGCCACCTGGTGCAGCACCTGTCGTTCGGAGAAGCCGCTGCTGATGGAGTTGGCGCGGGGCGGCATTCCCATCCACGCCTTCAATTACCGCGACGAGCGCGAGGCGGCGCTGCGCTATCTCAGCGTCAGCGACAACCCCTACCGCACCATCGCTTACGACCCCAGGGGCGATGCTGGTATCGACTGGGGCGTCTATGCCACCCCGGAAACCTACGTGCTCGACGCCGAAGGCGTGATCCGCTACAAGCGCATCGGGCCGCTGTCGCGCCAGCTGCTGCTCGATGAGGTGCTGCCCCTGATAGAGAGACTCAGAGCAGAAAAGCTGCGCGATGAGCCGCGCGGAAGCGCAGCGAGGAGGGTGGCAAGCTCATGAAAAGACACCTGCTCAACACCCTGCTTGTCCTGCCGCTGTGGCTGGCGGCGGGGCTCGCCATGGCGCTGGCCATCGCCCAGCCGCTGGAGTTCGCAAGCGAGGCCCAGAAGCGCCAATACGACACCCTGGTACGTGAGCTGCGCTGCACGGTGTGCCAGAGCGAAACCATCCACGAATCCAATGCCGAACTGGCCGCCGACATGCGCCGAAGGGTCTACGACATGACCCTGGCCGGGCACGACGCTAACGCCATCGTCGAGTTCATGGTCCAGCGCTACGGCGACTATGTACGTTACCGGCCGCCGCTGCAGGCCAATACCTATCTACTCTGGGCCAGCCCCTTCCTGCTGCTGTTCGGTGGCGCGATCGTGTGGTGGCGCATCGTCGTGGGCCGCCGTCGCATGACGCAGCGACCCGCGTTCACCGCCGATGAGCGCGCCATGCTCGACCGGGTTTATCTAGGCGATAACGCCAAGGGGCCGCTATGAACGGACTGTTTCTGCTGCTGGCCATGGGGCTTTGCGTCTTGGCCCTGGGTTTCGTGGTCACCCCGCTGCTGCGAGCTCCTCGCCGCGACGAAGGACAGTCGCAGCAGGCAATCAACCTGGCCGTGCACCGCGACCGGGCCCGTGAGCTGGAGCACGACCTGGCGGCGGGCACGCTGACCCGGGCCCAGCACGACAGCGCCCTGGCCGACCTGGAGCGTGAGCTGCTCGACAGCGGTGCCATCGGGCACGACGAAGGTCCGGCTCACCAAGATCAGGCGCCGCGGCGTCGTGAGCAGCAAAGCGGCAGGCGAATGCCACTGGTGGCCGCCGGCATCAGCGTGGCCGTGCTGCCGTTCATGGCGACGGGGCTCTACCTGACGGTGGGGCATGCGGAGGAGGTCTTCGCTCTCGCGACACCGGCGGGGGCGATGACGCCTGCCACCCAGGCGTCGCCGCCCTCCGAGGCGACGCTCGAACGCGAATTCCAGCACCTCGTCCAGCAATTGCAGGGGCGCCTGGCGCAAGCGCCTGACGATATCGCGAGCTGGATCCTGCTGGGCCGCACCCTGGTGTTCCTCGATGACCTGGAGGCCGCCGAGCGCGCCTTCCGCGAGGCCATGGCCCATGGCGGCGAGCGGGACCCCGACCTGTTGATCCGCTATGCGGATGTCATGGCCGAGCGCCAGGGCACGCTGGTCGGCGAGCCCCAGCGGCTCATAGAACGCGCCCTGGCCATCGACTCCCGGCACATCCAGGGGCTGTGGTTGGCCGGCTCGTTGGCCTTCCAACAACAAGAGATGGTAGCGGCCCGGGCCTATTGGGAACGACTGCTCGCCGTGCTGCCGGAGGCGTCGCCCGAAGCCGAAGTGATACGCGGCAACCTGAATCGGCTGGCCCAGACGGCGCAGCCGAACGATGCGAGAAAGTTCGAGGAGGTATCCCCATGAAGTCGCCGCTGAGCCCCGAGGCCCTGCAGGCCGTGCGCCAGGTGCCGCTGTTTGCCGGGCTCGAGAACGAAACCCTGGCGCTGCTCACCGAGGGTGCCTTGGAGCGCCGCTATCGCCGTGGCACGCTGCTGTTCAGCAAGGGCGAGCCGGCGGATCGCTTCTATGTAGTGCTGGGCGGCTGGGTCAAGCTGTTCCGCGAGAGTCCCGACGGCAACGAGTGCATGGTGGGACTGTTCACCCGCGGCGAATCCTTTGCCGAAGCGGCGATGTTCGATCGGCTGGGGTTTCCGGTCAATGCGGCGGTGGCCGAGGATGCACGGCTGTTGCTGTTCCCTGCCGAGCACTTCCTGACCACCCTGGAGCGCAACCATGGCCTGGCACTCAATATGCTCGCCAATCTCTCCGGCATGCTGCGCTCGCTGGTGCGCCAGCTCGATCAGCTCACGCTGCAGCCCACCTACCAGAGGCTGGCGGCCTTCATCGTCTCGTTGTGTCCGGACGATGTCGACGAGGCCACCGTCTGTCTGCCCTGCGACAAGCTGCTGATCGCCGGCCGGCTGGGCATGAAACCGGAAAGCTTCTCGCGTGCCATGGCCCGTCTGCGTGACGTCGGCGTCAGCTGTGAGCGCAACTGCGTGCATATCGAAGACATCGCCGCCCTGCGACGCTTTGCCAACACGCCAGAGGAGAATCTACCTGCGCCGCTGCCGAGCGTGGCAGCGGACGCCTCGCGCTGCGCTGCGTTGCGCCCCTGTCGCTGAATTCGTCGGCGCCTTCTCGCCTCTTCTCGCCCTGTCTTGATCCTTGCCCGGCCCGCTCAGCGGGCCTTTTACCGTCTGTCGACGTTTAATTCTTCCCTCCTCTGACTTAAGTCAACTCCAGGATGCATCAATTGACAGTGGTCAAGTGAGACGAAAGGCAAAGCTGCTCTACTGGCCCCAGGTGGGGGGTGGCTGAGAGTCATGGTCGCTGAGCGTAGAAGAAAAGGTCATGTCGGGCACCCGCCAGCCACTACCCGAAGGGGAAACCAAGCGAGGCACGTTATGTACAAGAGAGCATTGACCAAGGGGATCTTCGCCCTCAGCTTCCCGCTGGCCGCCATGGGAACCGCCCACGCCGCGGCACCGGAACTGTCTGCAGAAGAGATGGAGCGCGCCAACACTATCTATTTCCAGCGCTGTGCCGGCTGTCACGGCACCCTGCGCAATGGCGCCACCGGCCCGAACCTGCTGCCGGCAACCACCCAGGAGCTGGGCCAGCGTCGTCTGGAGAGCATCATCACGCTGGGTACCGAAGGCGGCATGAACAACTTCGACGGTATTCTTTCCGCGGATGACATCACGCTGATTTCGCAGTACATCCAGCACGACCCGGTCGACCCGCCGGAGATGTCGCTGGCCGACATGAAGGAGCGCTGGCAGGTATTCGTCGCGCCCGAGGATCTGCCCACCGAGCCCCAGCACGACCGCAACTGGGAAAACTTCATGGTCACCATCCTGCGTGACCGTGGCGCCATGGGCATCATCGACGCCGATACCAAGGAACTGGTCACCGAGGTCGAGACGGGCTATGCCGTGCACGTGGCCAAGGAGAGCTCCGACGGCCGCTTCTGGTACGTCCAGGGCCGTGATGGCCGTCTCTCCAAGATCGACCTGTGGATGGACCCGCCGCAGGTCACCGCCGAAGTCTTTATTGGTTACGACGCCCGCGACGTGGCGGTCTCCCACTACGGCGAGTGGAAGGACAAGTACGTCATCGGTGGCGCCTACTGGCCGCCGCACTTCGTGATCGCCGATGCCGAAACCATGGAGCCGCTGAAGGTCGTCTCCACCCGCAGCTACGACACTCAGGGCAACTTCCGCAACGAGGCTCGCGTCGCCGCGCTCTACAACACTCCGCATGCGCCGACCTTCCTGGTCAACGTCAAGGAGTCCGGCCAGGTCTGGCAGGTCGATTACAGCGATATCGACAACCTGCGCATCGACCAGATGGAGACCGCCGAATACCTGCACGACGGCTTCTTCGACCCCTCTGGTCGTTACTTCCAGATCGCAGCCAACATGAGCGACAAGATGGTGTTCATCGACACCGAGACGCGCAAGTTGGTCAGCATGCTGGAGACCGGCGTCAAGCCTCATCCGGGCCCGGGCGCCAACTGGATCGATCCCGAGTGCGGTCCGGTGGCCGGCACCACCCACCTGGGTGAGGGCCGCATGACCTTCTGGGGCAACGATCCCGAAGGCCATCCCGACCAGGCCTGGCAGATCTGCGACAGCGTCGAGACCGACGGCCCTGGACTCTTCGTGCGCACCCACCCCGATTCCGACAACGTCTGGATCGACCAGGCCATGCATCCCGAGGCCGACGTCAACCAGTGGGTCATGGTCATGAACAAGGAGACCCGCGAGCTGACCCCGATCCACGTCGCCGATCGTCCCGTCGAGCACGACGCCGTGGCCGTGCACATGGAGTACGACCAGACCGGTACCGAAGTGTGGGTTTCCATCTGGGCGCGCGGCGATGGCCATCAGAACGACGGCGCCATCGTGGTCTTCGACGACAAGACGCTTGAAGTGAAGGCGGTGGTCGAGGGCCTCAACACACCGACCGGCAAGTTCAACGTCTACAACCGCAAGAAGCACGTCGGCTGATCAAGCGCCGAGGCCGGGGCGCCCCATGGGTGCCCCGGCTCCTTCTCCAGCCGCTTCACACCTGGGCGACCGATGCCGGGAGTGGCTGGGCAAGGGGCCAGAGATAACACGACAGGGCGGCATGGCGGATCGGCATGGCACCACTGGCGTCATGAAAATTCGGGGAGACTGACATCATGGTGAAGCGTCTACGCAACTGGCGCAGGATCACGATCATGGGGGCTTCGCTCGGCGCCGCCATGATCTTCTTTGTGGCCGGCATCATATTCTGGGGCGGTTTCAATACCGTCATGGAAGCCACCAACAGCTTCAGGTTCTGCAGCACGGCCTGCCATGAAATGAGCTGGGTGCACGAGGAGTACCTCGACCGTCCCCATTACCAGAATTCGACCGGTGTAGGGGCGACCTGCTCCGACTGCCACGTGCCGAATGCCTGGGGGCCGAAGATGATCCGCAAGATCGAGGCCAGCCGCGAGGTATGGCACTGGATGCTGGGCACCATCGATAGCAAGGAGAAGTTCGAGGCCAAGCGTATCCAACTGGCCGAGAACGTCTGGCGCTCAATGCTGCGCACCGATTCTCGCGAATGTCGCAACTGCCACGACTGGTCGGCAATGGATCTCGAGCAGCAGGCCCCCCGGGCGGCCCGCGAGCACGCTCGCGCCTTCGAGCAGGGCCAGACCTGCATCGAGTGCCACCAGGGCATCGCCCACCAGCTGCCCGAAGAGTGGGACGAGTCGCCGGTGTGGGCCTACCGTTTCGAGCATGACGAGCCGGTGACCGACGAGATGCGCAGCGAGCCCGAGCTGCCGCTCGAGGCCGAAGAGCTGGGCGAGGCCGTGACCGTCGAGGGCGACATCGCCGCTACGCTCGACTGGTCCGACGTGCCTGCGCTCGACATCACCCTGTTCCTGCCCGGCCAGGCGTCCATCGAGTGGATCCAGGATGGCAGCGCTCACGGCGGCGGACGCGCCTTCAGCTTCGGCGATCGCTGCATCTGGTGCCACCAGGGCGAAGAGGCGCAGATCGGTGCGCTGGCCACCAGCGCCGAGAAGATCGAGACCTATGACTTGGGTGACAAGCGTGGCCACGTACCTATGACCGTGCAGGCCTCGTTCGACGACGACTACCTGTTCATGCGCTTCCAGTGGGAAGCCGGCGAGCATGCCCCGCTGCCCTTCGTGGAAGGCGGCATGATGGATCCGGAAAACCCCATGAAGCTTACCGTCAGCTTCTCCGACGAGCGCGTCGACATGGCCGACCGCGGCGGCTGCTGGGCCAGCTGCCACCATGACTCCGCCTACATGCCCGACGCCCCGGAAGGCGAGGCGCTGGCGGCCAGTGAACTCGCCGGGCGGCTCGACCTGATGAGCGGCAACGGCGTCACCAAGTACCTGACCGAAAGCCGTACCGAGGTCGAGGTGCGCGGTCGGCGCGGTGCTCCGCGCGGCGGCTGGGACAAGCTCAAGGACGAAGCGGAGATCGCCGAGCTGCTGGGCGGCGGGGTCTACCTCGACCTGGCGCGCTTCAACAGCGGCAATGGCACCGTAGAGTCGGGCTATGTCCTCGACGAGCGCCACTTCTCCGACAGCGAGGCCATCGTGTTCAGTGCAGAAGAGGCCGACGGTGTGTGGACCGCCTACCTGACCCGCGCCCTGCGTACCGGACAGGAAGGCGACAAGCCGCTCGCCACCGACCACAGGTACAGCTTCAACGTGGCGCTGCACGACGATCACGCCGACTCGCGCTTCCACCACGTCTCCTGGCAGCTCGGCCTGGCCTTCGACGCCACTATCCCCGGCGACTTCGACGAGGATCGGGTGGAGATCAATGCCACGCGGGTCTCACGGTGATCGCGCGGCGCAAGTCGGTACTCGCTACCGCCCTTCTGGCCGCCCTGCTTGGCGGGGCGGTCCAGGCCCAGGAAGAGACAGTCGAGGTGGAAATGCGCGACTATGGTTACCACCCCGCCGAACTCGAGATAGCCGTGGGCACCACGGTGCGCTGGGTCAGCGTCGAAAAGCGCACCAGTCACGACGTTTACTTTCCGGAAGACGGGGTCGCCTCGGGGCGCCTCTTCCCCGGGGAGAGCTGGGAGCGCACCTTCGACGAGGCCGGTACCTTCGAATACCACTGTCAGCCCCACGCGAGCCGCGACATGCGCGGCGTGATCCACGTCGTGGCAGAGTGACCATCAAGCGTATCAAGAGTGACCTAGAGGAATTTCCATGGCGATATCCACACGACCCGCAGCGCTTTTCGGCGGGCTTCTGGCCTCGCTGGCACTGGCCTGGGCCGGCGCCGCCACGGCCGCACAAGGCCCCGATGGCTATCGCAGCGCCGAGTTCGGGATGTCCTCCGAAGAGGTGATGGCGCATCTGGATAGCGATGGCGTGGCCGACGTCGAGATACGACAAACCGAGGACGACGACCTCATCATCGACGGTGAACTGCAGGTGGACGGCGAGCCGGAAACGGACCTGCGCTACGTCTTCCCGGCGGGCAGCGATCGGCTCGCCCTGGTGGTGGCGTTTCACCCCAATGTGGAGGACTACGCGATCGTGAAGGCCCGGCTCGAGGCCGAGTACGGCCAGCCGTGGGAAGCGGAGATGGCCGAATGGTGGTTCGAGCAGCTCAAGGCGGGGATGCCGCAGGAGCCGGATAGCCTGGCGGTGTGGGGCGGCGACGGCAGCCAGGGGCGCGAGCGTGGCCGCTTCGTGCGCCTATGGTCGTTCGAGGACTATCTCTCGGTGGAGTATCTCGACACCCGGCTGTTCCCCTAGATGAGGCCGAGGAAGGGCACCAGCGTCAGCGCCAGCATGGCCACGACCGCCAACGCTACCAGCAGCATCTGCACGGGGTGATGGCGCAGGCGCTGCCACAGGGTTGGGGCCTCGCCGCGCTCGACCCGGTCGGCATGCTCTCGCTGTACCCGCTCCTGACGCTCGATCTGGTAACGCTCGAGTACCTCCCGGGCCGCTTCCAGCTGCGAGGCGTCGCGCAGCCAGATGGCGTCCACGCCCAGGCGCCAGAAGCCGGCGTGGGTCTCGTAGGTGTCGAAACCCTGCTCGTCGAGCAGCCGGCGCACCTCCCACGCTTCCTCTTCGGTCACGTTGGCCAGCCGGAACAGCAGCGCCGCCATCAGCCGGCCGCCTCGCACAGCCGCTTGGCACGGTCGATGGCCGCATCGGCGCCCGCCAGTTCGAAGCTCATGAACCAGTAGTCCTCGTCGCCGCGGTCGAAGCGCAGCCGCAGGGTTTCGCCGCCGCGCATCTCGTCGATCAGCAGGTCGATTTCATCAAGGTAGAAGTTGACGTAGAAGCCGCGGTCGCCGCGCTGGGTGATGAATTCAGCCGCCCCGCTGTGAATGGTGGCGTAGTCGACCCGCAGGTCGCCGGGTACCAGGTTGGCCACTCGGCTCTCCGGCTGGTGCTCCTCCAGTTCGACGCGCACCTCCAGCCACGGCAGATCGCACACCCCGGCGGTGTAGTTCACGCTGAGGATGGAGTCGCTGTAGCTGTGCTGTTCGAGCGCGCGAAAATGGCGTTCGTCGCCCAGCGAAAGCACTACCGAGTGCCAGTGCTCGTGCTGTTCGGCATCGCCGACGTTGTAGTTGGTGGCACTGGCCTGCGGCGCGGCGGCGAGGCCTGCCAGCAAGAGCCAGGCAAGGTAGGGGCGAAAACGGGGGCGGTGGGTCGAGGGCATGGCCGGTTTCCTGAACGACGAGCCCCGGATGGTAGCACGCTGCGCTGGGTGCGCCGACTCCGCCCGGTGGAGGCGAAGTCGGCACAGCCGTGTCGCTCAGTGGCTGTTATGCATGCTGCCGTGGGCGGCGTGGCCATGCATGGCGCTGTCGTGTTCCCCGTGGCCAGGCATGCCGCCGTTGTGCTGCATGCCGGCATCCGCCCGGGCAAGCTCGGTCAGGAGTTCCAGGTCGATGTCGCTGAAGGCCAGCACTTCGCCGCCGTGGGTCTCGCGGAAGGCGTCGGCGTGATGGCGCTCCTTGAACGATGCCAGGGTATGTCCCATGGCGCCGCGCTGGGTGTGCCCTGCCACGTACCAGGCGTCACTGGCCAGAATGAAGGCCTTGTCGGCCGGCTGGCTCCAGGGGGTGACGGCCACGTCGTGTACCCAGGCGTGGCTGAGACGGTTCGCGTTCTCGGGCTGCAACAGGAAGGCGAACATGTCGGCGGTGGAGCAGAACTTGCGCACCGTCTCGTCGCGGTTCAGGTAGACCTGCCCCTTGGGGCCGGGCAGTTCCGCGATCAGCATGCCGCACACATGACAGCTGTCGCCGTCGGTGATCGGCTGGGCCGGGGCCAGGGCGGTATCGGCGTCGCTGCGGCAACCCGCCAGCAGCACGGCCAGGACGAGGGCGGTAAGGGTGGTACGAGTCATGGTGATGTTCTCCGAAACGGCCAGGCCAGATGGACGAGCCCGAGAGTATGAACAGGCCCGCTCAAGCGGAATGGTGGCGGAAGCGCAGCACGGCCAGCCCCAGCGGGGCGACGATCCAGCCGACCAGGATCAGCAGCAGCCAGCCGACGTGGAAGGCGCTGCCTTGGGCGATGGCGGTCACGCCGGTGTACGCCTGGGCCGACTCGAAGCCGACCATGTTGATCAGACGGAAGCCGTCGGTGGGGTTGAGCAGCAGCAGCCAGGGCAGCCAGTCGCCGCCGCTCTGCACGCTCACCAGCAGCGCCAGCAGGCCCAGGTCGAAGACCAGCACGAACAGGAACCACACGCCCAGTGCCAGGCCGGCGGCGCGGGCCTTCTCGGTGACCCACACGCTGATCAGATAGGCGAAGGCGATGAACACCCAGCCGAGTAGTACGCTGCTGATGATCAAGAGCCCCAGGCTGGCCACCAGGTCGCCTACCGACACGTCCTCCGCGGCGAAGGCGATCACCGCGCCGGCGACGGAGAAGCCCAGCACCGTAGCGGCGCCCAGGATCAGGCCGTGGCCGAGGAACTTGCCCAGCAGCAGCGAGGTGCGGCTCAGCGGATAGGTCAGCAGCAGCAGCAGGGTGCCGGCTTCCTGCTCGCCAACCACGGCGTCGTAGGCCAGCAGCAGGGCGATCAGCGGAATCAGGAACACCGCCAGGGTCGACAGGCTGACTACGGTAGTGGCAAGGGAGGTAAAGCCCATGCCGCCGCTGGCAGCGGCACCGAACCAGGCGATGCCGACCGCCAGCGCGGCCAGGATCACGGCGATGGCTAGCACCCAGCGGTTGCGCAGGCCGTCCTGGAACTCCTTGCGGGCGACGATGAGGGCGGTGTTCATGGCGTACCTCGCTTGTCCATAGATGACGAAGCCGCGGCGACCGGCGCCGAGAAGTGAGCGTAGAGGTGCTCCAGGGTCGGCGGCATGACGTCGATGTCCTCGACGCCGGGTGTGTCGGTCAGGCGGCGCAGCGCACTCATCTTGGCCGAGGGGTGTACACCCAGCTCCAGCGCGGAGCCGTTGAGATAGCGCGGTGCTATGCGGGTGTCCTCCCAGCCCGCCGACCAGTCCACGCCGGGCCAGCGGCCCTTGGCGCGAATGGTCAACGGCAGCGAGGCCTCGCGACGCAGCTCGTCGAGGCTGCCCAGTGCCAGGCGCCTACCGGCGCCGAGGATCAGCGCGCGGTCGATGTAGGGCTCCACGCCAGGCAGCACGTGGGAGGAGAGCAGCACGGTGCAGCCGCGCTCGCGCAGCTCGCGCACCGTCTCGTAGAAGTCGCGGGTGGCCGCGGGGTCGAGCCCGGTGGTGGGCTCGTCGAGCAGCAGCAGGCGCGGCTCGCCGAGCAGGGCCTGGGCCAGGCCGAGGCGCTGGCGCATGCCCTTGGAGTAGGTCTTCACCCGGCGCTTGGCCGCGTGGCCAAGGCCGACCTTTTCCAGCAGCACGTCGACCTGGCGGCGGTCGACCCGCTTGAGTCGGGCGAAATAGGCGAGTACCTCACGCCCGGAGAGCTGTTCGTAGAAGCTGACGTTCTCGGGCAGGTAGCCCAGGTGGCGGCGCAGCGTCTCGGCATGAGGGCCGTCGGGGGCGCCATCGAGCACCGAGAGCGTACCGGCGCTGGGCGATATCAGGCCCAGGATCAGCTTCATGGTGGTGGTCTTGCCGGCGCCGTTGTGCCCCAGCAGGGCCAGAACTTCACCCTCCTGTACGGTGAGCTCGAGGGCATCGAGGCGGGTGAGGTCGCCATGGCGCTTGGTCAGCCCATGACATTCTATTACCGGGTTCATGATCGGGCCTCTCCAGGGGTGGGGGCATGCATCAACGGGGCGCTGTCCTGCACGCCCTGGGCGCGGAAGATCGGAAACTGGCGCTGTACCCAGCGCAGCGCCACCACGGCCGGGCTGTGCAGCAGCAGACGCGCCTCGGGGTGGCGCCACAGCAGACGGTCGACGGCGTCGTTGGGCTCGTAGGGCGTGTCGCCGACCCCGTCGCCGGCCAGGTCCCAGCCCAGGTAATCGCTCCAGTAGTTGCCGCGGCCTTCGCTCGACCACTCCTGAGTGCGCGTGGCCACGTACATCACCTGCTGGCGGTTGTTGACGAAGGCGTTGCCGTGGATCCGGTTGTTCTCGGAGCCTGCGGTGAGGTGGATGCCGAGTTCGCTGTCGGCCAGGCGGTTGCCGTATATCTCGTTGCTCTGGGAGTTGTAGATGAACAGCGCCTTGCCTTCGGCGCCGAGAGTGACGCCGTGCTCGCTGCCGCCGGGGCCGTGCCAGGCGGTGATGCCACGGATGTCGTTGCCGGCAATGGTGCTGTAGTTGACGTAGTTCATCAGGATGCCGTAGTTCATGTCGCGCTCGGAGCGGTTGTTCACCACTTCGAGGTCACGGGACATCATCAGCGCGTAGCCGGCACGGGTTCCGCTGGTGTGGTTGCCCACGATCTTGCCGCCGTGGGTGAACATGTAATGGATGCCGAAGCGCGAGTCGCGCAGGCGGTTGTTGCGAAACACCAGGTCGCGGCTGGTATCGACGTAGATGGCGTCGCGGGAGTCGCGTACGTCGTTGTCCGCTATCAGGCCGCCATCGATGTTGTACAGGCGGATGGCGTCGCCGCGATCCTGCGAGCGGATGCCGGTATTGCCGACGTAGCGGTTGCCGACCACGCTGGGTGCTTCCAAGTGCCACGCCCAGACGCCGAAGGCCACGTTCTCCATCACGTTGTTCTCGACGTGAATTCGGTGGGCGCCACGCTCGGCGTGTATGCCGGCGTTCATCTCGGTCAGGTTGAAGCCGGAGTTGCGCAGGGTCAGCCCCTCGATGCGCACGTCTTCGGCGCGTACGCGTATCACGTCGCCGCTGCCTTGGCCATCGAGAATTGCCCCGGGCTCGCCGCGCAGGGTCAGGGGCTTGTCGATCTGGATACCGCCGAGATGGATGCCTGCGGCGAGCGTCAACTCGCTGCCGGGAGCGGCAGTATCGATATGAGATTGGAGAGGACCGTTGCCGGGTTCGATGCGCAGCTCACCGAAGGCGAAGGTCGCCGTCAGCAGCAGGGCGCAGCTACCCAGAAAAGAGAAAAGAGTACGTCTCATCACGGTTACCTCAGGTCGGTCTTGGCCGGCCCCGTGGGGCCGGCCGGTTTACATCACGCTTCCACCAGCATCCTGCCGGACATCTCCATGTGCAGGGCGTGGCAGAACCAGCTGCAGTAGTACCAGTGCACGCCGGGCTTGTCGGCGATGAAGGTCACCGACGAGGTCTGCTGGGGGTGGATCTCGAAGTTGATGCCGTGGTTGACCAGCGCGAAGCCATGGCTGACGTCCTCGATGGTGTCCATATTGGTGACCACGATGGTGACTTCGTCGCCCCGCTTCACGCGGAACTCGGTGGTACCGAAGCTCGGCGCCACGGAGGTCATGTAGACGCGTACCTTGTTGCCGTCGCGAATGACCTTATTGTCGCGCTCGAGCGTGACGCCATCGGCCAGGGCCATGGCTACGGTCTCGGCGAAGTAGGGATCGTCGCGGTCGTAGATCGCCTTGGGGTTGAGCTGGTCGGCACGAATCATCAGCGCGTCGTGGGGCTCGGCGTAGGTCGGGCCGTCGTGGATCAGCTTCATCTGCTCGCCAGAGATATCGATCAACTGGTCGTTCTCGGCGTGCATCGGGCCTACCGGCAGGAAGCGGTCCTTGGAGAACTTGCACAGCGCGGTGAGGTACTTGCCGTCGACGTCGCGGCTACAGGCCAGCGAGGCCTTGATGTGGCCGATGTTGTAGTGCACGTCGATACGGTCGCGGATGTAGTTTACCTCCTCGCCGTTGTAGGCGCGGATGGCGTCTTCCACGTTCCACTTCACCACCTGGCTGTCGAGGAACAGCGAGGTGTAGGCGTTGCCGCGGTTGTCGTAGGTGGTGTGCAACGGACCCAGGCCCACTTCCGGTTCGGCGACGACGGTGTCGCGTGGGTCGGACAGACCGCCGTCGAACCACTCGGCCACGCGGGACCACTCGACCACGGTACAGGTGGGGGAGAGCTTGCCGCTGACCACGCAGTACTTGCCTTCCGGGGGCATGGTGTTCACGCCGTGGGGGCTACGCGGGGTCGGCACGTAGAGGGCGAAGGTATTGCGCCCTTCATGGGCCTGCTCGCGAGCGTCGACCACCGGTACCGGTGAGTCACCGATGGTGATGTAGTCACCGGCGGCCACGGCCGCTTCGATGGCGGGAACGTCGAAGAACACCGTCCAGTCGCGCTCCGGACCCATCATCTCCGGCAGGGTCATGCCGCGCGCCGAGTTGTAGCAGGAGGCAGCGACGAAGCGGCCGGTGTAGTCGGTGTCGCAGTTGTCGAGGTTGCCGTCGACGATCGCCTGCCACTTGAGCTCCATGGTCTCGGCATCGAGGCAGGACATCATGGTCCAGTACTGAGATGGGTCGTCCAGGTAGTCGCCGTTGTTGTTCAGCGGCACCACCATTTCACCCGCGGCGAAGACCCGCTCGGTGCTGGGCACACGCTGCAGGGTCAGGCCGTGGATCGACTGCACGTTGGGAATGGTGATGATCTTGTCGGCACGCATGATATCCAGGCGAATACGCGCCACGCGGGTGTTGGCCTTGTCGTTGATGAAGCAGTAGCGGCCATCGTAGCGGGCGTCGGTATAGCTCACCTTGGGGTGGTGGGTGTCGCCGTTGAGCGGGGCGTTCGGGCCCAGCACGCGCTTGGACTCGTTGGTGATGCCCCAGCCGGTGGCGCTGTCGACGTTGAATACCGGGATACGCAGCAGCTCGCGCATGGAGGGCACGCCGAGGATGCGCACTTCGCCGGAGTGGCCGCCGCTCCAGAAGCCGTAGTACTCGTCCAGCTCGCCCGGTGCCACTTCATGGCCGTTGCCCGCAGCGGCTTCGGCCGGGCGGCTGCCCATCAGGGCGCCAGCGCCGAAGCCGCCGGCCAGGCCGGCCCCGGCCACGCCGGTCACCGCGCTGTTGCGCAGGAAGTGCCGCCGGCTGAGATCCTTGATGTGGTCGTTCTTGTCGCTCATGGTTCACTCCTCCTGAAGAGTGGGGATGCGCTGCAGTGTGGCCTGGCTGCCCTGCGCAGCATCGGCCGGAAAGGTTCCCACGGCACCGCCGGCGGAGGAGGCGCGAGTCGCCTTCTCGAAGCGCTTGCGACGCTTGACCATAGGCGGACAGCGCCGGTCGTCGTGGTAGGTCACCTGGCAGTCCAGGCAGTAGTGGCACTCGTTGGCATTGATGCGGCCGTCGGGGTGGATGGCCTGCACTTCGCATTCGTTGGCGCAGATCTGGCAAGGGGTGCCGCAACTGCCGCGGTGGCGCTTGAGCCAGTCGAACAGGCGCAGGCGGGCGGGAATCGCAAGTCCCGCGCCCAGCGGGCAGATGTAGCGGCAGTAGGCCTTGTGGGTGAAGGCCGAGATGGCGAGCAGGCCAAGGGCATAGGCCAGGAAGGCCCACTCGCGCTGGAAGCGCATGGTCACGGCGGTCTTGAACGGCTCCACCTCGGCGTAGCGTTCGGCCTGGCCCAGCGAGTGCAGCGAGACCGCGAACAGCGCCAGCAGGATGATGTACTTGATCGCCCACAGCCGTTCGTGCAGGGCGAAGGGCACTTCGAACTGGGGCACCCTGAGCTTGCGTGCGGCCTTGTTGATCAGCTCCTGCATGGCGCCGAAGGGGCACAGCCAGCCGCAGAACACGCCGCGGCCCCACATCAGCAGCGTCACCGCCACGAACGACCAGAGGATGAACATCATTGGGTCGATCAGGAACGACTCCCAGCTGAAGCCGCCCATCAGCGAATGCACGAAGGTCAGGATATTGACCACCGAGAGCTGGGCCAGGGAGTACCAGCCGATGAACACCACGGTATAGACCAGGAAGCCGACCCGCAGCGGGTTGAACACCTTGGGGTAGCGCACCAGTACATCTTGGAACAGCATGACGGCGGTCAGCACGGTCAGGCCTGCGCCGAGCACCAGGATCTGGAAAGTGCGGTCGCGCCACACCTGAACCCACAGCGCCTCTTCCACCGGTGCCTCGAAGCGTTCGATATAGACTTCCGGAATGCTGTAGTGGGCATTGAAGCGGACGAACTCGGTTTCCAGCGGCCCGGCGGCGCGGCGCACCAGCAGGCCGAGCTCCCAGGGCTCGCCGGGGTCGAACTCGGCTTCGCTGCGGATGATGAAGATGTCGCGCTCTGTCAGCCGCGGTGCGCCGTCGATGCCCAGGCGTACGATGCGGCGATGGTCACTGTCCTGAAAGGCGATGTTGGTGTTGCCCTGGGAGGCTTCGATGCGATCGAAGATGCCGCCGCGCACGTAGCCGGAGCCCTTGAAGGAGTAGTCGCCACTGGCCATGACCCCGATGGCATGCTCGCCCTCTTCGAGTCGCTCCATCAGCTGTTCGTAGACGATGTCGCCGAGCAGGTTGCGACCGGCAGTCGGCGCGTTGAGATAGGTGACGTAAAGATCGATGAAGGTGCTGTCGGCCGCCTGACCGCTGGCGTAGCCTTCTGCTGCGGTGCCGACGAAGGCCTCGTCGATCTCGCCGTGGGTCAGGTGCAGGCGGCGGATGGTGCCGTCGCCGACCAGCGTTTCCCAGTTGGCCGGCTCGAACACGTCGTAGCGCACCTCGGCGGGGGGAGTGGCCAGTGGATCCTCGATAAGCCCCTGTTCGGCAGCCACCCGGCGGGCGGAGCGCATCACCGTCTCGGTCAGCACGATCACGGTCACCGTGGCGCCGGAGATGGCATCCAGATTCTCGCCGACGCGTAGCCGCTCGCTGACGTGATGGGGGACGTGGGCGCCGGCATAGTCGACCAGACGCTGCTCGGGGATGCCCACCAGCATGATCGGCTCTTCATGCCCGAGAATGATGGCCTGGGTGATGCGGGCCTCCAGGTCGATGCCGACCAGCATGTTGATCGGTTTGCCCGAATAGGCCGGAATCGGTGCGACATCGTCGGTTTCAAAGACGTAACCCAGCAGCGTCTCACCGGCATAGACCGCCTTGGCGGCATGTTTCCCTGTCACATCGGCAAGGCGAGTGGCAGCGGGAAAGCCGGTTTTCACCTGTGACAGCTCGAAGGCATGGGCGGGTAGGCCGAGCAGCACCAACAGGCCGAGTAGCCAGATGAAGGCTAGAGAAAAGAGCGGGCTGCGCCGGGTGGACATGAGGCGTTCCTTAATTGCGTGCCCGTCGCAGTGAACGTAAAAGGCGACAGGCATTAACAGGTATTCGAAATGAATCTTTTGTACCTGACGCCATCATGCCAGCTGGCTGGCTGTCCTTAATTGACTTGGGTCATGGGCGGTGTGACGTATATCAAGTTCGAAGAGGTAACACTTTTGGAGTAGGCGCTTCGAAAACGTCGCGGTACGACGAAACAGGCAAGGGCAGGGATGGGGATGGGGCGGCGGAGTGAGTCGCCACGAGAAAGGCGTGCAGGCCCGGTGGAACCCCCACCGAAGCCTGCAGCAGGGGACGGGTTAGAGTACCGGCTCGAGCATGAAGTCGACGGCAGCCTTGACTTCCTCGTCGCTGAGATTCATGTGTCCACCCTTCGGCGGCATGGCACCGAAGCCCTCGATGGAGTGTGCATACAGGGTGTCCATGTCCTGTTCCAGGCGCGGCGCCCAGGCATCGGCATCGCCCTTGATCGGCGCACCGGCAGCTCCGGTCATGTGGCAGGCCATGCAAGCCTGGTTGTAGATCGCCTCGCCATCGGGCTCGGCTTGGGCAGTGACGGTGAATGCCAGGGCGGCGGCGCCGACAAGAAGAGCGGCGGTAAACTTCTTCATGGTTTTCTCCTGATACTTGTGGTCACGGTGAATCAAGTCGGGTCTGGGTAGAACCTCTTTGGGTCTGGCCTCGCTGCAAAAGCCAAATGGAGTTTGGCACATCTAGTGGGCGCTTATCGGGATCTGCATCAAGCGGGCGAGCTGTGGCTGTCGCTTGCCCAGCATGTCGGCCAGGGTGTACTGGTCCAGTACCGCCAGAAAGGCACCGAGAGCCTCGTTGAGGATCGGCTTGAGTCGGCAGGCCGGCGTAATGATGCAGTCGTTGCTGTCGCGGAGGCATTCCACCAGGCCGAGTTCGTGCTCGGTATCGCGTACCAGCGCGCCCAGGGTGATCTCCTCGGGAGAGCGATTGAGCACCATGCCGCCGTTCTTGCCGCGAATGGTGATGATATAGCCTCTGTGGCTGAGGTCCTGTACCACCTTCATCAGGTGATTGCGCGACACGCCGAAACTCTCCGCAATCTCATGGATGGTGGCGCGCTCCTCGCCCTTGACGGCCAGGTAGATCAGTACGCGCAAGGCGTAGTCGGTATAGCGGGTCAGGTGCATGGCAAGTCCGGCGTTGGCTTGATAAGCATCAATTTAAGTACCCTAAAACCGCTTTATCATAACAGTACTTGGATCGTGGCGTTCGCTGCTAGTCGTCGGTGTGGCATCGGGTCGCGTCCAGAGAAAAGCGGCCACACAGCAGAAGATCGATGCTGTCACGCCCAACACGGGGGTGGGCGCACCGCCCAGCCATAGTATCAGCCAGCTCAGGGCCAGCAGTAACGTGGCAACACGCTTTGCCGGCCTGGGTATGGCTCGCTGCTGCCGCCAGGCCCGTAAGGTCGGCCCTAGCCGCGGGTGCTGCCATAGCCAGCTCGCCAGGCGTGGCGAACCCTTGGGCGCTGCCCAGGCGGCCAGCAGCAGAAAGGGAGTGGTCGGCAACAGCGGTACCACCAGCCCGGCGGTGCCCAGACCGACGGCACCATAGGCCAGCATGCGCCAGCCGAAGCGTACCAGTGTCTCCTGCATGGCCATCTCCTCTTCTGCGGCAGCACGGTTTCCCGGAGCCCTACTAAGTAGTATTTTATATACATGTTATTGCAATTGCCAAGCTCGGTCTCGATGCGCCCGGCTTGCTCCCCAATGGCGCTACAGCTGCACGCAGCGAGCAAACTTGACTCGGGACAAGAGAGCGGCGAGCTGTCGAGACGACATCCGGCTGCGATGCCATACTGACGCGCAATACGGCATGGCGAGTACCATGTCGAGGTTTCAAGAGGCCGCTTTCGATCATGCAAGACGATCAGCTTTTCAATCGCCCCCTGGTGGAGAAATACGACCGCCCCGGGCCACGTTATACCTCCTACCCGACCGCGCCCCAGTTTCATGCGGCCTTCGCCGAGGACGACTACCGTGCCGCCGCCGAGCGTAGCAACCGGGTTGCCTCGCCCAAGCCGCTGTCGGTCTATGTGCACATCCCGTTCTGCAAGAGCCTTTGCTACTACTGCGCCTGCAACAAGATCATCACCCACAACACTGAGCGGGCCGCGGAGTATCTGACCTGGCTGAAGCAGGAGATACGCCTGCAGGGCGCACTGTTCGACGAGGCGCGGCGAATGACCCAGCTGCATCTCGGCGGCGGCACGCCGACTTACCTCAGCAATGCCCAGCTAGGTGAGCTGATGGCGGCCCTCGACCAGGCGTTCCATTTCGCCCCGGTGGAGGAGCGAGAGTTTTCGCTGGAGGTCGACCCGCGTACGGTCACGCCGGCGCAGATCCATGAGCTCCACGACCTCGGCTTCAATCGCCTCAGCTTCGGCGTGCAGGACTTCGATGCCGACGTGCAGAAGGCGGTCAACCGCGTACAGAGCGAGGAGCAGGTGATCGAGCTGGTGGCCGCCGCCCGTGAAGCCGGCTTTCAGTCGGTCAGCGTCGATTTGATCTACGGCCTGCCGCTGCAGACGGTAGAGAGCTTCGATACCACCCTCGAGAAGATCATCGCCCTGCGTCCCGACCGCATTGCCGCCTACAGCTACGCGCACCTGCCCGAGCTGTTCAAGGCCCAGCGGCTGATCCGCCCCGAGGACATGCCGCCGCCGGAGCGCAAGCTGGAGCTGCTGGAGCTGACCATTCGTCGACTGACTGCGGCCGGCTACGTCTATATCGGCATGGACCACTTCGCCCTGCCCGACGACGAGCTGACCCTGGCCAGGGAGAACGGCACCCTGCAGCGCAACTTCCAGGGCTACTCCACCCATGCCGACTGCGACATGATCGGCCTGGGTATCACTTCCATCGGCAAGGTCGGCGACAGCTACAGTCAGAACGTCAAGGAGACCGCCCAGTACCAGGCACGGCTCGAAGCGGGGCGGCTGCCGGTGATGCGCGGCTACCGCCTCAACGACGACGACCGCCTGCGCCGCGACGTGATCAACGCCCTGATGTGTCACGGCCGAATCGACTTCGCTGCCATCGAGGCGCGCCACGACATCGTCTTCCGCGACTACTTCGCCGAAGCCCTCGGCGAGCTCAAAGAAATGCAGGCGGATGGCCTGCTGTCGATCCAGGACGGGGCCATCGAAGTGCTGCCCACCGGGCGCCTGATGATGCGCAACATGGCGATGGCCTTCGATGCCTACCTCAAGCCCAATGAGGGGCGCTTCTCACGTACCGTCTAATCTACCCACCGAAATACAACGGCGCCCCGCGGGGGCGCCGTTTGCGTTTCGGCAGGTGTGCTTAGGAAGCGTTTCCTCAACCGACCCGTTCGAACAGCAAGTTGTTCTCCAGGTGGATGTGCTCCATCAGGTCCTCGCGGAACTCGCGCAGGCCGGTGTAGAGCGCACGCCAGGTGGTGCAGGCACCCTTGGGCGGGGTGATGTCGTCGGTGAGCAGCATCACCTGCTCCAGGTTCACGCCGTGGTCGTCGTGTTCCTGGCGCATCACGGCGATCGGCCCCTGGGCCCGGGCACCCATGCCGCTGCGCAGCAACGGGAACAGGATCTGCTCCTCCTTCTGCATGTGGCTCTCCATCTCCTGGTAAATCATCGTCAAGAGTTCGGCGAGCCCGTTCGGGCAGCTGTCGCGCTCACCGTGCACCTGCTCGACCCGGCGGGCCATGCGGATCAGTTCGGGCAGCTGGGCGCGGTGCACGTCGTGGTAACGGGTGAGAATGTGATCGATAAGCTCGTCATTGCTGGCCTCGCGCCAGTCGCGCTGCTCGCTGCTGGCGGCCGGTAGCGCCTCGAGTTCGGCGACGAGTCGGTCGACGTGCAGGCCAGCTCGCTCGGCGGCCTGGCGCAGGCTGATGCGCCCGCCGCAGCAGAAGTCGATATTGTGGGTATGGAAGATGCGGGTGGCGCCGGGCAGCGACAGGGCAATGCGGCCAACGGTCTGTTCGAGCAGGTTCATGAGCGTGCCTCTGCAAAAGGGAAAGACGCTTAACTGGAGCAAGTGGCGTGCCAGGTTGTGTTTTTCTTTTATGACAATGGGTTGTCTGATTTATGGTGAAAAATACCCTGCTGTGTTAGGGTTTTATTAACCCAGATGTGGTGATTTCAACCATGCTCGACGACTCGCTTCTCGCCGACCTTGCCGCCGACCTGCCTAGCGCCGTGCGTTTGCAGCGGCTGGTACGCACCCTGCGCGAGAGCTTCTGCTGTGGTGCGGTGTGCCTGCTGCGCCTTCGGGATGATGTGCTGGTACCAGTGGCAGTGGAAGGTCTGGTGCGCGAGGCGCTGGGGCGGCGCTTCGAGGTGGCCCGCCACCCGCGCCTGGCGGCCATTCTCACCAGCCGCAGCTCGACCCTGTTTCCGCCGGATTCGACCCTGCCCGATCCCTATGACGGCCTGGTCGAGCATCAGCCCGGCGAGCCGCTGCACGTGCACGACTGCATGGGCATCAGCCTGCATGTCGAAGGGGAGCCTTGGGGTGTGCTGACCCTGGATGCCCTGGTAGCCGGCACCTTCGACGATGCGTCGCGCACGGCGCTGGAGCGCTACGCGCTGCTGGTCGAATCGGCGGTGCGTGTCTCGCGCCTGGAGCAGGAGGTGCGAGCGCTGCGCATGGCGCACCAGGGCGCGGTCATACAGGCCGAGCCCGGTGAAGGCGGAGACATTCTTGGGCACAGCGTCGTATTGCAGCGGCTGCTGCGTGAACTCGACGTGGTGGCCGATTCCGATCTCCCGGTACTGCTGATGGGCGAAACCGGCGTGGGCAAGGAGCTGTTCGCTCGCCGGTTGCACCAGCGCTCGCCGCGCCGGGATCAGCCGCTGATACAGGTCAACTGTGCGGCGCTGCCGGAAACGCTGGCCGAAAGCGAGCTGTTCGGGCACGTTAAGGGGGCCTTTTCGGGGGCCACGGCAGGCCGTGCGGGACGCTTCGAGGCCGCCGACGGCGGTACCTTGTTCCTCGACGAGGTCGGCGAGCTGCCCATCCCCATCCAGGCCAAGCTGCTGCGGGCGTTGCAGAATGGCGAAATTCAGCGTCTGGGCGAGGACACTCCGCGGCGGGTCGACGTGCGCATCATCGCCGCTACCAATCGCCAGCTGGCCGACGGCGTACGCGACGGCCATTTTCGTGCCGACCTCTATCATCGCCTCTCGGTCTACCCGGTGGCGATCCCGCCGCTGCGCGAACGCGACAGTGACGTGCTGGTGCTGGCCGGCCACTTTCTCGAGATCAACCGCGCCCGGCTCGGGGTGCGTAGCTTGCGACTTGCGCCGGCGGCCGAGGCAGCACTGCTCGATTACGCCTGGCCGGGCAACGTGCGCGAACTGGAGCACGTCATCAGCCGGGCGGCGATCAAGGCGCTGGGCCATGGCGCACGGCGTGACGACATCGTCACCCTCGAGTCTGAGTGGCTCGACTTGCCACATGTCGGAGCGTTGAAAACCCCAAGGGACGAGGAGAGCGAGACTGAAGTGCGCCCCGGGGCCGTGCAAGCGCTGCGTCATCAGGTCGAATCCGCCCAGCGACGGGCGATTCGTCAGGCGCTGGCCATATGCGACGGCAACTGGGCAAATGCCGCTCGGGGGCTGGCCGTGGACCCCAGCAACCTGCACAAGCTGGCGCGCCGCTTGGGGATCAAATAGTTACCGCAATGCAAGAGCTAGCGTTAAAAATAAAGTCTAGATGTGGTGCTTGATCCGGCTCTCTTGGCTATATATGGTAGCCAAGGCCCTGGGTAAGGGCATTGTCACGGGCTTGACGCATATCAGTGCAGGCGGGCGGCGTCGGGCTTAGGATGATCGGTTTCGTGGCCTTGTGGCCGCGCCGAATCCACCGGTTCGCTCCATCGGAGAGTCGCCATGTTGCCGTTGCCCCTGTCGCGTTTGCCACGCCCGCCCGCGCCGGCCCGCCTTATCCGCGCCATCGACCCCCGCGTGCCATTCCGGGTCAAACGCCAGCTGATCGAACCGCTGCTCAACCGCACCTTCGCCGAGCCCTTGGCCGAGGGCGAGTTCGATGCGCTGGAAGGGCGACGGATTTCGCTGCATCTCGAGGATCTGGGCATGATCCTGACGCTGACCCTCGAGCAGGAGCGCTTCAGGCTCTCCCTGGAGGTGGGCGAGGCCACCATTCGCGGCGGGTGGCGCGAGTTCCTGTGTCTGGCAACCCGGCGCGAGGACCCCGACGCGCTGTTCTTCCAACGCCGCCTTGTGATCGAGGGCGATACCGAGCTCGGCCTGATGGTCAAGAACCTGCTGGACGGCCGCGAAGAAGGGCTGGCCCAGGGCCGGCTCGGCGAGTGGTTGGCGCGCCTCGAACGCATGGCGCGTCAGCAATCTTGAACGATTTGAACTTTTGACCCTTACTGGAGATCCCTGCATGAGTACTTCCACCAAGGCCGTCAAGACATCCCACGAGGTGCCTATGCAAGTGCCCTCACGCGATATCTGGGATTCCAAGTATCGCCTCAAGGATCGTCATGGACGCCCCGTCGACAAGGACGTGGCAGCGACCTGGGACCGCGTTGCGCGGGCTCTGGCCGCGGTGGAAGGCGAGCGCGCCGAGGAGTGGCTGCCCAAGTTTCGCTGGGCGCTGGAGCACGGCGCCATCCCCGCTGGGCGCATCATGTCCAACGCCGGCGCCGAGGACTACAAGCCGGCGGTGAGCCTGATCAACTGCACCGTCTCGCGCACCATCCGCGACTCCATGCACGACATCCTCTCCTCGGTGGTGGATGCCGGCATGACGCTCAAGGCGGGCTGCGGTATCGGCTACGAATTCTCCACTCTGCGCCACAAGGGGGCCTTCGTGTTCGGTGCCGGCGCCGGCCCCAACGGCCCGCTGGCGTTCATGGATATCTACGACAAGATGTGCTTCACGGTGGCCTCGGCGGGCGGTCGCCGCGGTGCCCAGATGGGCACCTTCGACATCGGCCACCCCGACGTGCGCAGCTTCATCGAAGCCAAGCGCGAAGCCGGCCGGCTGCGCCAGTTCAACCTCTCGCTGCTGATCACCGACGAGTTCATGGAGGCGGTGAAGAACGACACCGATTGGCCGCTGGCCTTCCCGCTGCACGGCGGCGAGAAGGAGGACGTCAAGCCCGAGGACCTGATCTACCGCGACTGGCCGGTGATCGAGGAGGGCTACAGTGTCGACGCCGAGGGCCGCGTCGCCTGTCGTATCGTCGAGGTGATCAAGGCCCGTGAGCTGTGGGACACCATCATGCGTTCCACCTACGACTTCGCCGAGCCGGGTTTCATCCTGATCGACCAGGTCAACCGCATGAACAACAACTGGTTCTGCGAGGAGATCCGCGCCACCAACCCCTGCGGTGAGCAGCCCCTGCCGCCGGAGGGTGCCTGCCTGCTGGGCTCGGTCAACTTGACCCGCTTCGTCATCGACCCCTTCGGCAAGAAGCCGCGCTTCGACTGGGAGCGCTACCGCCAGGTGGTGGCGATCTTCACCCGCATGCTCGACAACGTGGTCGAGATCAGCGGCCTTCCGCTCGAGGGCCAGCGCCGTGAGATCGAAGCCAAGCGCCGCCACGGCATGGGCTTCCTCGGCCTCGGCTCGACCCTGACCATGCTCAAGATCCCCTACGGCTCGCCCGAGTCGCTCGCCTTCACCGAAGAGGTGAGCCGCAACCTGGCCATCGAGGGCTGGAAGCAGGCGCTGGAGCTCTCCCGCGAGAAGGGCATGGCGCCGATACTGGCTGAAGACTTCGAGATCACGCCGAAGATGATGCGCGAGCGCCCGGAGCTGGCGAAGGATGGCTACGAGATCGGTGACAAGGTGCCCGGGCGTATCCTGCACGCGCGCTACAGCCGCTACATGCAGAAGGTCGCCGAGGTGGAACCGGAACTGGTCGCGGCACTGGCCGAGCACGGCGCGCGTTTCACCCACCACAGCTCGATCGCGCCGACCGGCACCATCTCGTTGTCGCTGGGCAACAACGCCTCCAACGGCATCGAACCGTCGTTCTCGCACCGCTACTTCCGCAACGTCATCCAGTCGGGCAAGAAGACCAAGGAGCAGGTGGAGGTGGTTTCCTTCGAGCTTGCTGCCTACCGCCACTTCATCGCCAGCGACGCGGTGGAGAGCGACCTGCCCGATTATTTCATCACCGCCGATTCGGTGACCCCGACGCAGCACGTGGCGGTGCAGGCGGCGGCCCAGGCGTGGGTCGACTCGGCCATCTCCAAGACGGTCAACGTGCCCACCGAGTTCCCCTTCGAGCAGTTCAAGGATCTCTACCTGGACGCCTACGAGAGCAAGCTCAAGGGCTGCACCACCTTCCGCTTCAACCCGGAAGCGTTCCAGGGCGTGCTGGTGCGCGAGGACGACCTCAAGAACACCACCTACGTGTTCGAGCTGGAGAACGGCGAGACGCTGGAGCTGGCCGGCGACGAGAAGGTGATCTACGACGGCGAGGAGCACAATGCGGCGAATCTCTACGATGCGCTGAAGGAAGGCACCTATGGCAAATGGTGAGCCTGTGATCCTTCAGCTGCCGGTAGCGAGGGGCGCCGGGGACAGGCCGAAGAGGAGGTCCTTCGCCATGGATGGCGAAGGTAGCGCCCAGGGATGGGTTTACAGCGCCTCCTCGCAGGCCTGTCGACGGATCAGCCCCGAGCCGCTGTATGCCGTTCAACCTTTTTCCGCAGGAGCCCCGTGATGGCCGTCGAAATCAAGTCAAAGATCGTTTCCTACAGCGTCAAGAAGGCGGTGCAAGAGGCGCCGCTGGCCGACGAGAACCCGCTCACGGTACGTATCCCCTCGCGTCCGGAAGGCACGCTGGAGGCCGTCTCCGAGAAGATCTCCTACGTCGGTGCCGAGGGTCGCAAGAAGGTCTACCTGCTGGTCTCCTTCATGCCGGTGGAGGGCGTGCTCGACGGCCAGCGGGTGGTGATCGAGCGCCCGGTGGAGTTCTTCTTCCCCTCCGGCCAGCTCTCCAGCGAGCACCAGTGGATTACCGCCACCATGCGCAGCCTGTCGCTGGCCGCCCGCGGCGGCTACGTCACCCAGGCGGTGGCCGACCTGCGCAAGGTGGCCTGGGACAAGGGCCTGGTGCGCTGCGGCATGAACCGCTGGGGCAAGCCCATGTTCCACGACTCCGAGGTGGCGGCCATCGCCTGGTCGATCCAGCAGATCCTCTACCGCCGCGGCTTCCTCGACCAAGATGGCAACCAGGTGCCGGTACAAGACCTGGTCAGCCGCTACGCCCACCGCCTGGCCCACGGTCACCCCTGGCAGCCGCCCACCCCCGAGGAGGAGGTCCGCGCCGAGCAGCAGGCCAAGGCGGCAGTCGCCGAAGAGAAGGGTGACGGCCCCACGGTGGTGGGCCACTGCCCCGAGTGTCGCGGTGAGTTGATCATGATGGATGGCTGTCCTACCTGCTATGCGGGCTGCGGCTGGTCCAAGTGCGGCTAGGCTTGGGCGAACACTGGCTGCGCTCGGCCATACTGCGTTAAAAATCGGCTCAAGGTACTCATTTACAACACGTAAACTCCGTCCTTTCGCCGATTTTTGCCTTGTCTGGCCTTCGCTCGCCGAATTTTCGTCTCAAGCCTGACTCCTGCGCTCGACCCTACCCCAACGAAGCCGGGCTTTGCCTGGCTTCGTTGCTTCTGGGTGTCAGGCGGCGACGATTCTCGGTCCGCCGCTCTCCGGTGAAGGTGCCACGTCGCCGTCGGTGATCACCACATCGAAGTCGTCCAGCTTGGCGAAGTAGGCGGGGCGGACCTGGCCGATCTTGCTTTCGTCGACCACCAGCAGGCGCTGCTCGGCGCTGGCGATGGCGGCCTGCTTGGGGGCGACTTCATGAAAGTGAAAGCAGCTCACGCCGCGTTCCGCGTGCACGCCTGCCGCCGAGATGAAGGCGCGATTGATCCCCAGGCGCTTGATCGCCGTGCTCATGTCGTCGCTGCCGAAGGATTGCGAACTGGCATGATAAAGCCCACCGAGAAGTACCAGGCGCACCTCGGGCAGCAGGCTTACCGCATTGGCTACGTTGAGGGCATAGGTCACTACGGTAAGCCGCTCATAGGCAGCGAGCCGGCCTACCAGGGGCAGCAGGGTGGTACCGCAGTCGATGAACAGGGTATCGCCGTGGGCAATGAAGCCGGCCGCCCGTTCACTGAGCCGGCGCTTGGCCTGGGCGTGGCTATCCTTCTGCTGGTCGAGGTCATAGGCCGGCGCATAATGAGGATTGTTGGCCATCACCAAGCGCCCACCGAGCAACGTCATGGCGCCTGCGCTTGCGGCCACGTCGCGGCGAATGGTCATTTCCGAGACACCGCAGAGATGCGCGGCTTCACGAAGATGGATGGTACCACCGCCGGCGAGCACCTGTTGCAGACGGGCCAGGCGCATGGCGCTGCGGTCTTTCATTCGCTGCTCCCACCTTGTCACTGATTCGAAGAACCTGGCGCGAAGATCACTTTGGCTGGCTCTATGCTGAGCCAGGCGGCAGGGTTTTTCCACTCCCGGGAGCCGGGCGCTATGATAGTCCTGGCAAGGCTCCCTCAAATCCGTTCATGTCGAGTGTACTACGCTCATGATCCGCTCCATTCTGGTGGTTTGTCGCGGTAACGTCTGTCGCAGCCCGGTGGCCGCAGCGATGCTCCAGCAGCGCTTGCCCCACTGTCAGGTGAGTTCGGCAGGATTGACCGCCCTGGTCGGCCAGGGTGTCGAGCCCAGCGCGCGCGCGCTTGCCGAATCCGCAGGGTTCGATGTTTCCGGCCACTCGGCGCGGCAGCTCGATGCCCAGCACCTGGCTGAGGCCGATCTGGTCCTGGTGATGAGCGACGAGCAGCGACGCATGATCTCCGAGCGCTGGCCGCAGGCAATTGGCAAGGTCATGCGCCTGGGTTACTGGCTGGCACAGGGGGAGGGGCTCGACATCCCCGATCCTTACCGCCGTCCTGCGGAGGCGTTCCAACGGGCCCACCAACTCATCGATGAGGCCTGCAATCAGTGGATTCAGCGATTGTCAATCACTGGTAGCCCTCTTCGAGGCTGATATTCAACTCTTTGTCGTCTTTTCGTAACAGGAGATTTTTCTCCTGCGAAGGGTACGCCTGTCTAATTTTCACATCTGATTTTTCTCATGCGTCCAGCGCAGTTTCTGCTGCTTCTCCTGAGCCTTTTTTTGCCACCGATTTTCAGCACGAGGCTGAGGTAAAAACCATCTGGTGGCATCGAAACGCCAATGTAACCTGAATGTATCTTTTGCTTCATCAAAGCGTCATGGTGGCTTTTTCGTAAATGTCACCAAATGTAAATTACAGGTCGCTGTCGATGAGGCTGGGAAAAGAAGAAAAAACAGGTCTTCGGATGACTGCCAGTGAAATCCGGGGCGGTAGCGTGTCTATGGGGTCCCGCGGGGGATGGAACAATGACAACGTGTACAGAAGACAGAAACAGCGCTTGGGTACTCGCAGAGTCGGACGGCCAATCGCTGGTGACAGGGGCAGCGAGGTTCACCGGGGCGTTGGCTGTGTTGCTCGTGCTGCTGCTAGCGGCCGGGTGCGCATACTCTCCTGGCGGCCATATCAACGAGAACCGGCTGGAGGAGTCGCTTGACTCCCGCGTCGACATAGAGCCGATAACGCCTGAGCTGGTCATGGGAATGCGTATGGTCGAGCCCGCCTCGCGCCCGCTGCCTCCCGAGCTTCAGCGCGACCTCCAGCTTTACGAGTATCGCATCGGTCCCGGCGACGTGCTCAGTGTCATTGTCTACGACCATCCGGAACTGACCATACCCGCTGGCAGTGAGCGTGCGGCATCCGAGACCGGGAATCGGGTGCGGCCCGACGGCACCATGTTCTACCCCTACGTGGGGCGCGTGCAGGTGGCGGGCATGACGCTCGAGGAGTTGCGCGGCATGCTCAGTCGGCGGCTCTCGAATGTGATCACCGAGCCGCAGGTGGAAGTCGGAATTGCCGCGTTCCGCTCGCAGAAGGTCTATGTCAGCGGAGCGGTGGAACGTCCTGGAGCGCAGCCGCTGACCATCGTGCCGCTGACTCTCCTCGACGCTATCAGCGAAGCCGGCGGCGCTCGACCCAATGCCGATTGGCACAACGTTGTACTCACTCGCGATGGACGCGAAGAGAGCATCTCCCTGTATGCCATGCTGCGCCAAGGGGATCTGACCCAGAACCGCTTGCTGCGTGACGGTGACCTCGTTCACGTGCCCACTTCCGAGAACCAGAACGTGGTCGTGCTCGGCCAGGTGTTGAGGCCCGGCGCCATTGCCCTGGGCAACGAGCGCCTGTCGCTGACCGATGCCCTGGCCCGCGCCGGTGGTGTCAACGAGAGCCGTGCACAGCCCTCCGGTATCTTCGTGGTGCGCGGAAACCCGCCGGAAAGCGAGAAGTTGGCCACGGTTTATCAACTGGATATCAGCGATGCGACTCGCTTGATGCTGGGCACCCGCTTTCCGCTGAATCCCCAGGATGTCATCTACGTCACATCCGCACCGCTGGCACGCTGGAACAACGTCATCTCGCTACTTCTACCTTCGGTAACGCTCCCTGGGGATTTGGCCAGATCCATAAACAACACGGGTGATTTGTAAGCCAAAGGCTTGACTGATCACGCGATGAGAGGGAACCGCTCATGACGATTTTTCCCAACCCTCCCACGGCTCCCCAGGCGCCTGCCGAGGGCGGCGATATCAGTCTGAGGAAACTGTTGGATGCATTGATCGACAGAAAATTTCTCATTCTGACCGTTATTGTCGTGTTCATGTTGGCAGGGTATTTCCATGCCAGCTCTCAGCCTCGTATCTATCAGTCCGATGCCTTGATCCAGGTCGAGAACCGCGGCGCGATGCTGGGCCTGCTCGAATCCCTGGCAGGAGGAGAGCAGTTTGGAAATCCAACGGCGGCTGAGCTTGAAATCCTGCAGTCGCGCATGGTTATGGGAGAAACCGTCGATCGGCTCGACTTGACGGTTCGCATCGAGCCTCGCCGGATGCCTTGGGTAGGCGATTTCCTGGTCAACCATGGCTTCCGGCGCGGCTGGTTCGAGAGCCTGACACCTGGGTTCCTGCGTCAACGGTTGCAAGATGGCGAGGAGTCGCTGGGCACACCCTATGTCTGGGCGGGAGAGTCCTTGCGTATCTCGCGTTTCGAGCTGCCGGCAGAGCGGGAGGGGCTTCAGCACACCCTGAGAGTCACGGGTGAAGACACTTACGAACTGCTGCTGGATGGCACGACATTGCTTCTCGGCCGTGCCGGCGAGACCGTGATGAACGAACAGGGCTATCGCCTCTTCGTCAGCCAGCTGAGCGCCCATCCGGGCGCCGAGTTCGAGGTCCGGCGCGTTTCCAGGCTGAGCGCGATCAGCCAGCTCCAGCAGCGCTTCATGATCATGCCGCGCGGCAAGGATTCGGGTGTCTACCAGGTGTTCCTGAGCGGGACCGACCGCAGCCTGACCCAGCAGACGCTGGACACCATCACGGGGGTTTTCCTGACCCAGAACGTACAGCGTCAGTCTGAGGAGGCCGAGAAGCAGCTTGCCTTTCTGGACGAACAGATCCCCCAGGTCAACGTACAGCTGACCGAGGCGGAAAATGAGCTCAACGCCTACCGTTCCCAGCGCGACTCCGTGGATCTCAGCTTCGAAACCCAGAATCTGCTCAGCCGGCTGGTGGCGGTCGAAAACCAGTTGACCGAGCTTGCCTTGGCCGAAGCGAATCTGGCCGAGCGTTTCCGGCCGACCCACCCCAACTACCAGGCGCTGCTGCGGCAACGCTCGCAGCTGCAGGCCGAACGTGAGCGGCTCGACGCCTTGATCGGCGATCTCCCCGAGACCCAGCAGGAGGTGCTGCGCTTGACCCGGGACACCCAGGTCAACCAGCAGGTCTATGTACAGCTGCTCAATCAGCGCCAGGAGATGCGCCTGCTGAAGGCCGGTACGGTAGGTAACGTACGGATTCTCGACAATGCCGAAATGCAGCCGGGTACCATTTCACCGCGCGTCTCGCTTACCACCCTGGTCAGCGGTCTGGTCGGTGCCTTGCTGGCAGCGCTGGGTGTCATCCTGCGCTTGTTGCTGAGCCAGGCGATCAAGAGCCCCGACCAGCTCGAGGAGGTGGGCTTGCCGGTCTATGCCACGCTGCCCGCTTCCGCCGAGCAGGCCAAGCTCACGCGGCGCATCCGGCCGGCCGGATCGAAGCTGCAACAGGATGTCTTCCGCGGCCTGCTGGCAGTTGCCGACCCCACCGAGTTGGCGGTCGAGGCACTGCGCAGCCTGCGTACCAGCCTCTACTTCGCCATGTTGGAAGCAGGCAACAATCGCTTGATGATCGCGGGCGCAGGGCCGGGAGCGGGCAAGAGCTTCGTGGCGGCCAACCTGGCCGCGGTGTGCGCACAGGCCGGTCAAAAGGTGCTGCTGATCGATGCCGACATGCGCCGCGGTCGTTTGCACCACGCCTTCCATGACAAGGGAGTGCCAGGACTGTCGGAGCTGCTGGCCCAGCGTATCGATCGTAGCGAGGCGATCCGTGCCACCGAAGTGGAGGGGCTGGATTACGTAGCCCGGGGCACGGTGCCGCCCAACCCGTCCGAGCTGTTGATGCAGCGCAGCTTCCACGACTTTCTCCAGGCCATGAGCGGGATCTATGACCTGGTGGTGATCGACACGCCGCCGGTACTGGCGGTCACCGATGCCGCTGTCGTCGGCAAGCTGGCCGGCACCAGCCTGCTGGTGGTGCGCTTCGGCATCAACCCACCCGCCGAGATCAAGGCGGCCAAGCGCAGGCTGGAAAGTGCGGGGGTACGGCTCAAGGGCGCGATCCTCAACGGTTTGGAGAAGCCGACCAGCAATCGCTACGGTCATTACGGCAACTATATTTATGCCTACCGGTGACCGGAGATGGTGACTCAACTACGCGAACTCTATTCGCTGCTGACCCCGGGCCAGCGTCGACGCCTGCTGCGGCTGCAGGGTTTGATCGTCATCATGGCTTTCGCCGAGATCGCCAGCGTCATTGCCATCGGCCCTTTCATGTCGGTAGTGGGAGATATGAGCCGATTGCAGGGCGAGGGCTGGCTGGCCCAGGCCTATCAGTGGAGCGGCCTGGAAAGCCCCGAGCGCTTCCTTACCTTGCTGGGAGCCAGCGTACTCCTGGTGCTGTTGGTGGCAGCGCTGTTCTCCATGTACACCACCTGGCGGCTGTCGCTCTACGGTGCCCGAGTGGGCGCCGAGCTCTCCAGCCGGCTTTATCGCTACTACCTTCACCAGCCCTGGCTGTTCCATGCCGGCGGCAGCAGCAGCCGGCTGATCAATCGCGCCTCCCAGGAGGTCCAGCGAGTTACCACTAAAATCATCAACCCGTTCATGCAGCTCAATGCCAAGCTGGTGATGGTGACGTGCATGACGCTTACCATCTTTATCTACAACCCGGTGGTGGCTGCCAGCGGCATCGTGATATTCATTGTCACCTACCTGCTGCTGTACAAGACGGTGCGGCGCTTCCTCATCTCCAATGGCCGCCGCGTGTCGCGCTCCCAGGCCAAGCGCTTCAAGCTGATGACGGAAGGCTTCGGTGGTATCAAGGACCTGTTGCTGCTGCGTCGCCAGGCGACTTTTACGCGTCAGTTCGACAAGGCCAGCCAGCAGGTGGCACGCGGCCAGGGAGTGACTCAGGGACTCAGTGAGGCGCCCCGCTACGCCATCGAGATGGTCGCCTTCGGTTCGGTGATCCTGCTGGTGCTCTATCTGTTGAATGCCCATCAGGGCAATCTGGGCACGATCCTGCCGGCCCTGTCGATCTATGCGCTGGCTGGCTTCAAGATGCTGCCCGCCTACCAGAAGATCTACTCCTCCATCTCCAATATCCGCGGCAACATGGCGGCCTACGAGACGATTCGTGACGACCTGGTTGCAAGCCATGCCCATGCCGAGGCCGAAGCCGCTGGAACGGGCAGTACGGTGCCGCCGCTGGTGCCGACAACCAGCATCCGGCTCGACGACGTGCATTTCCACTATCCGGGCAAGCGCGTGGCAGCGCTCAACGGCCTTAGCCTGACCATTCCCGTTGGCTCCCGGGTGGGGCTGGTCGGCGAGTCCGGTTCGGGCAAGTCCACCGCCGTCGACCTGCTGCTGGGACTGATCGAGCCACAGCAGGGGCGCATCCTGGTAGATGGAAAGCCATTGACCGAGATTACCCTGCTGCGCTGGCAGGCCAGTATCGGGTTCGTACCTCAGCACATCTTCCTGGCCGATGCCACCATCCTCGAAAATGTGGCCTTTGGTGTGCCGCGTGATGAGATCGACGTGGGCCGGGCCGAAGAGGCCGTGCGCATGGCTCAGCTCGATGAGCTTCTCGCCTCCCTGCCGGAGGGGCTCGAGACCCATGTCGGGGAGCGCGGTGTGCAGCTCTCGGGCGGGCAGCGCCAGCGCATCGGCATTGCCCGGGCGCTCTACCGCAACGCGAGCGTGCTGGTGCTCGATGAGGCGACCAGTGCGCTCGATGGCATTACCGAGCAGCGGGTAATGGCCGACATCGATGCCATCGCCGGCGGCAAGACGCTGGTAATGATCGCCCACCGCCTGACCACCGTGAAGAACTGCGACGTGATCCACATGCTCGATCAGGGTCGTGTCGTCGACAGCGGCACCTATGACGAACTGGTCGCGCGCAACGTCACGTTCCGCATGATGGCCAACCTCTAGAGCGCATAGCCATGCACCTGATCGCTACCACGCTGCTGTTCTTCGGATTGAGCCTGGCGAGCCTGTATGTCTTTCCCAGCGGCCAGCCTCAACCTGCCGACTTCCTGCTGCTTGGCTTCGCCCTGCTGATGACGCTGCTGGCCCTCGGCGACAAGCGCCTTGCGGCCTCCTCCTTCGCCCTGTGCTGGGCCCTGATGGTGTTATGGGTGCTGTTGGTCTGCCTGGGCTGGGCGCTGGTCATGGAGAGCACCGCCTTCTTCATCTACCCCGCTTTCTACTTCTTCAACTTCCTGGTGGGGATGGCGCTGCTGCGTTTTCTCAGCGTATCCGGAGAAATGGGACGCAGTCTGATCCGCAACGCGCTCTCCATCGCCCTGCTGGTGGCGGCAAGCCAGGTACTGCTGCAGCTGGGGGGGGGGGCGAACCGCACCACGGGCAGTTTCAACAACCCCAACCAGCTCGCCTACTTCTCGCTGTGCGGCATCGTCGTCCTCATGCTGCTCGACGACTTCCGCCCGCCGTTGCGGCCACTGATGCTGGCCGGCCTGGTGGCAGCGGTGGTCAGCATCCTGGCGGCCTCTTCGCTCGGCGCCATGGGCGGCGCGGTGCTGGTCGGGAGCGGCTGGGTCGTGGCCAACATGGACCGGCTGCGCCGCTTCGCTAGGCTGCTGCTGGTGGCGCCGCTGATCCTGGTGGTGGTGCTGATGGTAAACCTGAGCTCGGATGGCCAGGTGCGCAGCAACCTGCAGTCGCGCATGGATCGCGCCCCGGACAAGGTGGAGAACGCCTACGAGGAGCGCAAGTACGATCGGCTGGCCAACTTCCCCGAGTACGCCATCCTGGGGGCAGCCGAGGGCGAGCGTCGCCGTTTCGTTCCCTACCACAGCAGCGAGATCCACTCCTCCTACGCCAATATGCTGTTCGCCTATGGCATCCCGGGGTTCGGACTGTTCCTGGCAGTGATCTTCCTCGCGCTGCGCAGGGCGCCGCCCTACGTCTGGCTGGGAGTGGCGGGGCCGCTGATCTATTCGCTTACCCACAATGGGCTTCGCTCGACCCTGTTCTGGATGATGTTGGCGGTTTGCTGGCATCTCTATGGGCAGGGCTGGATAAGGCTCAAGGATGTTGTCGTAGATGTCCCGGGAAAGCCGGAGCTCGAACGCTGGTGACTGGGAGGAAGCCATGGGCAATTCGCACTACAGGCCGAGCAGGCGGCTTTACCGTCAACTGGCCGGTGTCGCGGTGACACTTGGCGCTGTCTATGCGCTGATGTGGCTCGGCTCACCACCCATGCCGGCTGCGACGCAACCCTTGGCTGTCATCAGCGCTCAGGGCGAGACCGTGCCGGTGGAGAGCAGCGGCGATGCCGCCGACGATCCTGCCATCTGGTACAACGGCGAAGCGCCGGGGCAGAGCCGAGTGCTGGGTACCGACAAGAAGCGTGGCCTGGAGGTGTACGACCTGGAGGGGCAGCGATTGCAGTCGCTGCCGGTGGGCCGGCTCAACAATGTCGACCTGCGCCAGGACGTGTACCTCGACGGGCGGAGCATGGACATTGCCGTGGCGACCCACCGCGATAGCGAGAGCCTGGCAGTGTTCGAGATCGACCCGGTCGGTGAGGTGAGCCTGGTCGGCCTGGTGCCTACCGGCCTGGAGGGGATCTACGGTACCTGCCTCTATCGCCACGGCGATGAACTGCACGTCTTCACCAATGCCAAGGATGGCAGCTATCTCCAGCATCGCCTGGGAATGACCCAGGGCGAGCCCCATGTCGAGCTGCTGCGATCCTTCCGGCTGGACTCCCAGCCCGAGGGTTGCGTGGCGGACGATGCCCGTTCCCTGCTGTTCGTCGGCGAGGAGGCTTTTGGCGTCTGGGTCATGCAGGCGGATCCGGAGGCGGGAACCAGCCGTGAAGTCGTCATCGAGGCGAAAGAGCCGCTGGAGCCCGATATCGAAGGGTTGGCACTTTATGGCGACCAGTACTTGATCGTTTCCAGCCAGGGTAACCATCGCTTCGCCGTGCTCGATGCCGCCCCTCCCTATCGCCTACGGGGTGTCTTCCGCATCGACGAGGACCAGGAAAGGGGGATCGGCAGCGTACGCGAGACCGATGGGCTCGAGGTCAGTTCGCACAACTTCGGAGAGCGCTTCGCCACGGGTCTGGTCGTGGTGCAGAGCGGCAGGAATGCATCGCAGAACCAGAACTTCAAATATCTCGATTGGGCGCAGGTCGCGTCGGCCCTGGAGCTTCCCGGTCGGCCATGACCGGGAAACCATTCAGAGGGAAGAGAGCCATGCACATCTCCTTGCAGCCTTTGCTGGTATTACCACGCTGCGTCAAACGACGCGTGCTGGTGGCGATCGACGGACTGATCGTCGTCACCGGTTTGCTGTTGGCCGCTGTGCTTCACCGGGAAAGCCTGGTGCCATTGATCGATCTGGAACTGTGGTCGACCAGCCTGATCGTCGCCGTGACCAGTATCGTGCTGTTCCATTGGCTGGGCTTGTATCGGGTGGTGATCCGCTACATGAATCACACCACCGTATTGATCGCCGCATTGGCGGTGGTGGCGTCGGCCTTGGTCGTACTGCTGGTCACGCGGTTGAAGGGGCCCGAACTGGTGCTGCCCATCGTCATCACCTATGCCTTGCTGGTGCTGTTGGGTGTGGGCGGTGTGCGGTTCGTGCTGCGTGAGCTTTATCTCCATAGCCAGCGCTGCAAGCGGCGGCCGGTAGTGATCTACGGTGCCGGTGCGGCCGGGAGCGAGCTAGTGGCGGCCCTGCGTCATGGCAGCGAGTACGAGCCGGTCGCCTTCGTCGACGACTGGCGCGGCCTGAACGGCACCCTGGTCGAAGGGCTGCGAGTACATCAGCCGGTTGCCTTGGCGGCATTGATCGCAGAGTACAAGGCCGACATGGTGCTGCTCGCCATTCCCAGTGCGCCGCGTTGCCGGCGCCGAGAGATCCTGCAGCGACTTTCCGCACTGTCCGTACCCGTCAAGACCATCCCCGGCAGCGCTGACGTCATCTCCGGTCGGGCAAGCATTTCGGAAGTGCGTGACGTGGCGCTGGAAGACCTGCTGGGCAGGGAGCCGGTGCCGCCCTTCTCCGACCTGATGGATGCCGAGATCCGGGGCAAGACGGTCATGGTGACCGGCGCGGGCGGGTCGATCGGCAGCGAACTTTGCCGCCAGATCCTGACCCAGCAGCCAGCGCGACTGCTGCTGCTCGACAAATGCGAGTTTGCTCTCTTTGCCATCGAGCAGGAGTTGCTGCGACATCCCGCCGTGGCAGCGGGCATCGAACTCAAGCCGCTGTTGGCTTCGGTCCAGAGCCACGATGCCCTGACCACGATCTTCGACACCTTCGCCGTGCATACCGTCTACCATGCTGCGGCCTACAAGCATGTGCCGATGGTGGAGTACAACCTGGTCGAAGGCCTGCGCAACAACGTCTTCGGCACGCTCGAGCTGGCCCAGGCAGCGATGCAGGGAGGGGTGGCCACTTTCGTCATGGTGTCCACCGACAAGGCCGTGCGGCCGACCAATGTCATGGGGGCCTCCAAGCGCCTGGCCGAGCTGATTTGCCAGGCGTTCTCTCGCGCCGGCAGCCAGACCCGCTTCTGCATGGTTCGCTTCGGCAACGTGCTGGGTTCGAGCGGTTCGGTGGTGCCGCGCTTTCGCCAACAGATCGAGCAGGGTGGGCCGGTCGAGGTCACCCATCCCGATATCACTCGCTATTTCATGACCATTCCCGAGGCGGCGCAGCTGGTCATCCAGGCCGGAGCCATGGGCAGCGGTGGGGAGGTGTTCGTGCTCGACATGGGCGAGCCGGTGCGCATTCGTGACCTCGCGGTGAACATGATTCGACTCTCCGGCCTCACGGTGAAGGACGAACGGCGCCCTGGCGGCGATATCGAGATCATCTACACCGGCTTGCGACCGGGTGAGAAGCTCTTCGAGGAGTTGTTGATCGGCGGGGCGGCGGCACGGACCTGCCACGACCGGATCCTGACCAGCTCCGAGCGCTACTGGGAATGGCCAATGCTCGAAGCCTTCCTGCACCGGCTCGAGCGGGCTCTGGCCAGCGCCGACCACTCGAGCGTACGGCAACTGTTGCAGGCGGCCCCACTGGACTATCGGCCGACCGATGGATTGGCGGACCTGATCTGGAGAGAGCGTCAGGCTCGGCTGTTGACGACAGCCCCGTACCCCGCTCAGCCGAGTCGAATTCCAGGTGCCCGCCAGGTGCCTAGGCTGAGCCCGTTGACCAAGGGGGGGTGAAATGCGAATCGAACCACTGCTGCTTAAACTCTGGTTCATCCGCAAGGTGGAAGCCATGGGGTTCCATCTGCAGTCGATGAAACGCTTTGCGCCCATCGATGCGCGCAACCACGAGGGAAATCCGCTGCTGCTCAGCTATCGTCACCCGGGGCGTCGCCTGCTACTTGACGCTCCCGTGGAGTGGGGCTTTGGCTTTCTCAACTTTCCTTTCGACCGGCCGCGTCCGCTCGCCACCGTGATGCAGCAGGCCCTGGCCAGCCCCGGCCATGAACGGGCGCTGATCCGTAAGGCGCTGAAGAATTTCTACCGCGATTGGCAACCCCGTTCGGCGGCCGAGTTCCTCGGTCTCGACGAGAGTGAGGCCGGTGGCCTGGCGGAATTGCCTGCGTGGCTCACCCCCTGGCCCTGGGATCCGCTCGGCTTGGAGCAGAAGCGTGTCCAGCGGCGGCGCGCCGAGGGGCGCGAAAATGCGCGCGTACTCGGCAAGCCGCTCGGCGTCGAAGCCGGCTGGAAGTTCTGCGGGCCGGTGAGCGAGCTCAAGCTGCATGTCGAGGTCGAGCGCCTGGCGCGGGTGCTGGAATCGGTGCGTGTCAACGGCGTTCGCCGCCACGACGGCACCGATGGCGACATTCGCGCCCTCGTGCTTAGCCATCCCGACGGTCGTTGGCGCTGGCAGGTGCTGGTAGGTCAGCATCGCTACGCCGTGATCAGTGCTTTAGGTAACGCTCGTGTACCCATCCGGGTCGAGCACTTCGTGCGCAGGCAGGACGTCATGCTCTGGCCGGGAGTCTCTTCCGGCCTGTTCAAGCCGTCGGCCGCGCTCAAGGTTTTCGACGACTGCTTCATCGAGAGAACGGCGCCTCCCGCCCTGATGACAGGGTCTGACGAGCGTCGCTACCAAGAGGGTCCCCGTGATGAGATGGGCGAAAATGTGGAGCAAGTTATTCCGGAAGTTAGGGGGCAAGCGTCGCGATCATCGACAGCTCTATGTGGCCGGGTCAGTGGGTTTCGAGACGTTGGCCGCCACCTTGGTGGAGCGTGACATCGATCACACCTTCCTGCACTGGCCAGGGGCCGAGGTGGCCTGGCCCAGCGGTGAGGATATCGTGCTGCTGGTGGCCGACGACGGGCTGCCGAAGATAGCGGGGTTGCTGCGCTCCAGGGCACGCCCTGGCGATCTTCGCTGTACCCTCTACAGTGTCGGAGGGTTGCGGGGCAGCGACCGCAACGGGGTGGCCTATCTGCCGGTTCGCCGCTCACGCGAGCTGCTGGACGCGGTGCGCGCGCAGCCGGCACCCCGGCTTGCCAGCGATGCCCAGCGGCTGATGGTGATAAGCGCCGAGGCGGTTTACCACCTCGGCCCGGCCAGCGGCCTGGCCAGCGATACCGCTGTTGGCGAAGACAGCGCGACCTCGCCGTATGTTCAGGTCATCGAGGCGTTGAATGCTCGCTGTGGCCTGTGGCCGCTATCGCAGCGCTTCGGCCTCGAGGAGTTGGACGACCGGCTTGCCGCGGCGGGCTGGTCGCCTTTCTCGGACACCATGCTCAAGCTGTCCGGCGTCAATCCCTGGCTCAAGTCACGGCTGCAGGATTCCGTTCATGACAGTGTGCCGGGCCTGGCAGTCTTTCTGATTCGGGAGCGTGGGCTGGCACACCTCGACGCCTTGCGGGGCACGCTCACCCGCCATGGCTTCGATGTGCTTTGCGACATGCCGATCGAAGGGGCTCATCGCGACGAGGTGGCCGATCAGATCCGCGGCGGCAACTGGGGGCGTGGTCCGTTTCCTTGCAGCGGCGGCTTGCCCTCCCGCTTGCTCGTGGCACATGACGTCTACCCCGACCGCTCGCCCTCGAAGGCTTCGGGCGCTTCCGAAATGGTGGACAACGCCCGTGTGTTCGCGGTGAAGGAACAGATGCGCCGGCAGGTCAACCGTGGCGTCCCCGCCTCGCAGCATTGCAATCCCGTCCACTCTTCCGACAACGCCATGCAGGCGGCGGAGTATCTCGGTGTGGTGGCGCCCGAGCGAATGGAGGAGGTACTGGCCAGCGCCCGGCAGCGCAACGAGGCCTTCGTCACGCCCTTTCCTGTCCTGGCCGACCTGAGCAAGCATGCGCGTCGGGCCAAGGTGGAGCTGATCGACTTCCATGGCCGCCAGGCGATCTGCAAGACCTTCCGGCCGGGCCGGGAGCGCTTTCTGGAACGTGAAGTCAAGGCGCGGGAGCTGGGCAGCTCATTGCCGGAGGTGTCGCAGATCCTGGCGGTAGGCCCCTCGTACCTGGTGTTCGAGTGGTATGAGAACAGCCTGCCGAGCATTCTTTCGCCAAAGCCGCTGTTCTACCCTCATGGGCTGCTGCCGATATGGGCCATCGAACGTCTGCGCTCGCTCATCCTGCACTACCGGCGTCTCGGATACGAATGTATCGATTTCAATCCGCACAATGTCATCTATGACCCGTGCAAGGGGCTCAAGGTCATCGATTTCGAATACCTGCAGCCCGGGCAGGAACGGAATTCGTTGAAGGGCAACTACGCCTGGTACCCGGTACCGGACACCTTTCCCGGTGACATTCCCCCCACCACCCAGTACCGCCCTTATCTTCGGCGCTGGCTGCCTTATACCGGCCTGCCGCGCTTCATGTGCCTGTATTCCTTTCCACGCCCGCTGCTGATTCTCGTGCGCCACGTCACGCTGATCGGCATGACATTGGCAGGCGCGAAGCGTCTGGGACGGCGCCGTTTACGGCGCTTCTTGAAGGGGCGCGCGTCCGGTGCCGGAGCGCTGCGATAGACGGGGGGCGGTATGTTGCTCAAGAGACTCAAGCGATATGCCAGGCAGCGATATGCGAGCCTGTTGCATCAGCCAGTGACGCACAGGCGATATATCGATGGCCGCAGGGGCGTGGCGGGGTTCCTCGAGACCTTGCAGGAGAGGGAGATCGACTATGTCGTGCTGCGCTGGTTCGAGACCTTGCCCCACGTCGAGCCGGACGAAGATGTCGACATTCTCGTCGCCGACGAGGATGCCGAGAAGCTCGCAGCCTGTGTGAGCGTCAATCGCAGGAGCAAGGACATTCCTTGCGACATCTATAGCGTCAGCGGTCTTCCCGGAACCGACCATCATCAAGGCAGCTACTATCCGGCAGCCAAGGCGCGGCAAATGCTGGACAACGCCGTTCGGGTCAATGGGCTCGTCCGTGTACCGGCAGCCGATGAACATTTCCTGTCGCTGAGCTACCACGCCGTTTACCACAAGGGGTACCTGTCCGGCATCCCGTCCGAACACAGTGAGCGGAATGCCAAGGTCGTGGTGCCGAAGGATCACGATTACCGCGGTATTCTCGAGGCGCTTCAGGGCCAATCGAGCCACGCTTCCTTGGCGTTGAGCATGACACTCGAGTGTCTCGATGAATTCCTGAATGGGCTTGGCTGGAGGCCCGACCCGGACACCTTGAAGCGACTGTCGAAACGCAATCAGTGGATCGGCGATAACTTCTTTGGCTGATCGTATTCCATAGGGATGCAGTTGAGGGGAGCACTGCCATGAAAGCAACATATGCAGGCCTGAGCTTACCCACGCTCCCGATGACACGGCGTTCAGCTCTTGAAGCCCTGGCGCTGGCCGAGACTACCTGGAGGCTGGCCATCAGACCAAACAAGTCGAGGACCCGGGCAAAAGGTTTTCCGTTCGCCGTGGAGGAGGCCGGCTATCGCGAGAGCATTCGGCTCACCCCGCGCGCCAGGGCCAATCTGGAAACGCTGACCCAAATCATCATGCCGGGACGAGCATCCACGCTCGAACTGCTGGTTTACCGAATGCCGCGGTGGAGCGACTGCAGCGAGGCGGCGGACAAGCACGGTGAATGGTTGATCCTGGCCGGTGAGGAAGCGATCCGGATGGCGCGCTGGCTGCTCGACGACAGCGCCAATCATTTCCTGCGCTTTGCTCGCCTGGGGCGCTTCTCCGTCACCTCGGCCAGGCTCTCCTACTTCCGCTCGTTCATGGCCAACAATCGCTACCACCATGACGAAGTCCTGCTTGATACGAGCCTGGTACTCGAACTCTACGGACTGCGCAAGGCCGAGAACATCGACTATCTGTCACTCGCCGCCGAACGGGTGCAGCGGCCGCGAATAAAGCGCAATGACAGAGACCGCAGGTATCACGGGCGCACGCTGCGAGAAATGCTCGAAGACCCCTCCTGCCATTTTCACCTGGGTGAGCTGCGCTGCGTCTCGTTCAGTCAGGTCGTCCATTTCAAGCGCTCCCGTGGAACCTTCGAGGACCGCCGGGACCTGGGCATGATGCAGGCGCTGATAGCGGGCAATCGCCCGGCATTGTTCTGGCATCGAAGCCTCTATGAACTCGACCTCGGGCGCCGTCTCGCTTCACGTTGGATGCAGCGCCTGATATGGCTGTGGTTCGGTGAGCAGGCGGTAGAGTTCTATCACCGCTGGCGTCGCCGTCGGAGCCACTGAAATGCCATTCTTCTCGGTCGTGATACCTGTCTATAACAAGGTAGCGACGCTGGCAGCCTCGCTCTCCAGCCTCTTCCAGCAGACGTTTCGGGACTTCGAAGTCATCGCCGTGGACGACGGTTCCACCGACGGCTCCTACGAACTTCTCGAACAGCATGCCAGGAAAGGACGGCTGCGTCTCTTGCAGCGTGACGAGCCCGGTCCGGGTGGCCAGGCGGCGCGTAATCTCGGGGCCGAAGAAGCCAAGGCATCCTGGCTGGTCTTTTTCGATGCCGAGGATATCCTGCTCTTCGATCACCTGTCCCGCTTTGCCGAGGCTATCGCCAGGCACCCCGATATTGAACTGTTCGTCAATGCCTTTCAGAAGATGGAGGGGCATCAACGCCAGCCCAGGACGGAGAGCATTCCCACCGGGGTATTGGCACGCCGTGAGGCGCTGGAGGCGTTCTCCTACTGCGACTTCATCAACATGAATGGCGTCTGCATTCGTCGTGGGCGCTTCCTTGCGCTGGGGGGCTTCCCTGCCGGCCGCTACCGGCATGGAGGCGATGTCTATTTCTGGCTCAAGGCGCTTTGCGCTCTCGAGGCGATCCACTACGACGATACCGTGACCAGCCTTTGGCTGATCGAGAGCAACGGCACTGGGGGAGGCAAGAACGGCCTGGACCGCGTTCACCCCAGTGTCGATCTGCTAGCCGAATTCGCCGGGCGACTGTCGTGGTATGAGTCTCATTACCTCCAGGCGGCGGTCAACCGTAAGGTGCTCTGCTGGGCAGTCAAGAAGAAGCGGTTGGGGAAACCGGTGAGGGCGGACCTGGCCTCGCTGACGCTGGTTGGCATGCGCCCGCGGCAGTGGCTGCAGGTCCTCATGCTGTTGATGCCGCAACCCTGTTTCGAACGCATGCGCGGTTGGTGGAAGTCGTGACCCGGCCAGCCGTGTGATTTCTAGAGGAGCGATACCATGAGTGGCACCGTGATCACCTACGGCACCTTCGACATGTTTCATATCGGCCACCTCAACCTGTTGCGCCGTCTGTCTGAAATGGGCGATCGCCTGATCGTGGCGGTCTCGACCGACGAGTTCAATGCCGGCAAGGGCAAGAGAACCCTGATCCCCTTCGAGCAGCGTGCCGAAATCGTTCGCTCCATTCGCTACGTGAGCGAAGTCATCCCCGAGACGCGCTGGGAACAGAAAGTCGAGGACGTCCAGCGCTATGGGGTGAGCACCTTTGCTATCGGCGACGATTGGCAGGGCCATTTCGACTTCCTGTCACCCTATTGCGAGGTGGTCTATCTGACACGTACCGAGGGCGTCTCGACTACCGACCTCAAGCGCTCCCTGAATCGCTTCTGCAGCGTATCCCGAGAGGATCTGCTGCGTGCCTTCGACGTTCTCGAGGCGCTGCGCAAGGACTTCGGCTGACTCCGATTCTGCGGCCGCCGGCCGGTAAGTGCCCCATCTGACAAAACCGCTACCCTGTGCGTAGCGGTTTTTTCGTTTCAGGCGTTGAGATGTTGGAAGTCTTACACTGAATGTTATATTTTTCACATTCGTGCAGCCTTCCCACTGCGCTGACATCACGACAACCAGATGCGGTGGATCCTGGCATACCGCCGCCGGCACGAAAGGAAGGAACCATGACCGCCATCATGAGCCTGGTCGGCATGGCGACGCTGATCGCCATCGCTCTCGTTTTTTCTAGCAGCCGGCGTGACATTCGCCTGCGAACCGTGGGCGGTGCCTTCGCCATCCAGGCCGGCATTGGCGCCTTCGTCCTCTACGTGCCGTTCGGCCAGGCGGTGCTGCAGACCATTTCCGCCGGCGTCAGCCAAGTGGTGATGTACGCCAACGACGGTATCGACTTCCTCTTCGGTGGGCTGGCCGATACCGGCAATGTCGGTTTCGTCTTTGCCATCAAGGTATTGCCGGTCATCATCTTTTTCTCCTCGCTGATCGCCGTGCTCTACTACATCGGCATCATGCAGTGGGTGATCCGAATCCTCGGCGGGGCGCTGCAGAAGGCACTGGGTACCTCACGTACCGAATCGCTCTCGGCCACCGCCAACATCTTCGTCGGCCAGACCGAGGCGCCGCTGGTGGTGCGCCCCTTCATCGCCCGCATGACTCCTTCGCAGCTGTTCGCGGTGATGTGCGGCGGGCTGGCCTCGGTGGCGGGCTCGGTGCTGGCCGGCTACGCGGCGTTGGGCATCCCCATGGAGTACCTGGTGGCGGCCTCGTTCATGGCGGCCCCCGGCGGGCTGTTGTTCGCCAAGCTGATCATGCCCGAGACCCAGCAGCCGGTGGATGACACCGAGGAGGCCAACCAGGTCATCGAGGAGGAGGACAGGCCAGTCAACATCCTCGATGCGGCGGCGACCGGGGCCACCTCGGGGCTGCGCCTGGCGGCCAACGTCGGCGCCATGCTGCTCGCCTTCATCGGCCTGATCGCGCTGATCAACGGCATGCTCGGCGGTGTGGGTGGCTGGGTCGGCGTCGAAGAGCTGAGCCTGGAGCTGATCCTGGGCTGGCTGTTCGCACCGCTCGCCTTCGTGCTCGGCGTGCCCTGGGCGGAGGCCACCTTGGCCGGCTCCTTCATCGGCCAGAAGCTGGTGGTCAACGAGTTCGTCGCCTACATCAACCTGGCACCCTACATCGACGGCGATTCGCTGGTAGCGAATACCGGCCAAGTCATGAGCGGGCATACCGTGGCGATCCTCTCCTTCGCCCTGTGCGGTTTCGCCAACTTGTCTTCCATCGCCATCCTGCTTGGCGGCCTGGGCAGCATCGCTCCCAGCCGGCGCCACGATATTGCTCGCTTCGGCGTCAAGGCGGTGCTGGCCGGCACCCTCTCCAACCTGATGTCGGCGGCGATCGCCGGCTTCTTCCTCGCTCTGGGCGGGGTGATCTGATGGCTGCTGCCAACGACTTCTTGATTCCACAGGTAATACCATGACCGATCTACAGCAGGCCGCACGCCAGGCCCTGGCGCTGATGGACCTCACCAGCCTCAACGACGACGACAGCGACGCCGTCATTCGCGAACTGTGCGGTCGTGCTAATACGCCAGCGGGTCATCCTGCGGCGGTGTGCATCTACCCCGCTTTCATCGAAACCGCCCGTGAGGCGCTGGCCGGGCAGGGCCTGGCCGGCAAGGTGAAGGTCGCTACGGTGACCAACTTCCCCCACGGCGAGGCCGACATCGAACGCGCTGCGGCCGAGACCCGTGCGGCCATCGCCGCGGGGGCCGACGAGGTCGACGTGGTGTTTCCCTATCGTGCGCTGATGGCGGGCGACGCCGAGGTCGGCCAAGAGCTGGTTGCCGCCTGCAAGCGCGAGTGCGGCGACGCCGTGCTCAAGGTGATCCTCGAGACAGGTGAACTCAAGGGCGCCGGGCTGATCGACCGTGCCGGCATGCTCGCCATCGACGGCGGCGCTGATTTCCTCAAGACCTCCACCGGCAAGGTGAAGGTCAACGCCACCCTGGAGGCCGCCAAGGTCCTGCTCACCGCGATCAAGGCGAGCGGGCGCGACGTGGGCTTCAAGGCCGCCGGCGGCGTGCGCACCGCCGAGGACGCCGCCGCCTACCTGCAGCTTGCCGAGCAGGTGATGGGAGCGGATTGGATCACGCCGGCGCACTTCCGCTTCGGTGCCTCGGGCCTGCTCGGCAGCCTGCTCGAGACCCTCGGTGTCGGGGAAGACAAGGGCTCGACGGAGGGCTACTGATGCCGGCACGAGCACTGCCACAGGAGCTGATCCGCGCCAAGCGCGACGGCGAGGCGCTCTCGCCCGAGGCGATCCGTGAGCTGGTGGGTGGCATCAGCGACGGCAGCCTCTCCGACGCCCAGGTGGGGGCGCTGGCCATGGCGATCTTTCTCAACGGCATGAATGCCGCCGAGACGGTGGCGCTGACCGAGGCGGTGCGCGACTCCGGCGAGGTGCTGGCGTGGCGCGGCTTGGGCCATGATCTGGACCTGCCGGGGCCGGTGCTGGACAAGCACTCCACCGGCGGCGTGGGCGATCTCGTCTCGCTGGTGCTGGGGCCGTGGATCGCCGCCTGCGGCGGTTTTGTGCCGATGGTCTCCGGCCGCGGCCTGGGCCACACCGGCGGCACCCTGGACAAGCTCGAGGCGATTCCCGGCTACGACATCGCGCCCTCGCGGGAGCGCTTTCGTCGCCTGGTCAAGGAGGCAGGCGTGGCTATCGTCGGCCAGACCGCCGAGCTGGCGCCGGCCGACCGGCGGCTCTATGCCATCCGCGATGTCACCGCCACGGTAGAGTCGCTGCCGCTGATCGTCAGCTCGATACTGGGCAAGAAGCTCGCCTGCGGCCTCGACGCCCTGGTAATGGACGTCAAGAGCGGCAGCGGCGCCTTTATGCCCACCCATGAGGCCTCGTTCGAACTGGCGAGTACTATCGCCGAGGTGGCGAGCCGTGCCGGTACGCCCACCACCGCGTTGCTCACCGACATGAGCCAGCCGCTGGCGCCCTGCGCCGGCAACGCCGTCGAAGTGCGCGAGGCCATTGACCTGCTCATCGGCAAAAAGCGGGGCGGCCGCCTGCTTGAGGTGACCCGCGAACTCGCCGCCGAGCTGCTGTTGGCCGGCCGGCTGGTTGAGAGCCGTGATGCAGCCATGGCCCTGTTGGACGACCGGCTTGCCAGCGGCGCCGCCGCTGAGCGCTTCGCGCGAATGGTGACGGGCCTGGGCGGCCCCGCCGACCTACTCGAGCGCCACGACCGCCACCTGCCCCAGGCCCCCATCGTGCGCCCCGTGCATGCCGAGCGCAGCGGGCGGGTCACGCGCATGGACACCCGTGCCGTGGGCCTCGCCATAGTTGCGCTGGGCGGGGGGCGCCGTGCACCAAATGACGCCATCGATCATGCCGTCGGGCTGACCGGCATCGCCGCCCTCGGCGAGACGGTCGACGGCGAGCGCCCGCTGGCCTGGGTGCATGCTCGAAGCGAAGCCGACGCCGAGCGTGCCGCCATGCAGCTGCTTGCCGCCATCGAAGTGAACGACGTCGCCGCCGGTGACGTCAGATTGCCTACACTCATTCAGGACGTGATCCGTCGGGAGGCGCCATGAATCGCGCCATCGTACTAGTACTCGACTCCTTCGGCATCGGTGGGGCGCCGGATGCGGTGAACTTCGGCGACGCCGGAGCCGACACCCTGGGCCATATTGCCGGCGCCTGTGCCCGCGGGCAGTGCGACGGTGCCGGTCGCAAGGGCCCCCTCGCGCTGCCCAACCTGGGCCGGCTGGGGCTGTTCCACGCCCACCGCGAGAGCACCGGCGCCTGGGCCGAGGGCGTCGAGCTGCCGGCCGAAGTGGTCGGCGCCTACGGCCACGCCCGCGAGATCTCCTCGGGCAAGGACACCCCCTCGGGTCACTGGGAGATCGCCGGCGTGCCGGTACGTTTCGACTGGGGCTACTTCCTCGACCGCGAGGAGAGCTTTCCGCCCGAGCTGCTAGCAGCGCTGATCCGCGAGGGTGAGTTGCCCGGCGTGCTGGGCAACTGCCACGCCTCGGGCACCGAGATCATCGCCCGGCTCGGCGAGGAGCACGTGGCCAGCGGTAAGCCCATCGTCTATACCTCGGGCGACTCGGTGTTCCAGATCGCTGCCCACGAGGAAGCCTTCGGCCTCGAGCGGCTCTACGCCCTGTGCGAGACCGCCCGGCGACTGCTCGAGCCCTACAATATCGGTCGGGTGATCGCGCGGCCCTTCGTCGGACAGGGCGCAGATGACTTCGCCCGCACCGCCAATCGCCGCGATTACAGCGTCGAGCCGCCCGCACCCACGGTGTTGCAGAAGCTCGAGAGCGAGGGCGGCGAGGTGATCGCCATCGGCAAGATCGCCGATATCTATGCCCACTGCGGCATTACTCGAACGATCAAGGCCAGCGGTCACGACGCGCTGATGGACGCCACCCTGGCTGCCCTGGATGAGGCCGGCGAGCGCTCGCTGGTGATGACCAACTTCGTCGACTTCGACACTCTCTACGGCCACCGCCGTGACGTGGCCGGCTACGCCTCAGCCCTCGAAGCTTTCGATGCGCGGCTGCCCGAGCTGCTGGCCAAGCTGCGCGACGACGACCTGCTGGTAATTACCGCCGACCATGGCTGCGACCCTACCTGGCACGGCACCGACCACACCCGCGAAAGGGTACCGGTGCTGGCGCTGGGCGCGGGGCTCCCGCCCGGCTCGCTGGGTGCACGCGACACCTTCGCCGACATCGGCCAGAGCCTGGCGGTGCATCTGGGGCTTGCGCCCATGGCCGACGGCACGAGTTTTATTTCCAAGCCACTCCCCAACGACCCTCTCGCTGCCTAGGAGCCTCGACATGGCGACTCCCCATATCCAGGGCGAACGCGGCATCTTCGCCGACACCGTGCTGATGCCCGGCGATCCGCTGCGCGCCAAGCACATCGCCGAGACCTTCCTCGAGGATGCCCGCGAGGTGAACAGCGTGCGCAACATGCTCGGCTTCACCGGCCGCTATCGCGGTCGCGAGATCTCGGTGATGGGACACGGCATGGGCATTCCGTCGGTTTCCATCTACGCCAAGGAGCTGATCACCGACTATGGCGTGAAGCGTTTGATCCGGGTCGGCTCCTGCGGCGCGGTGCGCGACGACGTGGCGGTGCGCGACGTGGTTGTCGGCCTCGGCGCGAGCACCGATTCGGCGGTCAACCGCACTCGCTTCATGGGTCACGACTTCGCCGCCATCGCCGACTTCGAGCTGACCCGCCATGCAGTGGATGCCGCCGCAGCCCAGGGCGTGGCGGTGAAGGTGGGCAACCTGTTCTCGGCGGATCTGTTCTACAACCCGCAGCCCGAGCTTTTCGAGCTGATGAAGCGCTACGGCATCGTCGGCGTGGAGATGGAAGCGGCGGGGCTCTACGGCGTGGCGGCGGAGTTCGGCGCTCGGGCGATGACCATCTGCACCGTGTCGGACCATATTCTCAAGGGCGAGTCGCTGCCCAGCGAAGCCCGCGAGCGTAGCTTCAACGAGATGGTCGAGGTGGCCCTCGAAGCGGTACTGCGTGACGACGCGGCGGGGGCGGTATGAGCGACATCGACGCGGCGATCGTTGGCGCATTGATCGCGGTGCGCGGTAACGCCTATGCGCCCTATTCGCAGCATCCGGTGGGCGCCATGGTGGAGAGCGAGAGCGGCGCGCGCTTCTACGGCGCCAATGTGGAAGTGGCCCACTACAAGGGACTGTGCGCGGAAGCCTCGGCTATCGCCGCCATGGTCAGCGCCGGCGAGCGGCGACTGCGTCACGTCTACGTGATCGGCCCCGGCGAGCACCTGTGTTCGCCCTGCGGCGACTGCCGCCAGCGCATCCGCGAGTTCGCCGACGCCGCGACACGCATCCATGTGGTCGACGCCGAGGGCCGGCTGCTCAAGCGCTACACCATGGAACAGCTCCTGCCCGATGCCTTCGGGCCGGAGAATCTGGGTCTTTGAAAGCCTAAGGAAGCACTGAACAAATCGACGAGCGAGATGAAGCGCAAGGCGCCCGGAGCACAGGAACCGGAGCATATGGGGTATATGTGAGGATTCCGCGCACCGCGCAACGCAGCGATTCGCTCGCGCAGGCATTTGTACGGTGTTTCCTTACTCGCGCAGCTCGATGCGTTCGAAATACGGCCTCAGGCGCCTGACCAGGCCGGCGAGCATGGCCCGCGGCGGGGCGTTCTCCACCGGCTGGCAGTAGGCCGGATCGAGGCACTGGCGGGTGCGGGCCACCTGGATGGCGTAATGGCGCACGCCGCAGTCGGCCAGGGTCAGCGCCAGGCGCTCCACGTCGGCCAAGTCGAAATCGCGCCAGTGCACGGTGGTGCGGCACTCGAAGGCCACACCGCTGTCGAGCAGCGCCATCAGGCTCTGGCTATTGCGCTGCCAGATGCCGGGGCGCCCGCAGATACGGTCGAAGTCGCCCCCGCGTCCTTTCACGTCGAGCCCCACCCAGTCGAGCCACGGCAGCAGCCGCGAGAGCCGCGCCGGGTAGGGGCCGGCGGTGTGCAAGCCGACCTTGAAGCCCATCGCCTTCACCTCGCGGACTGCCGTCGGCAGCGCATTGTGCAGGGTCGGCTCGCCGCCGCTGAACACCACCGCCTCAAGCAGCCCTCTTCGCTCCTCGAGAAACTCTCGTACCGCCTGCCATTCACTCTCGTCGCCGCGGCGCGGTGGCATCATGTGCCCATTGTGGCAGTAGCCGCAGCGCAGCGGGCAGCCCTGCAGGAATACCACGCAGGCCAGGTGATCCGGATAGTCCAGCGTTGTCATCTGGGTCATGCCGGCGATGGGCAGGCGAATGCCGTCGAGAGGCTGGTGTGAGGACGGGTCGAGGTCGGTGGCGATCATCGAGAAGCTCCTTACCCAACTGAGGGCTCATGCCGGGCGCAGGGCCCGGCCGCTCAGTCGGTCGAATGTCAGGGCGTCAGGGCGGCGGCCCGTTCGGTGAAGTGACGGCGCTCGCGGTGCTCGGAACGCTTGCCGACGTTGAACTGGCTGACCGGGCGGTGGTAGCCCATCACGCGGGTCCATACCTCGCAGCGCTGGCGTTGCTCGGTGGGCAGGGTATCGATGTTCGTCATGGTTTGGCTCCTTCCAAAGGGTTGATGACAGCGGTTAAAAACGCTCAGGCCGGTACGGCCGCGGCGCGTCTTGCCAGCAGTGCTTCGTCGCACTTGGGGCAGAACTCGTGTTCGCCGGCCAGGTAGCCGTGTACCGGGCAGATCGAGAAGGTCGGCGTCACGGTGATGTAGGGCAGGCGGAAGCGCGACAGCGCGGTGTGCACCAGCTTGCGGCAGGCGGTGGCGCTGGAGAGCCGCTCGCGCATGTAGAGGTGCAGCACGGTGCCGCCGGTGTAGCGGGTCTGCAGCGGGTCCTGGTGGATAAGCGCCTCGAAGGGGTCGTCGGTATGCCCCACCGGCAGCTGGCTCGAGTTGGTGTAGTAGGGCGCCTCTGGCGCCCCCGCCTGCAGAATGCCGGGGAAGCGCTCGGCGTCGGCGCGGGCGAAGCGATAGGTGGTGCCCTCCGCCGGGGTCGCCTCCAGGTTATAGAGGTGGCCGGTCTCGGCCTGGAATTCCTGCATCCTGGCGCGCACGTGGTCGAGCACCTCCAGGGCTAGCTGGCGCCCTTCGGGGACGGTGATGTCATAGCGGTCGTCGCAGAAGTTGCGCACCATCTCGTTGAGCCCGTTCACGCCCAGGGTGGAGAAGTGGTTGCGCAGGGTGCCCAGGTAGCGCTGGGTATAGGGGTAGAGCCCTTCGTCCATCCACTGCTGGATGCGCTCGCGCTTGAGCTCCAGGCTGTTGCGGCCCAGCGCCAGCAGGCGGTCGAGCTCGGTGAACAGGCCCGCCCGGTCGCCGGCGAAGCGGTAGCCCAGCCGCGCGCAGTTGAGCGTCACCACGCCCAGCGAGCCGGTCTGCTCGGCGCTGCCGAACAGGCCGTTGCCGCGCTTGAGCAGCTCGGAGAGGTCGAGCTGCAGGCGGCAGCACATGGAGCGCACCATGTGCGGCTCCAGGTCGGAGTTGAGGAAGTTCTGGAAGTAGGGCAGGCCGTACTTGGCGGTCAGTGCGAACAGCCGCTCGGCGTTGTCGCTCTCCCAGTCGAAATCCGGGGTGATGTTGTAGGTGGGGATGGGGAAGGTGAACACCCGTCCCTGGCGGTCGCCGGCCTCCATCACCTCCAGGTAGGCACGGTTGAGCAGGTCCATCTCCGCCTGCAGCTCGCCATAGGTGAAGGGCTGCTCCTCACCGCCGACGATCGGCACCTGGTCGCGCAGGTCCGCCGGGCACACCCAGTCAAAGGTGAGATTGGTGAAGGGCGTCTGGCTGCCCCAGCGCGACGGCACGTTGAGGTTGTAGATGAACTCCTGGATCGCCTGCTTCACCGCGGCAAAGTCGAGGCCGTCCTTGCGCACGTAGGGGGCGAGATAGGTATCGAAGGAGCTGAAGGCCTGGGCGCCGGCCCACTCGTTCTGTAGCGTGCCGAGGAAGTTGACCATCTGCCCAAGCGCGCTGGAGAGGTGGCGCGGCGGTGCGCTCTCGGCGCGCCCGGGCACGCCGTTGAAGCCCTCGATCAGCAACTGGCGCAGCGACCAGCCGGCGCAGTAGCCGCACAGCATGTCGAGATCGTGGATGTGCAGGTCGCCCTCACGGTGGGCGGCGCCGACCTCGGCCGGGTAGACCTCGTCGAGCCAGTAGTTGGCGATCAGCTTGCCCGAGACGTTGAGGATCAGCCCGCCCAGGGAGTAGCCCTGGTTGGCGTTGGCGTGCACGCGCCAATCGGCGCGTTCGAGGTACTCGTTGACGGTCGAGGCGACGTCGATGCGGCGCGGGCCGGCCTGGCTTGTGGGGGCGTTCACCGTAATCTCCCTATATGTGCTGCCGTTTGGTGTTTCTATACACAACATATGGTGTGTGAAGGCTAGTGCCTTCGGCAGCGGGAGAACATGATCCAAGTCAGAAAAAGGCCAGTTGGATCCGTGGGGAACGATGAACCCCGCCGATTGGCGGGGCTCGAACACGGCCGCAAAGGCGCTCATCGCGGGCGGCTCAGCCGGCGGGCAGCCGGCTGTTGTCCATACCCGGTCGGCCGAACCAGTAACCGTCGCATACCTCGGCGTCTACCAGGGCCAGTGGGTCGGCGGCGGGCAGCTCGCCGCGGCGTGCGGCGTCGAAGGCGGCGACCACCTCGGCCATGCCCTCGGCGCGGGGGCTCAGGCGCGCCACGGCTACGCCCATTGCGGCCATGTCGCTGACCTCGTGGCGCAGGTCCTGGCAGGCGCCGGAAAGCGTCTGAATGCCGTTGAGGGTGAACACTTCCTTGGATTCCTGGGAACGCAGCGCCAGGCCCTCGGGATACTTCTGGCACACGAACATGCAGCGATCCTTGGGCTTCTGGTGGCGCCGGGCGGTGAAGCAGCGCGACGACCAGGCCAGTGGCAGGTGGCCGTAGGCGAACACCTCGCAGGGCTGGTCGAGCCCTTCGGCTTTGCTGTCGGCGAGTAGCCGGGTGAGATCGCTGCGCGACATCTCTACCGGCGCCTGCCAGCGGCGCATGCCGGCGCGGGCCATCACGCCGATGGAAGCGGGGTTGTAGAGGTTCAGTGCGGCGCCGGCGACGAAGGGCAGGCGGGCGGCAGCCAGGCGCTGCAGGGCGCTCTGGTCGTTGGCCTCGATAGTGAATTCGCCGTTGTCGCACAGCTTGCGCAGGTCGCGCAGGTCGGCTTCTGACTCGATCAGCGTCTGGCTCGCCAGCACTACCTGCTTGCCGCTCTGGGTCAGCTCTCGGCCGATGCCGAGCCAGTCGTCGAGCTTCATGTCGCGGCGGCGCGAGCAGACGGACTCGCCCAAGGTGACGATCTCCACCGGCCAGCCGGCGGCTTCGCGATAGAAGTCGGCGTAGCGCTCGCGGGTCCAGTAGAACAGCACCGGGCCCAGGGCGAGCTGCAGGGAATCGGATGACATGAAACCTCCTATTTCCAGCGGCGTTCGTAGGCGCCCAGGGTGGTGGTGGCGCCCTCGGAGACCTCGCCGAGGCCGGCCATCCAGGCGGGGTCGGGGTGGAAGCGCTCCGGCGCTCGCTCCAGGCGGTCCAGTGCCTGGCGCCAGATGCTGGCCACCTTCGATACGTAGGCCGGGCTGCGCTGACGACCCTCGATCTTCACCGCGCTGATGCCCAGCTCGCGCAGCTCCGGCAGCAGTTCCAGGGTGTTGAGGCTGGTGGGCTCCTCGATGGCGTGGTAAGTCTCGCCGCCGACCTCGAAGCGTCCCTTGCACAGGGTCGGGTAGCCGGCCCGCTCGTCGTCGCCGTATCTGTCGATCAGCACGCCGTTCAAGCGCGACTCCAGTCCTTGGGGCGTCTCCTCCCAGCGCACATGGGCCGCCGGCGAGCAGACGCCGCGGGTGTTGGGCGACTCGCCAGTGAGGTACGACGACAGGTAGCAGCGCCCCTCGGCCATGATGCACAGGCTGCCGAAGGCGAACACTTCGAGTTCCACCGGGCTCTGCTTGGCCAGATCGCGAACCTGGGTGATGGAGAGCACCCGCGGCAGCACGGCGCGCTTGATGCCGAACTGGTCGTGGTAGAAGCGCAGGGCCTCGTGGCTGGTGGCCGAGCCCTGCACCGAGAGGTGGCGGGCGAGGTCCGGGTAGCGCCGGGCGGCGTAGTCGAGCAGGCCCATGTCGGCCATGATCAGGGCGTCGACGCCGAGCTCGGCGGCCTTGTCCACGGCGTGGGTCCACTGGGCCCAGCCGTCGGGTTGCGGATAGGTGTTGATGGCGCAGAATACCCGCTTGCCGCGGGCATGGGCGTAGTCGATGCCTTCGCGGGCGCGCTTGTCGGTGAAGTTGAGGCCGGCGAACTGCCGGGCATTGGTGGCATTCTGGAAGCCGAAGTAGACGGCATCGGCGCCTTCATCCACCGCCCGCTTCAGGGCCGGCAGGTTGCCGGCCGGGCAGACGAGCTCCATGTCGCTCTCCTCGCAGTCTGGGTAAACCCGACCATGCTAGTCGACTACGGGAGAGCGGCTTTTGATGAGGGTCATGGCGAGGCGAATTGGGCGGCGAATGCAAGCCTTGGCGCCCTGGACAACCAGGGCGCCAAGGCATCGTCAGGCAGCGACGAGAGGGTGCGACGGGCCGAAGTGCTCGAAATGACGACGGCCTTCGTCGACGCCCAGTTCCGCCAGCGCCTGGTTGATGGCACTCATGAAGCCCTGCGGGCCGACGAAATAGCAGCGTGGCGAGCCCACAGGCAGATAGCGTGCGAGGAGCTCGCGGTCGATACGTCCGATATGGTCGGCGGTGCTGCCTCGCTCGTGAACCGATACGCTCGTGAGCCGGTTCGGATGTTGTCGCTCCAGCGCGGCGATGTCGTCACGAAAGGCGTGGTGCTCGGCGTCCAGGGCGGCATGCAGGTAGACCACTTGGCGTCCTTGGGACAGCGCCTGCTTGGCCAGCGGCAGCATCGGCGTCTGCCCCACGCCGCCGCTGGCCAGCAGCAGCGGTTCGTCACCCTCTGCGAGGACCAGCTCCCCGGCCGGGGGCAGCAGCTCCACGCCATCTCCTACCGCCAGGACGTCATGGAAATGACGGCTGACACGACCTTCGGCCTCGCGCTTGATCGAGATCCGGTAGCTGCGGCCATTGGGTATGTCGGAAAGGCTGTAGTGACGATAGACCGGCTCGCCCTCGACGGTGAGACGTACGCCAATGTACTGGCCGGGCTGATGTTCGGCGACGGGGCCGCCATCCTCTGGTTCCAGTACGAAGGAGCGTATCACCGCGCTCTCCTGGCGGGTCGCGGCGATGCGAAAACGACGCAGGCCGCGCCAGCCACCGGGCTGCCGGGCGAAGTCGCGGTAACGCCGCTCTTCGAGTTCGATCAGCAGGCCGGCCAGCTCGTCATAGAGCGAGCCCCAGGCATCCGCGATTTCAGGCGTGAGGGCATCGCCCAGTACTTCGCCGATGGCGGCCATCAGGCACTCGCCGACGATGGGGTACTGGTCGGGCTGGATGCCCAGCGACACGTGTTTCTCGACCACGATGCCAAGCACTTCCCGCGCTCTGGCGGGGTTCTGGCGCAGCTGCACGTAGGCCAGCACGGCACCGGCCAGGGCACGCTGCTGCGCGCCGCTCTGCTGGTGGGCGGCGTTGAACAGCGAGGCCACGCCGGGATAGCGCGCGAACATCAGCGGATAGAAGCGCTGCGTGATGGTGTCGAGATGTTCTGCGACCACCGGGGCGGTGGCTTCGATGAGCTGCTCCTGCTGCTGGGTGAGCATGCGTCTCTCCTTCGTCGGGGGGGATTTTTTTAATGTGTATGTAAAATACATCTTTAGTCCCGAGCCAGCCTGAGGCGCATTGTCGCGGTGCTTGTCGCGGGCTTTCCAGAAAGTGAGTTGGTCAGAGCCCTAGAGTGCCCACACTAGAGCGAGTAGTACTCCCCAGGCCATCAGGCCGAAGGCGATGACCGTATAGGTCGCCGACATCACCATCACGTCGGCCTCCTCGCGTTCGGCCAGTGCCTGTAGGCCGTGATAGACCAGCCCGCAGGAGATCATCAGTGCCAGCAGCACGCCGCTGACGATGAAGAGCATGTCGGCAACGAACAGCGTCAGCGCAGAGAACCACAGCGGCAGCGGCACCATGGCCGCCAGCAGATAGGCGTCGTGCAAGGAAATTTTCAGGCGGTGTGCGCTCGCCACGCCGTGGATCAGCCAGCCCATGATCAGGAAGGTGATCAGCTCGGCGCTGAGCAGTACCGGGGCGATGAGCGCCCAGGGGCGCTCGGCCAGGCCCGCCAGCAGGGCGTCGCCGTGCCGGTGAATGGCGTAGTGCAGCATCACCGGAGGCAGCAGCGACAGCGGCAGTACCAGGCGCAGGACCAGGGCGTTGAGGGAAGGGCGCTCGCGGCGCAGTTGCTGCCAACCACCTTCATGGGTGAAGGGCAGTTGCAGGATATGGTTGATATCCATCAAGGGGCTCTCGCGTCAGGAAAATATTATAGTTTTCCTTGGTTTAGCGCCGAGACGAGAGCCTGTCAAGAGCCCCTTTCTACAACCCGATGCGATGCGCTCTGTTCGTGAAGAAAATCCCACTCGGCGACTCGGCCGGCAGCCTGGCCAGCTCCTCGAAGGTTCGGGTGTCGTAGACCACCACCTGGTTGCTGTCGCGCGCCGAGATCCAGATGTGCTCGCCGCGGGGAGTGAACTCCTTGTGCAGGATCGACTCGCCCGGCTCGAGGGTCTGGATCACTTCCAGCGTCTGGGTATCGATGACCTGCACCCTGTTGTTGTTGGGGTGGGCGAAGGTGACCCACACCTGGCGTTCGTCGGGGCGGCTCATGACGAAGATCGGCTGGCCATGCACCGCGATGCGCCGGGTCAGCGACCAGTCGGTCGTATCGGCCACCAGCACCTCGCTGCGCCCCACGGCAGGGAAGAAGGCCCGGTTGCCGGCCATGGCCCAGCCCTCGAGATGGGGCATCTTGTACACCGGCAAGCGCTCCTCGCCCTGGCCGTAGTCGGGCAGGATGCGCTGCACGCCGTTTTCCGGGTACCACAGGTCGAGCAGGGCCATGCCATCCTCGCCGAACAGGCCGGCGATGTAGTAGCGGCCGTTGGGGGTGATCAGGGCGTCGTAGGGCATGCTGCCCACGTCACGGAACTTGGTCAGTTCAGGCTCGGGCGTGGACATGTCCAGGGTCCAGATCTCGCCGGCCTCGAACAGGCTGAAGACGAAGACGTTGCCCGGCACGTCGACCACACCCACCACCTTGGCCTGGGCGCTGCTGCCATCGGGTTTTTCGTAGGTGGCCGGCACGTCGATGACGAGCTCCATGGTCTCGGTATCGAACACCTTCACCCCACCCGGCTCGTAGTTGCCCACCGCCACGAAGCGCCCGTCCTGGGAGATGGCGCCGCCGATGCTGTTGCCGCCCTGAATGATGCGCCCGGCGATCTCGCCGCTGAGCAGATCCAGCTTGGTCAAGCCGCCGTCGCGGCCGAAGACGAAGGCATAGCGCGCATCGCGGGTGAACTTCACCGAGGCGTGGGAGAGATCGCCGAAGCCTTCGATATGGCGCAATACCGTCTTCGCACTGGTGTCGACCAGCGCCACGCTGCCGGTGGCCCGCTCGATGACCACGCCAAGATCGCCGGTGCCGCGCAGCTCTCCGTTCCAGACCGGAGTCTCGGCCAGGACCTGACCGGTGGTAAGCAGGGCCAGGGCGCCGGCGACAAGCAGTGTCTTGAGAGGGTGGGCAATGGGCATGGCGGATCTCCGGGTCAGTCCTGCTGCAGCGATTCCAGACGGTTGTCGGTACGCAGATGCTCGGCCAGCCAGCGCGCCTCGGCGTCGCTGAGCAGCGCCTTCCAGCCCGGCATCGCGCTGCCGGGGATACCGTGCTGGATGATGTGCGCCAGCGCCTCGACGCTGAAGCCTTCCATGCGGTCACGCGGCAGCGCCGGACCCAGCCCGCCGCGCAGGGTCATGCCGTGGCACGAGCCGCAGTCCTGATAGAGCAGGGTCTCCAGCTCGGCCTGGCGTTGGGGGCTGAGTGCGTCGCCGCTCGCCAGGGCCGGTAGAGCCAGGGCGGCACAGATCAGCATTGGCAGGGCCGGCAGCTTCATGCAGCACCTCGTGCGGCAGCGTAATGATGGGGCGCGCAAGGAGCGCACCGTCGCCGCAGTGTCCCGTCCCCGGCAAGGTGCTGCCTTGACCGTCATCAAGCGATTGGCAAGTCGCTCGACTCTTTTGACTTGCGTCAACGGCACGTCCGATGGCGGCTTTCGGGACTGATGTGGCATGTAAGATACCGCTTAAGATCATGCTTCCATCGGCCTGCCCGGTAACTGTCCATGGCTGTACTCGACTCACTCGACCGTCGCCTCATCGATGCCTACCAGCGCGGCCTGCCGCTCTGCGAGCGACCCTTTGCTGTCATGGCCGAGCGCGTGGGGGCGAGCGAAGCGCAGGTGATCGAGCGGCTGCAGGTCCTGCAGCAGGGAGAAGTGCTGAGCCGAGTGGGGCCGGTGTTCGACCATGCCCGCGCCGGCGCCAGCCTGCTGGCCGCGGTGGCAGTGCCCGAAGCCGAGCGTGACGAAGTGGCGGCTGCGATCAATCGCTCGCCTGGCGTCAACCACAACTACGCAAGAGAACACGACTTCAATCTCTGGTTCGTGATGGTGGCAGCCGACGAGATCGAGCTCGAGGCGCGGCTGGAGGCGCTGGAAGAAGAGCTGGGGCGCCCGTTGCTGCGCCTGCCGATGGTCGAGGGCTACCACATCGACCTCGGCTTCCCGATTCCCTGGGCCGAGCTGGAGGCCACATGACGCCGCTTTCGTCACCTTTCATCGCCTCTCATGCCTACCCGGCGTCACAGCGGTTGCGCTCACTGCTCGAGCACGGCCTGCCGTTGACCGAGCGCCCCTGGCAGGCGCTGGCCGAACAGTGCGGCATGAGCGAAGGCGAGGTGCTGGCCTGGGTCGAGCGCTGGCAGGGCGAAGGCCTGATCAAGCGCATGGGGCTGGTGGTCAGGCATCGTGCCCTGGGCATCCGCGCCAACGCCATGGTGGTCTGGGACCTGCCCGACGCCACCGTGGCCGAAGTGGGACGGCGCCTGGCAGCGGAGCCTGCCGTGACGCTCTGCTACCGCCGCCCGCGGCGCCTGCCCGACTGGCCCTACAACCTGTTCTGCATGATCCACGGCACCCGGCGCGACCGCGTGCTGGGTGCGCTCGATGAGATCATCGAACGCCTGGGGTTGCAGGCTATTCCCCATCGCGTGCTGTTCAGCTTGAAAGCCTACAAGCAGTGCGGCGGTCGCTATACCCGCGAGGAGCAGTCATGAGCGTCGCGCGTGCCCACCGGCCCGAGCCGGTAGAACTGGACGGCGCCGACCGGCGCATCATCAACCGCCTGCAGGATGGCTTGCCGCTGGTCGAGTCACCCTACGCCGCCGTGGCGGCCGAGCTCTCGCTCTCCGAAGGGGAGCTGCTCTATCGCCTCGAGCGGCTGCTGGAAGCGGGCGTGCTGAGCCGCTTCGGCCCCATGTACCACGCCGAACGCCTGGGCGGCGGGCTGACCCTGGCGGCGCTGGAAGTGCCGGAAGCCGACTTCGAACGGGTTACCGGAGCGGTCAACGCTTTCCCCGAAGTGGCCCACAACTACCGCCGCGAGCATCGGCTCAACATGTGGTTCGTGCTGGCCACCGAGACCCCCGAGCGCATCGGTGAGGTAATCGAGGCGATCGAGGCCGCCACCGGCCTTGCGGTATTCAACATGCCCAAGCAGGAGGAATTCCATGTCCGTCTCCACCTGCCCGTCTAAGCCGATGGCCACTGACGTATCGGACGGCCTGGACGATCTCGATCGCGCCCTCATCGTGGCTACCCAGGCGGGTCTACCACTGGTGCCGGACCCCTGGGGAGCGGTGGGCAAACCGCTCGGACTCAGTGGCGACGAAGTGCGCACACGCATGCAGCGCATGCAGGCGAGCGGCGTGATTCGCCGTATCGCTGCGGTGCCCAATCACTACCGCCTGGGCTACCTGGCTAACGGCATGACCGTATGGGACGTGGACGATGCGCACATAGAGCGGCTGGGGCGCGAAGTGGCGGCCATCCCCGGCGTGAGCCACTGCTACCGCCGCCCACGACACCTGCCCGAATGGCCCTACAACCTGTTCGTGATGCTGCATGGCAAGAGCCAGGCCGAGGTCGAACGCCAGGCCGAGTCGCTGCGCGAACTCCTCGGCGACGCCTGCCGCGACCACCGCATCCTGTACAGCTCCCGCATTCTCAAGAAGACCGGCCTGCGGCTCGCTCGCCGACCCGGTCCGCCGCGCTGAGGTTCGCTCGCGCCAGAGGAGGTTTCCATGTTTCGCGTCACTCGCTATGTCAAGTCGCTGCTCGAGCCATCAACCCACGGCCTCGAAACCGGAGGACCGCCGCCCAAGCCTCCCGGCCCGGTAGTGATCTGGAATCTGATCCGGCGCTGCAACCTGACCTGCAAGCACTGCTACACGGTGTCGGCGGATATCGACTTCAAGGGCGAGCTTTCCACCGAGGAGGTCTTCACCGTTCTCGACGACCTCAAGCGCTTCCGCGTGCCGGCGCTGATCCTCTCCGGCGGCGAGCCGCTGATGCGGCCCGATATCTTCGAGATTTCCCGGCGCGCCAAGGAGCTGGGCATCTACACCGGGCTTTCCACCAACGGCACCCTGATTAACGAGAGCAACATCGCGCGCATCGCCGAGTGCGGCTACGACTACGTGGGCATCAGCATCGACGGCCTAGAGGCCACCCATGACGAGTTCCGCCGCCGCCAGGGGGCGTTCCGCGAGTCGATGCATGCCGTCAAGCTATGTAAGCAGCACGGCATCAAGGTGGGGCTGCGCTTCACCCTGACCCAGCACAACTACGAGCAGCTCGACGCCATCCTGGCACTGATCGACGAGCATGACGTCGACAAGTTCTACCTCTCGCACCTCAACTACGGCGGACGCGGCCATCGCCATCGCAAGCAGGACGCCTGGTACCAGATGACCCGTGACGCCATGACCCGGTTGTTCGACCACTGCCGGGCCGAGCTCGAGCGCGGCGTGGAGCGTGAGTACGTCACCGGCAACAACGACGCCGACGGCCCCTTCCTGCTGATGTGGGCCCGCGAACACTTTCCCGAACGGGCCGAGGAGCTGGAGCGGCGTCTGATCCACTGGGGCGGCAACGCCTCGGGCGAGTACATCGCCAACATCGACAACCTCGGCATGGTGCATCCGGATACCTTCTGGTGGGACCACGACATCGGCAACGTGCGCCGGCGGCCGTTCTCCGAGATCTGGCGCGACAGCCAGGACGAACTGATGCAGGGCTTCCGCCAGCGTCCGCGCCCGCTCAAGGGGCGCTGCGGCGACTGCCGTTATCTCTCCATCTGCAACGGCAATACCCGGGTGAGGGCGTGGAAGGTGACGGGAGATCCCTGGGAAGAGGATCCCGGCTGTTACCTGAGCAACGAGGAGATCGGCGTCGAACATGGCCGGCAGCGTCGCGTGGCGGCAGCCTACGATGCCATCCAGGCCATCGAGCTGTAGGCCCCATAGAACACGAAAAAGAGAACACGAAAAAGACCGTTGACGCTTCGGGGAGAGGCCGACCATGACACTTCATCGCCATTCGCGACACCTGGGCTTCGCTCTCGACGAGGCACCGCTGGCCCCCGGCGAGGTCGCCATCGTCGGCGCCGGCCCCGGCGACCCCGGCCTGTTGACCCTGCGTGCCCTGTCGCTGCTGCAGCAAGCCGACTGCCTGGTCTTCGACCGGCTGGTGTCCCAGGAAATACTGGCACTGGCCCGACCCGAGGCGAAGCAGTACTACGTGGGCAAGGCCTCGAGCCACCATTCGCTACCCCAGGAGGAGACCAACGCCCTGCTGGTCAAGCTGGCCCGAGAAGGCCAGCGCGTGTTGCGCCTCAAGGGCGGCGACCCCTACATCTTCGGTCGCGGCGGCGAGGAGGCCGAGTACCTGATCGAGTGCGGTATCGGCTTTCGCGTGGTGCCGGGCATCACCTCGGCCTCGGGCTGCTCCAGCTATGCCGGCTTCCCGCTCACCCACCGCGATCATGCCCAGAGCGTGACCTTCGTCACCGGCCACGCCAAGGCAGACGGCGAGCTGGCGCTGGACTGGGCCGCCCTGGCGGTGCCTCACCATACCGCGGTGTTCTACATGGGCCTGGCCAATGCCGCGCTGATCAGCCGCGAACTGCAGCGCCACGGCCTGCCGGCGGATCATCCCGTGGCCCTGGTGGAGCGTGGCACCACGAACGAACAGCGCAACGTGTTTGCCACCCTGGGCGACCTGGTGGAGGTGATCGAGCGTGAGGCGCTCAAGCCGCCGACCCTGATCGTGGTGGGCGAGGTGGTGAGCCTGGCCGCGACCCTGGCCCCGGGCATGACGCGCTTGTCCCGCAGCGATGTCGATATCGAACCCGCCTTGGTCATGGGGAGGGCAGTGCTGTGAAGATCACCAAGCTGCTGCTCGGCGCGCTAATCGGCCTGGCCGCGCCCGCCCTGCCGGCGCTGGCCGATGAGCCCGACCCCAACATGCTCTACAACCAGCACTGCTCGGTGTGCCACGGTGTCAGCCGCCTGGGAGGCATCGGCCCCGCGCTACTGCCCGACAATCTTTCGCGGCTCAAGCACGCCGAGGCCATCGAGGTGATACGCGACGGCCGCCCGGCTACCCAGATGCCGGCCTACGGCGCACTGCTCGGTGACGCGGAAATCGCCGCCCTGGCGGAGTGGATCTACGAGCGACCGGAGGTCGAGCCGAGCTGGACCGACGCGGACATACTGGCCAGCCATATCGTCAACCACGCCCACGGCACGCTGCCCGACGCACCGGTGTTCGAAGTCGAGGACCTCAAGAACCTGTTCCTGGTAGTGGAGATCGGTGACCACCACGTCAGCCTGCTCGACGGTGACAAGTTCGAGCGCATCGCCCGCTTCCCCAGCCGCTACGCGCTGCACGGCGGGCCCAAGTACTCGCCCGACGGTCGCTACGTCTACTTCGGCTCCCGCGACGGCTGGGTAACCAAGTACGACATCTACAATCTCGAGGTCACTGCCGAGGTGCGTGCCGGCATCAACATGCGCAACATCGCGGTCTCGGCCGACGGCAACTACGTGCTGGCCGGCAACTACCTGCCCCACACCCTGGTGCTGCTCGATGCGCGCAACCTCGAGCTGATCGCATCCATTCCGGTGGAAGGCCTCAACGGCGAGACCTCGCGGGTCAGCGCCGTCTACACCGCGCCACCGCGCAACAGCTTCGTCGCTGCCCTGCGCGACATTCCCGAGGTGTGGGAGATCCGCTGGCCCGAGGAGCGTGCCGCGGGCGACGAGGCGCTGGTCGGCGACTTCTCCCTGCACCGCATGGAGGCGCCGGACTACCTCGACGACTTCTTCTTCGACATGGAGTACCGCTACCTGGTCGGTGCCGCCCGCGGCGGCAAGGGCGGGCAGGTGTTCGACATGGATGAGGAGGTCAAGGTCGCCGACCTGCCGCTGGAGGGCATGCCGCACCTGGGTGCTGGCATCACCTGGCAACTGGATGGCCGCCGGGTGATGGCGATTCCGCACATCGACAAGGGCCAGGTCTCGGTGTTCGACATGAGCGACTGGTCGCTGGTCACCCAGATCGAGACCGACGGCCCCGGCTTCTTCATGCGCAGCCACGAGAACTCGCCCTACGCCTGGGTGGACGTCTTCTTCGGCCCTAACCACGACCGTATCCACGTGATCGACAAGCGGACCCTGGAGATCGTCGAGACGCTGATTCCCGAGCCGGGCAAGACCGCCGCCCACGTGGAGTTCGACCGCCGCGGCGAGACCCTGCTGCTGAGCATCTGGGACGACGACGGCTACCTGCTGTGGCTCGACGCCAACACCCTGGAAGAGCTGGGCCGCATGCCGATGCGAAAGCCTTCGGGAAAATATAACGTGTGGAACAAGACGCAGTACGAGGAAGGCACCAGCCACTAGCAATCATTGGCTGCGCGGTCATTAAAAAGAAGCATTCTTGATACTGGTCATGAAGCCGCCCGGCGTGAGCCCGCATACTGGATTCGTCCAACCATTCAAGTCGGGTATGCCGCCATGAACACTTCACCTCCCGCTCCCCGCCAGCCGCGCCTTCCACTGGCGCGGTTGGCATTTCGCCCCTTCTTCCTGCTGGCGTCGTTGTTCAGTGTGCTGGCGATGGTGGTGTGGTTCGCGTTCTGGCACGGCGACATCCTGCTGCGCCCCCACGGTGGGCTGATGTGGTGGCACCAGCACGAGATGATCTTCGGCTTCGGTGCCGCCGTGGTGGTCGGCTTCCTGCTCACCGCGGTGCAGAATTGGACCGGCAAGAAGAGCGTGAGCGGCGCACCGCTGCTCGGTCTGGTAGCGCTGTGGCTGGCGGCGCGGCTGGCGTTGGCGTTTCCCGTGGGGCTGCCGGCCTGGTTGCTGATGACCCTTGACCTCGCCTTCCTGCCGCTGGCCGCGCTGGTCATGGCGCGCCTGGTGGTGGCAGCGAAACTGTGGCGCAACCTGATGTTCGTGCCGGTACTGCTGCTGCTGGCCGGTGCCAACCTGGCCATGCACCTGGGGGTGACCCAGGGCAAGCTGGCGCTGATCCGTGAGGGGGCCTACCTCGCCGTGCTGCTGATCGCCGTGCTGATGGTGCTGCTCGGTGGGCGGGTGATTCCCTTCTTCACCTCGCGCAAGCTGGGCCGGCCGCAGCCGGCCCCGATTCTCTTATTGGAGAAGGTGACCGTGCTGTCGATGGCTGCTGTGGTACTGCTGCAGCTGGCGGCACTGCTCGGCGTGACGGTGCCAGGAGTTCTGCTGGCGGCGGTGATGCTGGTGGCGGCAGCGGCCAGCCTGGTGCGCCTGGCGCGCTGGGAAGGGCATCTCACCCTGCGCGAGCCGCTGCTGTGGGGGCTTCACCTCAGCTACGCCTTCGTGCCGCTCGGCCTGGCGATGTGGGCCATGGCGCTGTTCGGGGCCTTCCGCGTCGAGCTGGCCGTGCACGCCCTGGCCATCGGGGGCATTGCCGCCATGATGCTGGCGATGATGGCGCGGGTCTCGCTGGGGCACACCGGGCGCGAGATCCGCACCCTGCCGGGTATCGGCGTGGGCCTGGGCTTGATGTTCGCCGCCGCCCTGCTGCGCGCGCCGATTCTCGCCATGTTTCCGCAGATCACCCACTGGACCTACAACCTGAGCATCATCTTCTGGTGTATCGCCTATCTCATCTTCCTGTTTCACTATACGCTGCCGCTATTGAGTGCCCGCGTAGACGGCCAAGAGGGATAAGGCGGCCAAGAGGCTAGGCGGGCGAAAGGGATAACCGGAGCCAGTCGATGATCGAACACTATGCATTGATCAAGCACCTGCATATGACCACCGCGGTATTGAGCATTACCTTCTTCATCGTGCGGGCCTGGTGGTCGGTGCGCGAGGTCACGCTGCTGCAGCGGCGCTGGGTCAGGATCCTGCCCCACGTCAACGACACGCTGCTGCTGGTGCTGGGCATTACGCTGATGACGATGCTCTCCATGTGGCCGCAGCATCATCCATGGCTTGCGGCCAAGCTGCTGGGGCTGGTCGGCTACATCCTGCTCGGCACCGTGGCGATCAAGCGCGGGCGCACGCCCATGACCCGCGGCCTGGCGGCGCTGGCCGCCATCGTGGTGTTCGTCTACATCATGGGCACGGCCATGACCAAGGATCCCTTGTTCTTCCTGCCGCTTTGATGCGCCGCTTTCTTCGCCAGACCGGGCCTCTATACTGAAGCCTGGCGAGACATTCACGACAAGACGAGGACAACCGTATGGCCAATCACGATCTTCCCTCCGGTGCCGGCAAGGTCGCCGACGACTACCCTGAGGTATGGCGGGCATACGCCTCGCTGGGCAAGGCGTGCGCCGAAGCCGGCCCGCTGGACGACCGTACGCGACGCCTGGTCAAGCTGGCGCTGGCCGTGGGTGGCGGTTCTGAAGGAGCGGTGCACTCCCACATGCGTCGCGCCATGGACGAAGGCATCGAGCCCGAAGCCTTGAAGCAGGTGGCCATGCTGGCGATCCCCACGCTGGGGCTGCCGGCCGGGGTGGCGGCTTTGACCTGGATCGAAGATATCACCGACATGAAACGCTGAATCTCCCACCGGCGGGCCCGCTCCGGCCCGCCGTGCGACATTCCACCGCCCCCGCGTCAGCCCCGCTAGTTCGCCGCTTCTGCCGTTCATCACCGCCGATTTGACGAAGATCAATGCTGCCCCCTTCCCGTGGCAGTACTCTTAAGATGCATTGAAAATGCTTGTTTAAGGGGTGGGGCTCGCCGACTTCGGTCGCAGGTCCCTTAAGTGTCACTAGCGAGGGGGAAAGGCCCATGACCGAAGGCCTCACCAAGGCGGCGGCCCGTAACATCTTCTACGGCGGCTCGCTGTTCTTCTTCCTGCTGTTTGCCGCGCTGACGGCTCACAGCCATTTCTACATCGTCAACACCTCGACCCAGCCCTTGACGGACTCCGTTCGCCTGGGCAAGCACGTTTGGGAAGAGCACAACTGTATCAACTGTCACACCATCCTCGGCGAAGGCTCCTACTTCGCGCCCGAGATCGGCAACGTCTGGACCCGCTTCGGTGGCCACAGCAACCCCGAAGGCGCGCGCATGGCGCTCAAGGCGTGGATGAATGCCCAGCCCACCGGCGCACCCGGTCGTCGCCAGATGCCCGCGCACGACATCAACGACGAAGAAATGGCGGCCCTGATCGATTTCCTGGAATGGACCGATTCCATCAACACCCAGGGCTGGCCGCCGCATCCGGCCGGCTGATCCGCATTCCAGGCACCAAGGAGTCGAACGATGAAATACGAAACGCAGAAGGTGGCCCTGCCCTTCTTCATGCTGGCCATGGCGCTGTTCGCGCTGCAGATCGTCTTCGGGCTGCTGGCCGCGGCGGCCTACGTGTGGCCGCACTTCCTGTCCGAAGCGATGCCTTTCAACATCACCCGTACCAGTCATACCAACCTGTTGATCGTGTGGCTCCTGATCGGCTTCATGGGTAGCACCTACTACCTGATGCCGGAAGAGGCCGAGAACGAGATCTACAGCCCCAAGCTGGCCTACTTCCAGCTGCTGCTGTTCGCCATTGCCGGCGCCGGCGCGCTGATCAGCTACCAATTCGGCATCCACGAGGGGCGTCACTACCTTGAGCAGCCGCTGTGGTCGAAGCTGCTGATCACCATCTCGTTCCTGATGTTCCTGTTCAATACCAGCCTGACCATGCTCAAGGGCCGCAAGACCGCCATCAACATGGTGCTGATGCTGGGCCTGTGGCTGGCCGCGGTGTTCTGGCTGTTCGCCTTCTACAACCCCGACAACCTGGCGCTCGACAAGCTGTGGTGGTGGTGGATCGTGCACATCTGGGTCGAAGGCGTGTGGGAGCTGATCATGGCTTCGCTGCTCGGCTATCTGTTGATCAAGATGACCGGCGTCGACCGCGAGATCATCGAGAAGTGGCTCTACGTGATCGTCGGCCTGGCGCTGTTCTCCGGCCTGCTGGGCACCGGCCACCACTACTACTGGATCGGTACCCCCGGCTACTGGCAGCCGATCGGCAGCATCTTTTCCACCCTCGAAGTCATCCCGTTCTTCGCCATGGTGGTATTCGCCTTCTACATGTTCTGGAAGGGCAGCCGTAACCACCCCAACAAGGCCGCCATGCTGTGGACCCTGGGCTGTGCCGCCGTGGCCTTCTTCGGCGCCGGTGTGTGGGGTTTCATGCACACCCTGTCGTGGATCAACTACTACACCCACGGCACCCAGATCACCGCGGCCCACGGCCACCTCGCCTTCTACGGTGCCTACGTGATGCTGCTGCTGGGCATCATCACCTACGCCATGCCGCAGATGCGTCGCGTGCAGCCCTACAACCAGGTGCTCAACATGTGGGCGTTCTGGATCATGACCTCGGCGATGTGGTTCATGACCTTCACCCTGACCTTTGCCGGTGTCGTCCAGACTCACCTGCAGCGGGTATTGGGCATGAACTTCATGCAGGTGCAGGCACAGCTTGACCTGTTCTACGTGATGCGCTTCGGCACCGGCATCTTCGTGGCCATCGCCGCCGCCATGTTCTTCTACGCGGTCTTCGGACCGGCGCGCCAGCAGGTGTCTGCTCACGTCAAGCAGCCCTCCATCGTCGCCGCCGAGTGAGCCAGTGACGGGGCGGCACGCCGCCCCGTCCTATTCACCTCTTGGAGCTTCGCCATGTCTCATACCGCTACCGCCACCAAAGTCGCTTCCGCCTTCGAGCGGGACCTGCCCTACTACGAACCGGTCGGCAACGAGTGCGCGCTGTTCGAGCAGGCGTACCGGCAGCGTCTGCCGATGCTGCTCAAGGGGCCGACCGGCTGCGGCAAGACCCGTTTCGTCAGCCATATGGCGGCCAAGCTGGGCCGTCCGCTGTTCACCGTTTCCTGCCACGATGACCTGACCGCCGCCGACCTCACCGGCCGCTACCTGCTGCAGGGCGGCGAGACCCGTTGGGTCGACGGGCCGCTGACCCGCGCCGTGCGCGAGGGCGGTATCTGCTACCTCGACGAAGTGGTTGAGGCGCGCAAGGACGTCACCGTGGTGCTGCACCCCCTCACCGATGACCGCCGTATGCTGCCGCTGGAGCGTACCGGCGAGCTGCTCGAGGCGCCGGACGATTTCATGCTGGTGGTTTCCTACAACCCGGGCTATCAGCACATTCTCAAGTCGCTCAAGCCGAGTACCCGCCAGCGCTTCGTGGCGATGTCGTTCGACTTCCCGCCGCCCAAGGTGGAGTGCGACATCGTTGCCCGCGAGAGCGGCCTGTCGCACGAGCGCTGCGCTGCACTGGTCAACCTGGCCGGGCGCCTGCGCGAACTCAAGGGGCAGGATCTGGAAGAGGGTGTTTCCACCCGCCTGCTGGTCTACTGCGCCACCCTGATCAAGGCCGGCATGCCGATCCTCGAGGCCACCCGTGCGACCCTGGTCGAACCGCTTTCGGACGACTTGGACGTGCAGGAAGGCCTGATCGAGTCGATTCGCGCGACGTTCGGTTGAAGCACTCTACAGCGAGGGGCGTAGGGGGCAGGCCGAAGAGGACGTCCTACACCGCCTTCCCTGATCAGGAGATCGGTCATGCAGTTTCTTGAACTCGAAGAGTTCGTCGGTCGCCACTGGCATCGCTGGGCCTCCAGCGCCGCCAGCTATCAGCGCTATCCGGAAGCGGCCGTCTCCATGGAGCAGATGCGCCACGTGCTCGGCGTCTTCTTCCGCGCCAGCGGCGGCGAGGCGGGCGTGGAGGTATCGGCCATCATTGCGCGCAGCTCCCACCACCGCCTTTCTCTGCGCCAAAAGCTGGGCTTCGACGACGAGGCCATCGACCAGGCTCGGCGCGACGAAGAGAACCTGCTGCTGCCGCCACGTATCGACCTGTTCCCCGATGCCGAGCTGAACCGCGATCTCTACTTCTGGCTGGTGGCCTATCTGGCGGTGGCCAGCAAGCCAGTACCTCAGCGGGATCCGCTGCGCGACGACCTGGTTCGCCTGCGCGAGGCGGTGCGTGCCCGTGACGCGGCGCTCGAGCGCTTCCCCGGGCTTGCCGAACGCTATCGCCGACTGAGCCTGGCGCTGCTGGTGGTGCGTCCGGCCCGTAACCGTCTGCCGCCGATGGAGCTGGCGCTGGAGCAGACCCTGCGCGTGCTGCTCGGCGAAGAGCAGGCGCTGGAAGGCTGGGCCGCGGCGATGCATCGCGCGGTGCTTGACCCGTCACTCTCGCTGGAAGGGATCCATGCGCCGAGAGGCTACCGCCCGCCGCTGCCGGTTCCGCTGTGGGGTCAGGTAGTCACTCTGGGTACCGGGGCGGGCCGCGACGAGAGCCAGGAGGAGCCGGAAGAAGGCGAGACCAACAGCGCTCAGACCGTCAGCGACGGCAAGCGCAAGGCCGAACGCAAGCAGCAGGATCAGACCGAGCGCGACGATCCACTCGTCGCCAACCGCTTCGAGAAGATGCTCTCCTGGACCGAGATGGTGAACCTCAACCGCCTGGTGGAGGACAACGAGGACGAGGAAGCCAAGCGCGCCGCCGAGCAGATGGAGGAGATCATCCTCAGCCCGCACAAGCAGCGGGCGGCGACGCGCATCAAGGTCGACCTCGACCTGCCGCCGGACGAGGCGCTGGGCGAGCGACTGCGCGGCAAGCATACCTATCCGGAGTGGAACTACCGCAAGCAGATCTACCTGCCCGACCACTGCCTGGTGCACACCGAGCTAGCGAGCGAGGAGGGCGAGCAGTGGCAGCCCGACGCCGCTACCCAGCGGCGTATCCGCCGGGTGCGCCGCGAGTTCGAGGCGCTGCGGCCGCGTCGTGAGACCCTGCGCGGACAGTACGACGGCAGCGAACTCGACATGGATGCGGTGATCCGCTCGCGCTGCGACCTGGCCGCCACCGGCGAGTCCAGCGATCGGCTTTATCAGGCCACCCGCCAGCAGGCCCGCGACCTGGCCGTTTCCATCCTGGTCGACGTCTCGCTCTCCACCGATGCCTGGCTCGAGGACCGGCGCGTGCTCGACGTGGCCAAGGAAGCACTGCTGGTGCTGGGCCATGGCCTGGCAGGCTGCGGCGACGATTACAGCATTCACTGCTTCACCTCGCACCGGCGCCAGAAAGTGTGGGTCAACACCTTGAAGACCTTCGACGAGCCCATGAGCGAACGGGTATCCAGGCGTGTCTCGGCGCTCAAGCCCGGCCACTACACCCGCATGGGCCCGGCGATCCGCCACGTCACCAAGCAGCTCTCCGAACGCCCCAACCGGCATCGGCTACTGCTGCTGCTCACCGACGGCAAGCCCAACGACACCGACTACTACGAGGGCCGCTACGGCATCGAGGACACCCGCCGGGCGGTGCTCGAAGCACGCCAGCACGAGGTGCGGGTCTTCGGCGTGACCATCGACAGCGAGGCGCACCAGTACGTATCGCACCTGTTCGGTCGCGGCAGCTACGCCATCGTCAACCGGCCGGAGCATCTCTCGCTTGCGCTGCCGGGCATCTACCGTCAAATCATTGGCAACTAGGGGAGGTGGTAAAAAATGACCTTGAACCGTCCCGCCATTGCGCTGTGCCTCGGCCTGCTGGCCGCCTTCGCCGTGATCACCCCGCTGGCCTGGGTGATCAACACCCAGGACTGGGGCATCCTGATGATGTTTGTCGCGCCGTTCGCCGTCTACGGCCTGATCCGCCTGGCTCGGCGGCTGGCCGAGTGGGCTGGGGTAGGGCCACCACCTCCCACCTGCTGACCCCGACGTCACTACCACGGCAAACGGCGCCGCTATCCCCGATAGCGGCGCCGTTTCGTTCACTCCTCTCGAGGACGAAGGCTAGGCTAACTGGGCGACAAGATAGCCGGATGCCACCAGCGCCAGGGTAGCCAGCACCAGCCCGACGAAGGCGCCGCGCCAGGCGGGCGAGGCGTCGGCCAGACCCAGGTAGACCATCAGTACCCGGTGGACCTTGAAGAAGGTGGTGGCCAGCAGCAGGCCGGCCGACCACAGCGGCAGGGCGGCCAGACGGGCATCGCCGCCGAGCCGGGCGGAGAGCATGGCGACCAGCGTCAGCCCCATCAGCACCGCCCAGGTGATCAACAGCCGGCGAGTGGCATGCGTCATGTCGCTCATGGGCTCACCTCAGCAGGTAGATGATGGGATAGAGCAGGATCCAGATCAGATCGACCATGTGCCAGAAGGCGGCAGCGGTCTCCACGTTGTCGTGGGAGATGCGCCAGGCCACCAGGGCGATCAGCCCCAGGCCGAACAGCACGTGGGCGAAGTGGAACCCGGTCAGCAGGTAGTAGAAGGTGAAGAAGGTGTTGGTCTCGGGCATGAAACCCTGGCCAAGCTTGTCGGCGTACTCCATCACCTTGACCACGCAGAACACCACGCCCAGGGCAAAGGCCGCCCCCAGCCACTGGCGGCAACGGCGCTTGGCTCCACGGCTAATCGCCTGCACCGCCAAAGCGGCGAACAGCCCGCTGGTCAGCAGCACCATGGTATTGATGCCGCCGGCTACCGGGTCGAGCAGCTGCTGGGAGGCATCGAAGATCTCGCGCTCACCGGCACGCAGCCAGGCGAACAGCCCGAAGAACGCAGCGAACACCACCATCTCACTGAGGATCAGCACCCACATCAGCGGGTTGCCGGGTAGCGCCGAGAGCGGCCCCCAGCCCGGATTGGGCAGTGGCCGTGGGTGGGTCAACTCCTGGCGATCCGCCACTCAGCCCTCCGCGGCAATGGGCGTGCGTTCGAACTCGGCACGAACTGCCGGGGTGGTCAGCTTCCAGCCGGCCCAGGCGAACAGCACCACCAGAACCGTGGCGATCAGGATCAACAGCGCCAGCGCGCCGATCAGCCCCGCTACCGGATCCTCGGAGCCGGTCATATTGCCCGCCGCGTCGGCCATGAAGCCGAAGGTCAATGGGGTCAGCGCGGCACCGCCCAGCACGCCGACAAAGCCGGCACCTACCAGGCCGATGAAGGCAGGCCTGGCCCAGCGACGACGCTGCAACAGCGCTACGGAGAGCGCCAGGGTAATGGCGGCGCCTACCATCAGCAGGCCGGCCACGGTGCGGCTGCGCTCGATCAGCCAGGCCACGCCGCCGGTGAGCCCGCCGCTGCCGGCTTCCACGCCGAGCGAGGCGACCAGTGCCTCGCCGGGCAGCAGCGGCAGCGTGACCAGCGCCAAGACCAGCGCGGAGAAGGCGATGAAGCCCCAGGCCAGGCCGGTAACAGCGCCGGAGCGTGATGGCGTGAGGCGCAGTGTCGAGGCGGCGGTGTTCATGGGCGTGCTCCGGTAATCAATCTTCTAGCGAGACCTTGGCGCCGCCGAACAACAGGCTGCGTGGGTCGTCGATGGCGCGGTCGTGCATCAGGCGGTTGATGCCTACGCCGCAACGGCCCATGGTCCAGGCCAGGCAGGCGGTGAAGAAGCCGTAGCCGAGCACCCAGGAGGCCCAGGCAGGCGCCTCGACCAGCCCCAGCAGGTTCCATGCCCCAAGCGCTGCGGCGCCACCTAGTGCGCCCAGCCAGAAGGTGCGGATCTGGAACTGCAGGTGGCTGGCGACCCAGTCGGCGGCGCTGCGGCGACGCAGATGAGCGATCAGCACCCCGATAGGGGCGGTGACCACCGCCATGATGCTGCCCAGGTAGAGCACGTAGACGACCGCAGCGAGACCGCGGCCGCGGGTATCGAGGGGGGATTCGGCCATGTCGGCCTGGGTATTGGGATACGAGACGGTGGACATCGCTTCCTCCCGTAAGATGGTTAAAAAAGCATTTCATTTGCTTGTTATTGAGACTATGCCTGCTGCGACCTTGGCTGTCCTTGTCTTGGGTCAATGGCCGGCGCTTCGCTGGGATGAATTGAAGTCAAATGGGGCTAAAGCTTGCGCCATGCCTGCCGATAACACCTTCAATCCGGTACCACGCCAGTCTCGCCACCTTAGAGCGGACAGCGAGCAGTGCCGGATGCAGGACATAAAACTCAATCGATAAAGACAGTGGTGCAATGGACGCCGTACGACAGGGAATCGCCGGCTGCTTTACGCAGGCAACCGGCAGCAAGACCGTCGGCAGGGAACGCAGGCTGCCCCGCCTTATCTTCATGCCAGCCTTGCTGGCGCTGAGCTTGCCGACGGCACTTTTGGCACAGGATGCGACGCCGGACGAGGCGCTGCGCCGCCAGCAGGAGCGCGAGCAGGCCATTCAGGAGCGCGAACTCCCCCAGGCGGATATTCGTCTGTCGGTTCCCGTGGAGGAGCTCGATCGGCTGCCCGAGCAGGAAGCGCCCTGTTTCGTCATCGACGAGCTTGCCTTGCAAGGTGAGGAAGCGCAGCGCTTCGTCTGGGTACTGGACGCTACCGCCGGTGAGCGGGGTGAGGATTCTCCCATCGGCCGCTGCCTCGGTACCGAAGGCATCAACCTGGTCATGAAGCGCGCCCAGAACGCGCTGATCGAGCGTGGCTTCATCACCAGCCGCATCCTGCTGGAAGACCAGGACCTCAGCGCTGGCACCTTGACGCTGAGCCTGGTTCCCGGTCGCATCGCCGCCATCCGCGTCGCCGATCCCAGTCGCTCTCATGCCTCGCTGCGCAACGCCGTGCCCGCGCGGCAAGGCGATGTGCTCAATCTGCGTGACATCGAACAGGCGCTGGAGAACTTCCAGCGCCTGCCCTCCGTCGAGGCCGATATCCAGATCGCACCGGCGGATGCGCCGGGCGCCAGCGACCTGGTTATCGACTACCAGCAGGATTGGCGACTGCGCCCCTCGTGGACGGCCGACGACAGCGGTAGCGAGGCCACCGGGGAGTACATGGGCGGCGTCGGCATCTCCCTCGACAACCCCCTGAGCATCAACGACCTCTTCCATATCCACCTGGGGCGGGACCTCGGCGGCGGCGCTTCCGGGCCGCGTGGCAGTCGTAGCCACAGCCTCCACTACTCGGTGCCCTGGGGCTACTGGAGCCTGGCGCTCGACTACAGCGACCACGACTACTACCAGACCATCGCCGGCGCCTTCCAGGAGTACGTCTACAGCGGCACCAGCCAGCAGGCCGGAGTGACCCTGTCGCGCCTGGTCTATCGCGATGCTACCCGCAAGACCACGGTGTCCTTGGGTGGCTTCCAGCGCCGCTCGCGCAACTACATCGACGATATCGAGATCGAGATCCAACGCCGGGTAGTGGGCGGCTGGGAGGCGGGCATCGACCACCGCGAGTTCATCGGCCGGGCCACCCTGGACCTCGGCACCGCCTACAAGCGCGGCACCGGCGCCTTCGGTTCCCTGCCAGCGCCCGAAGAGGCATTCGACGAGGGCACCTCGCGCTTCCAGCTCATCTCCACCCATGCCGGGCTTACGCTGCCGTTCCAGGTGGGCAGCCAGGCGCTGGAGTATCGCGGGCGCTGGCGCATGCAGAACAACCTGACCCCGCTGACACCCCTGGATCGCTTCTCCATCGGTAGCCGCTACACCGTGCGCGGCTTCAACGAAGCCAGCCTGGTGGCGGAGCGGGGCTGGCTGGTGCGTAACGACCTGGGGCTGGCGCTGGGCAACAGTGGCCAATCGCTCTACGCCGGGCTCGATTACGGCCGGGTGGGCGGCCCCAGCACCGAATGGCTGCTGGGCTCGGAGCTCGCCGGCGCGGTGGCGGGCCTGCGCGGCACGCTATTCGGTCACCTGAGCTATGACGCCTTCATCGCCACCCCGGTGATGAAGCCAGATGGCTTTCGTACCGACCACCGCGACATCGGCTTCAGCCTCTACCTCTCGTTCTGATTGAAGTAACCGACATAACTGACATAAGCCACGCAGGGACGCTCTTATGAATCGGCAATGCTATCGACTCATTTTCAACCGGGCCAAGGGCCAGCTCGTTGCCGCCTCGGAGCTTGCCGTGGCCACAGGGAAGTCACCGGCGGAAGGCAGTAGGGTCGAGCGCCGTCGCTTGCTTCGCCAACCGGCCATTGCCGCCACGCTGGCGGCCCTGCTGCTCGGCAGCCCGCTCGTCCAGGCGAGCATCGCCAGTGACCCCAGCGCCCCGGGCAACCAGCGCCCCACCGTGCTGGAAACCGCCAACGGCGTGCCCCAGGTCAACATCCAGACGCCCAGCGCAGCCGGCGTCTCGCGCAACAGCTACCGCCAGTTCGACGTCTCCTCCAAGGGCGTGATTCTCAACAACTCGCGCAGCAACACCCAGACCCAACTGGGCGGCTGGGTGCAGGGCAACCCCCACCTCACCAGTGGGGAAGCCCGGGTCATCCTCAACGAGGTCAACTCCGCGAACCCCAGCCAGTTGCGCGGCTACCTGGAAGTGGCCGGCTCGCGGGCCGAAGTGGTCATCGCCAACCCGGCGGGCATCGACGTCAATGGTGCCGGCTTCATCAACGCCAGTCGCGCCACCCTGACCACCGGCACCCCCGAACTGCGCAACGGCGAGCTGACCGGCTATCGTGTGCAGGATGGTCGCGTTCGAATCAGCGGCGCCGGGCTGGATGCCAGCGGCACCGACTACACCGCGGTGCTGGCACGTGCCGTCGAGGTCCAGGGCGGCGTCTGGGCCAACGACCTGAACGTGGTGGCCGGTGCCAACCGCATCGGCGCCGACGGCCAGGTAATCGAACGCCTCAACACCCAGGGCAACGCGCCGCAAGTCGCCATCGACGTGGCCCACCTGGGCGGCATGTACGCCGGCAAGATCCGGTTGGTCGCCACCGAGGCCGGCGTCGGGGTCAACAACGCCGGCAACATCGCGGCGACGCATGCCGGCGGCGTGGGCGAAGTGGTACTCACCGCGGAGGGGCGCATCGTCAACCGCGGCTCGATCACCGCCGAAGGCGACATCCGACTGGCGAGCCAGGCGCGGATCGATAACCTCGGCGCAGGCACCATCCTGGCCCAGGGCGATTTGGAGCTCCGTGCTACGGCAGCGCAAGGCAGCATTCACAGCGCGGCCGGTGCCACCCTGGCCGCCGGTGTCGACGCCGGCAGCCTAAGCCTTGGCGACAGCGGCCAGCTCACCCTTACCGCCGGCGACAGCATCACGGCCCAGGGCCGCAACCTGGCCGGCGGCGGTTTCCTGGCCGAAGCCGATACCGTCTCGCTGGCCGGCAGCGAAACCCAGGCTCGCAATATCGACATCACTGCCCGCCGTGGCGATATCAATGCCAGTGGCGCCACGCTCACCGCCAGCGACACCCTTACCGCCAGCGCCGCAGCCACGCTGCGCACCGATGACGCCAGCGTGCAGGCCGAACGGCTCGAACTCAGCGCCGCGAACCTCTCCAACCGCGACGGGGAACTCGTCCAGGCCGGCAACGACACCCTGAACCTGACCACCGGCACGCTCGACAACAGCGGCGGGCGTGTGATCGCCAATGCCGGTATCGCCATCCGGGCCGACGCACTGAACAACGCCGCCGGTACCGTAAGAGCCGGTGGCTCGCTCGACATCGAGTCCGAAACGCTCGACAACAGCCAAGGCCGCCTGGTGGCCGAGCACGACCTGAGCGTCAGTGCCAATCGGCTGGACAATACCCAGGGCCTGATGGGCGCGGTACAAGGCACTCTCGATGTCGCCGCCGAATCCCTCGACAACACCCGAGGACGAATCGAAGCCGCGGATGGCCTGCGCCTCGAGGTGGCCGACACCCTGACCAATGAGGCCGGCGAGATCGTCCAACTGAGCGACCAAGGCGAGCTTCAGATTGCCACCGCGAACCTGCACGGTAGCGATGGCCTGATCGTCAGCCAGGGCGACCTTACCGTGGAGGGCGGCGAGATCGTTCTCGACGGCGCCCGCACCCAGGCCCAGCACATCACCCTGCAAGCGGATTGGCTCCAGCACCGCGGCGGCGAGCTGCTCCATCTTGGCGCGGATGCTTCCCTGACCCTCGATGTTGCCCAGACCCTGGACAACAGCGCCGGCCTGATCGCCAGTAATGCCGACCTGGTGCTCCAGGCCGGCGAGATGATCAATCGGGAAGGTACGCTTCAGGCGGCTGGCGATACTCAGCTATCCCTGAGTGAATTGGATAACCAAGCCGGAGAGCTCGTCGCAGGTGGCAGGCTGGATATCGACGTTCAGGGTGAACTCAACAACAGCCAAGGGCAGTTGGTCGCCGAGGGCGACCTTCATCTCAGCGCGGGTCGGTTGAACAACGCCCAGGGCCTGATGGGTGCGGTGCAGGGGTCGCTCGACGTCGCTGCCACCACGCTGAACAACGCCCAAGGGCGTATCGAAGCCGCGGATGGCCTGCGCCTCGACGTTGCCGACACCCTGACCAACGAAGCTGGCGAGATCGTCCAACTGAGCGACCAGGGCGAACTCCAGGTTGCCGCCGCGAACCTGCACGGCAGCGATGGGCTGATCGTCAGCCGGGGTGACCTCGCGCTTCAAGGCGGCGAGTTCGTGCTCGACGGCGCCCGCACCCAGGCTCAGCACATCACCCTGCAAGCGGATCGTCTCCAGCACCGCGGCGGCGAACTGATCCATCTTGGCACGGATGCTTCCCTGACTCTCGACGTTGCCCAGGCGGTGGACAACACCCAGGGCCTGATCGCCAGTAACACCGACCTGGTGCTGCGCGGTGGCGAGTTGACCAACCAAGGGGGCACGCTTCAGGCGGCGGGCGATGCCCGGTTTATCTTGAGCGAATTGGATAACCAGGCCGGAGAGATCGTTGTAGGCGCCGTGCTGGATATCGAGGTTCAGGGCGTACTCGACAACAGCCATGGCCAACTGCTGGCGGATGCCGCGCATCTCGCGGCGGGCTCGCTCGTTAACCGTGAGGGCCTCATCAGTGCGGCTCGCGATGGCCTGAGCATCTCCTCGACGGCACTCGACAATACCCAGGGGCAGATGGAAGCGGTGGGAAATGTCGTGCTCACAGTGGAGGGGGCGCTGGTCAACCTGCGTGGCAGCATCATGCAGCTCGGCGAGGGAGAACTGCGTCTCTCCAGCGCAAGCCTGGCGAATACCAATGGCTTTGTCGCCGCGAATGGCGATCTTGCTCTGCAGGCCGGTAGCGTGGCCAACCTCGGGGGCACCTTGCAAGCGGCAGGTGATGCCTACGTGAATGCGGTATCGCTCGATAACCGCCAGGGTGAGCTGGTATCCGGCGGTACGCTTGGCCTGACGGTCGAGGGGAGTGTCGCCAACGCCCAGGGCCAACTGCTGGCCCAGCGGTCACTCGATCTAAAGGCGGCGAGCCTCGGCAATGCCCAAGGCGCGATCGGTACGGTGGAGGGTGATCTCACCCTTACCATCGGTGGCACTATCGACAACGGCAATGGTTCGATGGAAGCGGGCGGCAGGCTGCGCTCGAATAGCCTAGAGCTGAACAACCAGGGCGGCGCCCTGCTCGGCGAGCACGTCACGCTGAATACCGCCGGGCGGCGGCTGGACAATACCGCGGGCCAGATCGCCGCTCGCGACGTACTCACTATCGTCAGCGGCGTGCTGGACAACACCGGCGGCACGCTGCGTTCCGGCGGCAACCTTACCCTAGATACCCAGGGCCGCAGCCTGCTCAACCGCGACAATGCCGATGCCGGCGGCATCCTGGCCAACGGCACGCTGGTCATGCGCAGTGGCCTGCTCGATAACAGTGGCGGTTTGGTGGGTGCCGGAGGCTTGGAGATCGAGGCTACAGGCGTCACCAACCGCAACGGCACCCTGTTCAGCCGGGGCGAGCTGACCCTGGCGGCCACCGAACTCGACAACCGCAGCGGTGAGATGCTGGCGCTGGGAGACATACGCCTCGTCCTGGGCGATGTGTTGCGCAACCAGGGCGGCCTGGTGCGTGCCCTTGGCCTGCTCGACATCGCCGCCAGGCGCCTGCTCAACGGCACCACGCTAGGCGATGAGCAAGGGATCGAAGGCCATCGCGTGAGCATCGCCGCCGACGAGATCCACAACCGGCAGGGTGCGATGCGTGCCGATGAACGGCTCGACCTCGTATCGGCCAATGGCATCGACAACCGCGATGGCCTGCTCTCCTCGCGGCACACACTCGACGTGCGGGCCGATGACCTCGACAACCAGGGCGGCACCCTGGTCGCCAATCAGCGCCTGGCCCTGAACCTGGTGCGTCTGCCCGGCAGTGGCCGGCTGCTGTCGCTGGGCGATCTAGCATTTCAGCTCGCCAGTGACTTCATCCTGGGCCAGGGCGAGGAGCTCAAGGCGGCAGGCGACCTCCAGCTTGCCACTACCGGCAACCTGACCAATCGCGGCACCCTGCAGGCCGGCGCCACCCTCGATCTTGCCGCCAGTACCATAGTCAACGCCGCCAGCGGCGAACTCTCCGGCACCACCACCCGGCTCACTGCCGGCCTGCTCACCAACCGCGGGCTGATCGACGGCGTGACCACCCGCATCGAGGCGACCACCCTCGACAACCTCGGCACCGGGCGCATCTACGGCGACTGGCTCGGCATTCAGGCCAATACCCTGACCAACCAGCGTGCGGGGGGTATCTCCCCGGTCATCGCCGCCCGCGAACGGCTCGACCTCGGCGTGCGCAACCTGACCAATCGCGACGAGGCGCTGATCTTCAGCGCCGGCGACCTGGCCATCGCGGGAAGGCTCAACGCCGCCGGCAATGCCACCGGCCAGGCCCGCCGCATCGACAACAACAGCGCCACCATCGAGGCGCTGGGCGATATGACCATCGCGGCGGATGTGCTGAACAACACCAACGATTATTTCGAGACAAGGCTCGAGTTGGTGGGGGGCGGGCCGCAGCAGGTAACTTATCTTCAGCCTTCTGGGTGGTCAGATAAAAGGCCTATAGGCGATTTTTATGAAACGACGGCATGTCATAATCGTTCGAGGAGTTGCGTTCTCGCTTATTATCATGAACCTACCGATCGAGGGGTGATGCATTGGTGGGAGTACGAACTGGAACGCATTGAGTATACGAGTAGAGTAATAACCTCTTTGCCGGGAGAAATACTTTCTGGTGGTAATCTAGCAATCTCAGGTGGTTCACTTGTCAATGATAAGAGTAAGGTGTTGTCAGGAGGGGTGCTGACGACTGATTTGGCTAGCCTTAAGAATGTCGAAGCGCTTGGAGAGCAAAGGATACAAGAATCAGGAAAGGTTAGGTGGAGTTATTGGGAGCAGTTTCATCAGGAAAATAATACTGGTGATATAACTCGTTATTGGACGGAGTGGGAAGATTACAGCGGCGGCACCAGCACGACCACGATCGACCTAAAAGCGGGCGAATTCGGAGGCAACCGAAACCCGGCCGGCACCGGCACCCAAATCAACGCCGCACAAAATAACGTCACCATCAACGGCTCCGCCTCCGGCACCGGCACCATCAAGCCCGGTGTCGGCAACGTCAATGTGGGCGGAGGCATGATCGAAGTGCCGGCACGCGTGCCTGCCAGCATCACGTCGCGCTCCGGTGACTTGAGCCTGGTCGACACCTCGGCAGTCGGCAGCCAGGCTCGGGCGGATCGGCAATCAACCGAGGCGCAAAGCGTCGACCGCCGGGCCACTGCGGACTTGCCGCGCGACGTCATTCGCACCCTGACGCCCCAGCTCCAGCTGCCCAGCAACAGCCTGTTCCAACTCAGGCCCACCGGCATCCGGCCGCTGGTCGAGACCGATCCGCGCTTCACCAACCAGCGCGAGTGGCTCAGCTCCGACTACCTGCTCTCGGCCCTGCACCCCGACCCGGCCATGACCCAGAAGCGCCTGGGTGACGGTTTCTATGAGCAGCGCCTGATTCGCGAGCAGGTCACCCAACTCACCGGGCAGCGTTTCCTCGAAGGTTACGCCGACGACGAGGCGCAGTACGCCGCATTGATGAACAACGCCGCAACCTTCGCCCAGCAGCACGGCCTGCGCCCCGGCGTGGCCCTTACCGCCGAGCAAATGGCGCAGTTGACCAGCGACATCGTGTGGCTGGTGGAACAGACGGTGACCCTGGCGGATGGCAGCACGGTGAAGGTGCTGGTGCCCCAGGTCTATGCCCGGGTGCGCGAAGGCGACCTGCGTGGCGACGGCACCCTGATCGCCGGCAGCTCCCTCAACCTGAACGTGGCCAATGAGCTGGTCAATTCCGGTACGCTGGCTGGCCGCCAGGGTGTGACCGTCTCGGCGGACCGTATCGCCAACCTCAACGGGCGCATCTCCGGCGACGAAGTATCGCTGATGGCCGCCAGCGATCTGCTGCATCGGGGCGGCGACATCGACGGCCGGGCCGTCACGCTGTTTGCCGGCCGCGACCTCACCCTGCAAGGGGGCGGGGTGACCGCCGAGCGTGAACTGACCCTGCAGGCCGGCCGGGACTTAGCGCTGACGAGCCAGGCGGGCCGGCAGACCGCGCTCACGGTCACCGACGCCGATGGCCTGCTGCAAGCCGGTGCCGGTCGCGACCTGACCATTGCCGGGGCCGCCCTCGACTCGGCCGGCAGCCTGGCGCTGGGCGCCGGTCGCGACCTGAACATCGCCAGCACCCTCGACACCCAGTCCAACCGCTACGGCAGAGTGACCCTCAATAGTGCCAGCATCGATTACCAGGCCACGCTGACCGCCGGTCAAAACCTGATCCTCAATGCCGGGCGCGACCTCAGCCTCGCTGCGGTCGACGTCACCGCCGGCGGCAATGGCCTGATTGCCGCCGGTCGCGACCTGGCCCTGGAGACCCTGGCCACGGGCAGCGCCATGAGCGGCGGTCGCCTCCAGCGCAGCCAGCAGCAGGAGGTTGGCACCACGCTCGCGTTCGGCAACGACCTCACCCTGATGGCCGGCCAGGACCTCTACGCCCGCGCCGCCAACGTCAGCGCCGCCGGCGACCTGGCGGCCATCGCCGGGCGCGACATCGAGATCGAAGCGGGGCACTCCAGCCAGCATGACGAGCGCCGCACCCGCAGAACCCACACCATCGACAGCCAGAGCCGCGTGCAGGGCAGCGACTTCTCGGCGGGCGGTAACCTCACTCTCACCGCGGGCGAGGACCTGCGCCTGACCGCCAGCCGCCTCCAGGCCGGCGAAGGCGCCGCCCTGCTGGCCGGTGGCAACATCGAGTTCCTCACCGCTCAAGAGCATGACTACTCCCTCTACGAGTCGCGCCGCCGCGGCACGTTCGGCGGCAGCCGCACCCAGCGCGACGAAGTGAGCCAGACTCGCTTGATCGGCAGCGAAGTCACTACCGGCGGCGACCTGCTCATCGTCAGCGGGCAAGACCAGACCTACCAGGCGGCGCGGCTGGATGCCGGCGGCGACATCGCCCTGCAAAGCGGCGGCACCATCCGCTTCGAAACCGCCAGCGACGTGCACACTGAATCCCACGAGCGCAGCAAGAGCAGCTTCGCCTGGCAATCCGCCTCAGGCGAAGGCTTCACCCGCGAAACGCTGCGCCAGAGCGAACTCGTGGCCCAGGGCGAGCTCATCATCCAGGCCGCCCAAGGCATCCACATCGACGTAGAGCAGATCGACCGCCACAGCGTCACCCGCACCATCGACGCCATGGTCGCGGCCAACCCCGACCTCGCCTGGCTCAAGGAAATGGAACAGCGCGGCGACGTCGACTGGCAGCAGGTCAAGGCCTTCCACGACAGCTGGGACTACTCCCACTCCGGCCTCGGGCCGGGGGCGGCGCTGGCAGTGGCCGTCGTAGTGACCTACTTCACCGCCGGCGCTGCCAGTGGCCTGGTGGCCAGTGGTGTCTCGGCGGCAGGAGCCTCGACCGCCGCCGGTAGTGCCTGGGCCGCCGCATCGGCCGGCGCCTCCGCCGGCTGGGCCAACGTCGCGGCCACAGCCGCGATGACCAGCATGGCCACCACCGCCACCGTCAGCGCCATCAACAGCCGTGGCGATCTCGGCGCCACCTTCGAAGATACCTTCTCCAGCGACAGCCTGCGCGGCGCCGCCACCGCCGCTTTGACGGCCGGTGCCACCCGCGGCATGACCGATCAGTATTGGGGAACGCAGACCAACCCCACCACCGGCGCCACCAACAACCTCAACCTCAGCTTTGGCCAAGGGAGCGATATCGCCCGCTTCGCCGGGCAGCGCGCCACCCAGGCCGTTATCGATGCAGGCATTCGCAGCGCTGTGGAAGGCGGCAGCTACCGCAGCCACCTCGGCGACAGCCTCGAAAACGCCGTGCACCACGTCGTCAGCGGTGTGCTGTTCAATGCCGTGGGCGACCGTGCCTTCGACAACCGCTGGGACGAGGGCAGTCCGCAAAAGATTGCCCTGCACGCCCTGACGGGTGGATTGGTCGCCGAAGCCATGGGCGGCGACTTCCGCACCGGTGCCTTGGCTGCGGGTGCCAGCGAAGCGCTCGTCCATCACCTCGTTGAGAACGGTCGCGCCAACCCGGTGCTCAGCAACACCATCGCTCAGCTTGTGGGCATCGTCGCGGCCGAGCTCAGCGGCGGCGACGTTAACAACGGCGCCTTTATCGCCGGCCAGGTGGAAAGCTACAACAGGCAGTTGCACTCCGAAGAGCGCAAGTTGGCGAGGGATCTGGCGGATCTAAGCGAGGGGCGCTTTACCCTGGAAGAGATCGAGCAGGCGATGCGTGGCATGCACAACCTCGCGAATGGAGAAGCGCCCGGTGACAATATCATCGTTCCCTTGCTGCCAGGGCTAGGCTCCGATGAGTTGGGTTATTACGACTTCGGTGGCCAGTGGGTCAACGTTACGCTGGCCGACGGATCGCAGGAGCTGCGCCAGGTGGTACCGAACGCGCCGCGAGAATTGGCCAATTTCATCATCCGTCACACGGGTGGGGAGAATTCTCCGTACTGGATCCCACCCGTACAGACACCGAATGCGCGCGAGCCGCAGCTGCTTTTCCCGGGTAGTATCGCGATGGCGGCAGGGCTGCCCTACAACCTCAACGGTGTGGATACGCGCACACCCTTGCAGCAGCAGCAGGATATGGATGCGTTCGTGCGCGGTGTTTCCAGCATGGCGGCATTGCCTTTCGGGGCCGGCTCTTTCTATACATTGGGCACCCAGCGCGCTGCGGGATATTTTGCCACCGGGGCGGGCTTTGACATGGCAGGCCAATCGCTACAAGGCGGCGAGTACCGGTACGGCCAAACGCTTGCGGCTGGCGGCACGGCGCTGGTGTATGGTCCGCTGGCTGGTCGAAGCTTGTGGAATAATGCCGCTGTCGGCGGTGCGGCAGGGGGGACACATACCGCAGTGACCAACCGGCTTTACGATGAGGGTAAGCCGGTGGGGAGGAGTGCTCTATTGGGTGCAGGCACTGCCGGGGTGGGCACGGTCGCCGGTGGCGTGATAGGTCAGCGTCTTCAGCACATACCAGGCAGTGTCAGCGTACCGTATTTCCAGACGCCAGCCACTATTAACATACCTCTACCTAGCGCCGAATCCGTGGGTAATGGTGTTCAGATGTTGATTGGTAATATGCCAGCTATTATAAGTTTTTCTGATGCTGAAAAAGAGGGCGGTAGATGAGTAAGTCTGTATGGGCATGGGCGGCTTTTCTTAAGAGAAATGTCAAGCTGTTTGCTGTTTGCTTGGCGGGGTTTGTTTTTTTATGGAATGGTTTGGACTTGTGGGAGTGGTTGTGTGCATTGTTCGGATGGGAGTCTCAAGGTTATACGTCCGGCGAGCAGCGGAAGTATCGTTTTTTTGCTTCGGGCTTTGTAGTCGTGTTTATGCTGGGGCTATTGTTGGATGTTTTTAACACTCGGTATTATAGAAAATACCCATCTAAGAGGTGTGACAAAAAAGAGTCTGATTATAGGTGATCTGCCCTGTCTTGCAAAGGGTAATGCACCTGCCTTGAGGAGCGGCAATAATGGCAGTGAGGAATATGTCATGGTCAGGCTTTTTTAAGCGCCAGGTCAAGTATACCTTGGGTATTTTTGCGATCTTCCTTTTCTTCTGGAATAGCGTGGTTATTGGTGAATGGGTATACGCCTTGTTCGCTGGGGAGTTGCGAGGTTATGGGCCGGGGCAGCAGCGCTGGCATCGTGTCTGGGCCATGGGCTTTTTGGGTATGTATCTAGTCGGATTCCTGATGGACTTAATTGCTGTTTGGCACTGGAATAAATACCCAGACAAGAGACCTCAGCCGAAAGAGGAGAGTAAGTAGGCAAGGTGCTGCCAGTTGCCACGCTGCCGACTGCTTGCGGTGGGGTAGGTCTATTTGCCACTGGGGCAGGCTTTGATGCGGCGGGCCAGCACGTACAGGGTGGCGAATACCGGTTCGGCCAAACGCTTGCGGCTGGCGGCACGGCGCTGGTTTATGGTCCGTTGGCAGGTCGTAGTCTGTGGGGCAATGCCGCCATCGGTGGGGTCGCTGGAGGTAGCCATACTACGGTGACCAGCTGGATGTATGACGAAAATAAATCTGTGATACGGAGCATAGGCACGGGAGCAGCCGCTGGTGGGGTTGGCACACGCCTAGGTGAGTCTATTAAAGGACTCGGGCCATATATCCCCTCTCAGGTTACGGTGCCGTACTTCGCCACACCGGCAACATTTAGTGTGACCTTGCCCTCGGCAGATGTGATAGGAGGGATGACGGAAACGGTTGTCAGCAATATCCCAGCCTTTCATTGCCTGAAACTGACAATAGGGAGTGATCGTAGTGTCTAAGCGCGATATGTCATGGAAAGGCTGCTTGAAGCGGAATTTAATTAACGCTTTGTTTGCTTGTTTTGCTTTCGTGTTTTTTTGGAATGGCGTGGTGATATGGGAGTGGCTGTATGCTCTTTTTGGGGGAGAGCTACGAGGCTATGGGCCGGCGCAGCAGCGTTGGCATCGTGTCTGGGCAGCAGGATTCGTGATTATTTTTATGTTTGTGGCAATTTTGGATGCTATTAGTGTTTGGCACTGGCAAAAATATCCGGAAAAGAGGCGTCATCCGAAAGAGGAGGGTCAGTAGGCAAGGTGCTGTCGCAGGTACGCTTAGCCAAGCGCAGCCTGCCATCCAACTTCTCCACTCCCACCATACAAAAAAACGGCGAATGATTCGCCGCCATGAGGTGCCGTCACCACGATTTCGAATTTAGCATATGGCCCTATTTCTTGGCTAAATAATTAAAGTTTTCGTCGCTATGGCCGAAAAGAAGAGTAACGTAAGCCAAGCAGGGATGTCTATATGAACCGCTAACACTAGCAGCATACCTTCCGCTGTGCGGGGGCCGGCTCATGCCTTATTTGGACATGTCGTCATGGAGAGTAACCTCCAGAGGCCGGCAGCGCTGGGTGCCCTCGGCACTCCTTGTTGCACCCTGATTAGGGTGTGAAAAATATGTTTATAAAGGAAGTAAGATGTACAAAGGGGTCGCAGTATTTTTCTTGGGTTTCATGCTGGTTGGGTGTGCTAGTACCAACACAGTACCCATGGATACCGCTAAGGTAGAGCAGACGTCGCCTAGCTCAATCACAATATCCAGTCGTGAGAAGCCGAGCTTTGTTGCTATGACAACAGGAAAAGCCATGGTGGGCGGGCTAGTAGGCTATGCAGCAATGGTGATAGCAGGGAACAACATTGTTGAAGAGAACGAGATCGAGGACCCTGCGGGTCGTATAAGCAGTGGTTTGGCGGCATCGCTTGCTGAGCGGCTTGGCATAGAGCAAATGGACGAGAGCGGCTTCGTGACCAAAGAAAAGAGCGTAGCGGGTCTGGCAAGGGACTATGCGGCTAGCGACTTGCTGGTCGATGTTGAAACCCTGGGCTGGGGATTTTCCTACTATCCCTCCGCCATGAGAACCTATGACGTTGCATATTCCGCAAGGCTTAAGGTGATCGATACGAGGTCGATGCAAACAATAGCCGAAGCCCACTGTAGCAGGTCGCCGAGTAAAACTTATGACTCACCGAGCCATGCTGAGCTATTGGCAAACGGTGCCGAGCGACTCAAGCAGGAGCTCATGGTGGCTGCGGACTCTTGCCTACGAGAATTCGAGAACAAGATATTCCCTCGAAATCAGCAGTTGCTTAGCGAAGCCTGATCTGCCTTGGTAGCCGGTGTATTACATCGGCTACCGTTTCGATGAAAAACGGTGAATAGAGTCGCGCCCTGAGAAATTTAACCGGATCAAGCATGGCTGAAAATTTCTCTGGTTGGCATTGTATGCTTCATTGAGGGCCCTTGGATGACAGTGGCGCCAAGCTTTTTTCTGGCAGGAGTGTTGATGGCGTTTTTGAAGTCTATGTTTCTGTTTCTTTCAATTTTTTTGGTTGTGCTGGCGTTTGATAAATATTCAAGGGGAAAAATTTCACGTCCGTTTGCGACTGCCATTAAGGTGTTGTTGTTGTCTATTGTGGTTCATCTTTTTTTCTCGTTGCCAACAATTGCAGCAGGAGTAGCCTATCCTGGCAAGAGTCCACATGGGGTTTCTTACGAACTTGCTTTATTTGTTTCTTGCTTTGTTATTTTTATTCAAAAAATTGAAAGCTATGGCGGGCGTTATCAAGCAGCTATTTCCGCTGTCATGGCTGTGATGGTGTGTGTGGTGTTTGTGTCCGGTCATGAGATTTTTTTATGGCTATTTAAAGTTTTATGAGCCAGTAAACGGTTGGGTTTCAGTGTGTCATAGCTCGAGTGGTGGAGGCGACACAGTTGCTCTGATTTTATACATGCGCTTGGGAGAATACAATGAAGCTTATAGGGAGTGATTTGGAGAAACAGGTCCGAGAGGAACTGGAAAGAGGTCATCAGTATCTCTTCCATGATGAGGCCAATTCTCGTTTGCTTGATTCTATAAAAAGTGAATTTCCGAGCATGCATTTGGCATATATTTTAGACTGGGTGCCCGAGCAAGGAGAGGATATTTTTACTGTCTTGGTTGATAGTGATGCTGTTGCTGTTTTTGAGTTGCCGAGGTCGGGTTGTGAAGTGGTGAAAGCCTCAAGCGTTAAAGCGGTCTCGAATTATCAAAACAGCCTAAGTCGGAATAAGTAGGTCAAGCTGTTGGTGGCTTTGCAATTGGTGTCGGAAAAAATGGCGCGACTAACCCATATTTGTCAGGAAAAATAACTAAATATGGAAATTAACTTTCTTTGAGTCTTGGAGGCTGCGCGGGCAAAGTGGGGCCCAGGTATGGTGTTGGAAAAATACACTTCTGATGGGGGTGTCCGAGTTCAAAGCCCAAGAGCGAAACCAAGACCTGTAACTCCAGATGAGGTTCCATGAAAATCAGAGATCCGCTGTCAAATTGGTCACAGCCTGGAGCGGTTACGTTGTGGGGGGAGGGAGTCTCCCCCTCACCTCAAGACGCGTGGCTTGATTACGTAAATTATTATGTTCACCCAGATGTAGTCTCCGTGGTGGGGCGTTTACTGGTGCCGGCCTTTGTAGAGCACGAGGGAGGGGTGTTTCTCCGAAATCGATTTACCCTTTCAGGGTATGAGAGTTGGAAAGCGGAGCTTGGGGAAATTTCGAAAGTAGAGAAAATGATCAATCATCAACATGTTTATGACTTGTTTTCGACCGATGATGAGATAGCTGAGGCTTCGTTTGAGAGCGTCGCGAATTTGATGGCTCAGACCCTACGTTTGGCACTGTGTGGCAGTTTTTCCGACCGCCATTTTCATGTCTACGTCTCAAATACGGATCAAGACTACGGTCCGGTAGTGGGATTTCACTCCGTTGGCACTTCTTCTTCGGGTATTTGATGCTTTGGCAATTGGAGCGTGCTGCCCTGCTAGCCGGTGGCGACATAGAATTTCTCACTGCCCAGGAGCACGACTACTCCCTCTACGAATCGCGCCGCAGCGGTGGTTTGTTCCGCAGCAGCCGTACCCAGCGCGACGAAGTGAGCCAGACTCGCTCGATCGGCAGCGAAGTCGCCACCGGCGGCGACCTGCTCATCGTCAGCGGGCAAGACCAGACCTACCAGGCGGCGCGGCTGGATTCCGGCGGCGACATCGCGCTGCAAAGCGGCGGCACCATCCGCTTCGAAACCGCCAGCGACGTGCACACCGAATCCCACGAGCGCAGCAAGAGCAGCTTCGCCTGGCAATCCGCCTCAGGCGAAGGCTTCACCCGCGAAACGCTGCGCCAGAGCGAACTCGTGGCCCAGGGCGAGCTCATCATCCAGGCCGCCCAAGGCATCCACATCGAGGTGCAGGAGGTCGACCCCCAAAGCGTCACCCGCACCATCGACGCCATGGTCGCGGCCAACCCCGACCTCGCCTGGCTCANGGTGCAGGAGGTCGACCCCCAAAGCGTCACCCGCACCATCGACGCCATGGTCGCGGCCAACCCCGACCTCGCCTGGCTCAAGGAAATGGAACAGCGCGGCGACGTCGACTGGCAGCAGGTCAAGGCCTTCCACGACAGCTGGGACTACTCTCACTCCGGCCTCGGCCTCGGCCTCGGCCTCGGCCCGGGCGCGGCGCTGGCGGTGGCCATTGTCGCTGCCGCCTGGGCCGGCCCCGCAGCCTCGGGTTTGCTGGGGCTGGCTGAAGCTGGCGTGGCCGCCAGCATGGTCAGCGCCGGTGCCGGCTCGTTGGCCGGCACCGGCGCGGTCAGCCTGATCAACAACCGTGGCGACCTGGGTACCGCGCTCGGCGACACCTTCTCCAGCGGCAGCCTGCGCAGCGCCGCCACCGCCGCCTTGACGGCCGGTGCCACCCCCAACGGTGGCACAGGCAACCTCAACCTCAGCTTCGGCCAAGGGAGTGATATTCTCCGCTTCGCCGGGCAGCGCATCACACATGGGATTACCAATGCCGGCTTGCAAACCGCCATCAATGGCGGCAGCTTCAGGGGGAATCTCGGTGACAGCCTCGAAAACGCAGTGACCCATGTAGTCACCGGCGTGCTGTTCAACGCCGTGGGCGACTTTAGCCACAACCGCTTCGCCAACGGCAGCCCCGAGAAGATCGCCCTGCACGCCTTGACCGGTGGATTGGTCGCCGAAGCCATGGGCGGCGACTTCCGTACCGGCGCGATAGCCGCCGGCGCCAATGAAGCCCTAGTGGAATACCTGGATAGCAAGCTGGGCAGCGACCCCCAAACGCGGAACCACATGCTGACCACGGCCTCGCAGTTGGTGGGTATCGTCGCCGCCGAGCTGGTCAATGGCGACGTGTACCAAGGCGCCGAGATCGCCGCGCAGGCGACGCGGTATAACTACCTGCGGCATGACCAACTGGCCATGGCGCGTGCCGAGCTGTGACGGCGACAGCGACTGCATGGCCGGTGTGGTGGCCCGCTATCAGGCCATCAGCGAAGAGCAGAACAAAGCAGCAATCGAAGCCTGTAGCACCGACCTAGTGGCCTGTCAGGAACACTCGCTCGCCGCGGCGAACGGCGAATACGCCCGATACGGGGACGACACGCTTTGGGACCTGCCCTCTGTAGCCCTGCCCTACATGCAAGCCTTGTTCGATGAGAATATCGGCGTGCAGAATCAGTTTGGTGAGGCGACCATCTCCCGAAGCTTGATGGAGGGCGCGGGGCTCGCACCGGAAGTGGCGGCGATGCTGGCTGCGATGCCGGTGGGATACAATAGAAAAACAGACCCCTATCACCCACAAGCGACTAGACACCAGCTGGAATCCGAAAATGGCGCTGGTAACGTTACCTCTACAACTGTTCCTCCGGCAGGAGGGAAGAACGTTGCACTGGCAGGACAGCGGCATCCTGTTACAGGAGTAGTCTATGATCAGAGAGGGTATCCCGTTTTTGACAGTTACTCAGCCTACGATACTCGACTTGCTGGTGATGATTTTCAAGCGGCCAGCTATCGTGCGCAAATGAGGATGGCGACAAGAGATCTTCGAACTCAGATTCAGAGTAATTCTCAACTGAAACTGCAGTTTAATGATCAACAGTTGCAAGCAATTCAGTCTGGAAGCGAAAAAATCCCAGGTTATACTTGGCATCACCATCAAGACAGGGGACGTATGCAACTCATTGATGAGGATGTTCATAGAAGAACTGGCCACTTAGGCGGCGAGTCCATGTCAGGAGGGCAGTAATGAAACTCAAGCTTCGGCTAGACAAAAATGATTGTGATGACATTGGCTTCGCTAAGGCTTGTCTTGTTGCAGGTGTCTTGGAGTTTGCTGAATTTAAGGAGTGGATTTACTATGTCGTAGGACATCAAGATCAGGTGCCTGCGTATTTTTGGGACATTTTGGATATCGAGAATAAGTTTGACTTCAAACCCTTGTCAGTGATGGGGTTCAATCCTTCTTGGAAGCACACAGAATCCGAAAATGATGCTCTGGACGGAATTGGCTACAGGCGATGGAATGATTTTGTAAGCGATGCGGTTCCACGTGATTTGGCTTTGCAGGCACTCGAGAGAAATCCTCATATTGAGCAGCGTTTCAGGGAGATGTTTCCATTCATTAGTTGGTAATGTCCTGCTCAGCGGCAGCCGCACCCGGCGCGACGAAGTCAGCAAGACCCGCTCGATCGGCAGCGAAGTGATCACTGGCGGCGACCTGCTCATCGCCAGCGGGCAAGACCAGACTTACCAGGCGGCGCGGCTGGATGCCGGCGGCGACATCGAACTGCAAAGCGGCGGCACCATCCGCTTCGAAACCGCCAGCGACGTGCACACCGAATCCCACGAGCGCAGCAAAAGCAGCTTTGCCTGGCAATCCGCCTCCGGCGAAGGCTTCACCCGCGAAACGCTGCGCCAGAGCGAACTGGTGGCCCAGGGCGAGCTGATCATCCAGGCCGCCGACGGCCTCCGCATCGACGTGGAGAAGATCGACCGGCGCAGCGTCAGCCGCACCATCGACGCCATGGTCGCCGCCAACCCCGACCTCGCCTGGCTGCAGGAGATGGAACAGCGCGGTGACGTCGACTGGCAGCAGGTCAAGGCCTTCCACGACAGCTGGGATTATTCTCACTCTGGACTCGGCCCGGGTGCAGCGCTGGCGGTGGCCATCGTCGTCGCCGCCTGGGCCGGCCCCGCAGCGGCAGGGCTGGTGGAGGGAGCCATCGCCTCAGCCATGGTGGGGGCCGGTGCCGGCTCGCTGGCCAGCAACGGTGCGGTCAGCCTGATCAACAACCGCGGCGACCTGGGTACCGCCCTCGGCGACACCTTCTTGAGCGACAGCCTGCGCAGCGCCGCGACCGCTGCCTTGACGGCTGGTGCCACCCGCGGCATGACCGATCACTACTGGGGAACGCAGACCAACCCCACCACCGGTGCCACCAACAACCTCAACCTCAGCTTTGGCCAAGGGAGCGACATCGCCCGCTTCGCTGGGCAGCGCGCCACTCAGGCCGTTATCGATGCAGGCATTCGCAGCGCTGTGGAAGGCGGCAGCTACCGCAGCCACCTCGGCGACAGCCTCGAAAACACCGTGCACCACGTCGTCAGCGGTGTGCTGTTCAATGCCGTGGGCGACCGTGCCTTCGACAACCGCTGGGACAATGGCAGTGCGCAAAAGATCGCCCTGCACGCCCTGACGGGTGGATTGGTCGCCGAAGCCATTGGCGGCGACTTCCGTACCGGCGCCCTGGCCGCGGGCGCCAGCGAAGCGCTCGTCCATCATCTCGTCGAGAACGGTCGCGCCAAGCCGGAACTGAGTAACACTATCGCTCAGCTGGTGGGCATCGTCGCGGCGGAACTCAGCGGCGGCGAAGTCAACGACGGCGCCTTCATCGCCGGCCAGGTGGAGAGCTACAATCGCCAGTTGCATACGGAGGAGCGCATGCTGGCGAGGGATTTGGCGGATCAGAGCGA
>NZ_JAXQPR010000012.1:0-100952 GCF_046723295.1 Halomonas sp. A29
CCCGGCCATTGGTCGGGGCTTCGCTATTTGGGGGTCTCCCATGGAGAGTAGCGGAGCGCCGCCCGGATCATCGTCAGGCATCTATCCCAACACCCCGAGTTCGAAAGAGCTCGGGGTTTTTCTTTATCTGATCAATGCGTTTCCGCGGAAGCGGCAGTTCGCTAGAATGAATCTTTTCCCGGTTAGGGCATAGGCATGACCATTGGCGACCTCATTCGACTGCTGAGTGACGGGGAGTTCCACTCCGGCGAACAGTTGGGCGAACGGCTGGGTGTATCTCGCACCGCTGTATGGAAGCAACTGAAGAAGCTCGAGGCAATGGATATTCCCCTCGAGGCGGTCAAGGGCCAGGGTTATCGTCTGTCCATGCCGTTGGAGCTGCTGGACGGCGGCCTCATCGTAGCCGGTCTGTCACGTCAAGGGCGTCAGTATCTCACCAGGTTGTTCGTCGAGGAAACGCTTCCTTCCAGTAACGAATTCATTCGGCAGCGCTTTGCACAGGGGGCCGGTCACGGAGAAGTCTGCCTGGTCGAGCAGCAGAGCGCGGGGCGAGGCCGCCGTGGGCGCGTCTGGACGACCCCCTGGGGGCGAGCCCTTATGCTATCGGTTGGCTGGCGATTCGAATCCGGTATCGCGGCGCTGGAGGGGCTGAGCCTGGCGGTAGGCGTGGCCTTGGCCAAGGTGTTGGAGCGGCACGGGCTGAGCCCCAGGTTGAAGTGGCCCAACGATGTACTGCTCGCTGAGGGTGGAGGGCGCCTGGGCAAGCTGGCAGGGATCCTGGTCGAGATCAGTGGCGATACCACGGGCCCCTGCGAAGTCGTGATCGGCATGGGAATCAACTTCAATCTCCCTGAGGCCTTCCGCGAGCAGATCGAGCAGCGCGTGGCTGCGGTTCATGACCAGGCTCCAGGCCTTTCCCGGAATCGGTTGGCTGTCGAGTTGCTGGACGAATTGATGCCGCTGCTGGCAGGCTACGAAACGGCAGGCTTTGTGGCCTGGCAGAACAGTTGGAATGAACGGCATGCTTTTCAGGGCTGCGAGGTCGAAGTACTGCGTGGGCAGCAACGTCTCGTGGCAACGGCCGAGTCCGTGGACGAGTCGGGCAATTTATGGGTCCGGCATGGCGATCGGCGCGAACGCTTGGGGGGAGGGGAGATCAGCGTGCGTGGACGTACATGATCCTTGACCTGGACATCGGCAATACGCTCTCAAAGTGGCGATTGAAGGATGCCGACAGCAGCGAGATCCGCTCACGGGGTGCCGTCTGGACCCGAGAGGAGTGGAAGCCTGGCTCCGATATTCCCGATCTTGACGTGGTAGAGGCGGTGCGGATATCGAGCGTTGCTCGCCAGGCGGTGCTGGAGCAGACCGTGGCGTTGTTGCAGAGTCGTGTGCGAGGCGTGCATGTTGCGCGCTCGGTGCCGGAGGCGCTTGGTGTCGTCAACGGCTACGAGGAGCCTCATCGTCTCGGGGTGGATCGCTGGATGGGTGTGTTGGCTGGCTATCAGCTGGCCGGCGGCTGCTGTGCCGTCGACTGCGGTAGTGCCATCACCATTGATTTCGTGCTCCCCGGAGGGCGTCACTTGGGGGGCTATATCCTGCCTGGCTTGCGCCTGATGAAGGAGAGTCTCCAACTGGGGACGCGCAACGTGGCCATCGATCCGGACAGCGAGGCGGAGGAACTGCTGCTTCCCGGGCGCCGCACTGTCGAGGCCGTCAACCATGGTATCTACCTTGCGGCCGTCAGCGCCGTGAATCGCATCTATGCCGAGGTCTGCGACCGTGAAGGCGTTGCGTTGCCGATGCTGCTGACCGGTGGCGATGCGCGAGTCGTGGCGCGAGGCGTGCATTCCCCTCACGCGGTATGGCCCGATATGGTCTATGGCGGTCTCGAAGCCTGCTTTCCCCTGACCGCAGCAGAGCGGGCCGGGCGCATGTCGGGGGCGCCGCGCGTGCCCTCGCCTGCCGGGCTGGAAAAAATCCGGGCAGGCCTTGCATTCTCCATGCTGCTTTGACACAATGCAGCGCGTTCCAAAGCCGGGGAGTCGCCGGTATGGTGGCTTGGTCGAGCAAGTGGCTGAAAAACAAGCGCTTGACATGGCTTTGGTAGGCGGTAGAATGGGCCGCCATCTGGAGGGGTTCCCGAGTGGCCAAAGGGAGCAGACTGTAAATCTGCCGCGAAAGCTTCGAAGGTTCGAATCCTTCCCCCTCCACCAGATAAGCCGATCGAGGCCCTGGGTCTGGGTTGGAAAGAGTGGGTAGGCGGGCATAGTTCAATGGTAGAACCTCAGCCTTCCAAGCTGATGGTGCGGGTTCGATTCCCGCTGCCCGCTCCAGGTATTCCTGCTGAATGCGGCAGGTGGTACCGCAAGGTTGCGCTCATGTAGCTCAGGGGTAGAGCACACCCTTGGTAAGGGTGAGGTCGACGGTTCAAATCCGTCCATGAGCTCCAGTACAGAAAGGCGAGCCCAGGCTCGCCTTTCTTTTTCTTCGCGGCGAAGCTTTGCCGGAAGGGGTTGTCAGTCTGCGAGTCATTCGCTATCATGACGCCCGCTGTTGTGCATGCTGCCTGCAAAGGGTGGGGCATACCAGATACAGGCCAGTAGCTCAATTGGCAGAGCAGCGGTCTCCAAAACCGCAGGTTGGGGGTTCGATTCCCTCCTGGCCTGCCAGCCTTCCCCAGGTTGGCATTCTTCTTTGCGAACATACTCGATTGCCGCACCCTGAGGAGTCTCGTTTTCATGAAACACAACGCCGAGGTGCAGGAGTCGCGCCACGACGGGCTCAAGTGGGCGGTTGTCGTCACGTTGGTGGTGCTGGCGGTGGTAGGCAATACCTACTACGCCGATCAGGCGCTTCTCTACCGCGTGCTTGGCGTCGTCGTGCTCTGTGCAGCCGCCGCGGCCCTGGCGCTGACTACCGCCAAGGGGCGGGATCTCGCTGAGCTGGCCAAGAATGCCAAGAAAGAGATTCAGCGCGTGGTGTGGCCGACCCGACCCGAAACAGTTCAGACGACTGCCATCGTGTTGGTGGCCGTGCTGGTCGTCGGGCTGATGCTTTGGCTGATCGACACCCTACTTAGCTGGGCGATGTCCGGCGTCATCGGTTAGGAGTTTTCATGTCCAAGCGTTGGTACGTCGTACACGCCTACTCCGGCTTCGAGAAGCATGTCATGCGCTCCCTCAAGGAGCGCGTGAAGATGTATGCCATGGAGGATCGTTTCGGCGAAATCCTGGTGCCGACCGAAGAGGTCGTCGAGGTGCGTGACGGCAAGCGTCGCAAGAGCGAACGCAAATTCTATCCCGGCTATGTGCTGGTCGAGATGGAAATGGACGACGCGACCTGGCACCTGGTCAACGAGACGCCCCGCGTGATGGGCTTCATTGGCGGGACCAAGGAGAAGCCGGCGCCGATCACCCAAAAGGAGGCCGATGCCATCCTGCGTCGGGTGAAGGACGGCAGCGACAAGCCGCGGCCCAAGACCATGTTCGAGCCCGGTCAGTCGGTGCGCGTCGTCGATGGTCCCTTCGCCGATTTCAATGGTGTGGTGGAAGAGGTCAATTACGACAAGAGCCGCCTGCAGGTCAGCGTATTGATCTTCGGTCGTGCGACGCCCGTCGAGCTCGAATTCTCTCAGGTCGAGAAAGAGTAACGTTTCTCGTTCATAGGTTTGCTGTGCGGCCACTCAGGTGGCCGTTTAACCCGGGGAGCCGCAAGGCGCTACTACCCAACTGGAGTACATCATGGCCAAGAAAGTACAGGCTTACATCAAGCTGCAGGTCGCAGCTGGTAAGGCCAACCCGAGTCCCCCCGTGGGCCCTGCGCTGGGTCAGCACGGTGTCAATATCATGGAATTCTGCAAGGCGTTCAACGCGGCCACGCAGGAAATCGAGCCGGGCCTGCCGACTCCCGTGGTAATCACCGTCTATTCCGACCGCAGCTTCACCTTCATCACCAAGACGCCGCCGGCGGCCGTCCTGTTGAAGAAGGCGGCTGGCATCAAGTCCGGCTCCGGTGAGCCGAACAAGAAGAAGGTCGGTACCGTGACCCGTGAGCAGCTCGAGGAAATCGCCAAGACCAAGGAGCCGGATCTGACGGCTGCCGACCTCGACGCCGCGGTGCGTACCATTGCCGGTAGCGCCCGTAGCATGGGCCTGAACGTGGAGGGTCTCTGATCATGGCCAAGCTTTCCAAGCGTGCACAGATGATTCGCGAAAAGGTCGACGCCTCCAAGGCCTACAGCCTGGAAGAGGCCGTGGCCCTGCTCGCCGAGCTGTCCACCGTCAAATTCAAGGAGTCGCTGGACGTCGCCATCAACCTGGGTGTCGATCCGCGTAAATCCGACCAGGTGGTGCGCGGCGCCACCGTGATGCCCAACGGAACCGGCAAGGACGTGCGTGTCGCCGTGTTCACCCAGGGCGCCAGCGCCGAGGCTGCCAAGGAAGCCGGTGCCGATATCGTCGGCATGGACGACCTGGCCGAGCAGGTCAAGAAGGGCCAGCTCGACTTCGACGTCGTCATCGCTTCGCCGGATGCCATGCGCGTCGTCGGCCAGCTGGGCCAGATCCTCGGTCCGCGCGGCCTGATGCCGAACCCCAAGGTCGGCACCGTGACGCCTGACGTGGCCACTGCGGTGAAGAACGCCAAGGCCGGTCAGGTGCGTTTCCGTACCGACAAGAACGGCATCATTCATACCACTCTGGGCAAGGTCGATTTCGATGCCGACGCGATCCGGGGCAACCTGGAAGCGCTGGTCGCCGACCTCAAGCGTCTCAAGCCGAGCACGTCCAAGGGTATCTACTTCAAGAAGGTCACCCTGTCCACTACCATGGGCCCGGGCGTGACCCTCGATCACTCTGCCTTCGCCTAAGGCGTAAGCAGAGCGAAGCGTAGCAACAACTTTGCGGTCCCCGAGGCCCTGTCAGCAGGGCAGGAGGGGCGCCGTCAAAGACCGCAGGTGCCGCCCTTTCTCGATTGGGCGGCTTAATCTCCCCTAGAGGGATGCCTGCGCAGATGGTGTGGCCGCCAGAACGCTGGTGAGCACCATCACCCAGGACTTCCGCCGACGCCTGGCGTCAGCGGAAGAGATGGTAACCTCCGGAGCCTGCTGTATGCGGTTCCGGCACGAAGGAGTGATCACTGTGCCACTAGCACTCGAAGGCAAGAAGGCGATTGTTGCCGAGGTCAGTGAAGCCGCCAAGGGCGCACTCTCCGTCGTAGTTGCCGACTCTCGTGGCGTCACGGTCGAGAAGATGACCGGTCTGCGTAAGCAGGCGCGCGAGAATGGCGTCCAGTTGCGTGTTGTTCGCAACACCCTGGCACGCCGCGCCCTCTCCGGCACTCAGTGGGAGTGTCTGAACGAGAGCTTCGTTGGTCCTACTCTGCTTGCGTTTTCCACCGAGCATCCGGGCGCTGCTGCCCGTCTGTTCAAGGATTTCGCCAAGGATGAGAAGAACTTCGAAGTCAAGGCGCTGGCCTACGAAGGCGAGCTGATTCCGGCAAGCGACATCGACCGTCTGGCGACCCTGCCGACTTATGACGAGGCCATCGCTAAGCTGATGTCCGTCATGAAGGAAGCTTCCGCTGGCAAGCTGGTTCGTACCCTGGCCGCCCTGCGCGACCAGAAGCAGGAAGAGGCCGCCTGATCGGCGAACTCGGAGCTGCAGCCTGAATCGAACACTGAACAGAGCGCTCGGTGCACCGAGGCTCCCGCAAAGTTAGGAATACCGAAATGGCACTGACCAAAGAAGACATCATCAACGCCGTCGCCGACATGTCCGTCATGGAAGTCGTCGAGCTGATCGAAGCGATGGAAGAGAAGTTCGGCGTTTCTGCCGCTGCCGCCGTCATGGCTGGCCCGGCTGCTGGCGGCGACGCCGGTGCTGCCGAAGAGCAGACTGAATTCGACCTGGTGCTGACCAGCGCTGGCGACAAGAAGGTCAACGTGATCAAGGCCGTGCGCGAGATCACCGGACTGGGCCTGAAGGAAGCCAAAGCTGCCGTTGACGGCGCTCCGGCGACCATCAAGGAAGCCATGCCGAAGGAAGAGGCCGAAGCGGCCAAGAAGAAGCTGGAGGAAGCCGGCGCGTCAGTGGAACTCAAGTAAGCCCTTGGTTTCCATGGCTTCACGCGCTGCGTAAGCTTCCATGGCTGGTGGCGGGTCCTCCCGCTGCCGGCCTTTTTCTGTTGCACTAGCGCCTTGCTGACGCAGCGTCGCTAGAAGAATCCCGACGGCGAGCTACCTTTTCGGAGCTTGCCGTCAGCGCCTGACGGGGACAAGCCTGTCGGGCGGCGCCGACCACGCATCGGTCACCCATGGTGAACAAGCTGGGGAATACAGATGGCTTACTCATACACTGAGAAAAAACGCATCCGCAAGGATTTCGGCAAACTGCCCCAAGTGATGGATGTGCCCTACCTGCTGGCGATCCAGCTTGATTCCTATTACGACTTCCTCCAGCAGGACCGCTCGCCCGAGGAGCGCCTCGAGACCGGGTTGCACGCGGCGTTCAAGTCCGTGTTCCCGATCGAGAGCTTCTCCGGCAACGCCGCGCTAGAGTACGTCAGCTACCGCTTCGGAACTCCGGCGTTCGACGTCAAGGAGTGCCAGCTGCGTGGCGTGACGTACTCCGCTCCCCTGCGGGTCAAGGTTCGCTTGATCATCTATGATCGCGACTCCTCGAACAAGGCCATCAAGGACATCAAGGAGCAGGAAGTCTACATGGGGGAAATCCCCCTGATGACCGAGAACGGTACCTTCGTGGTCAACGGTACCGAGCGCGTCATCGTTTCCCAGCTGCACCGCTCTCCGGGTGTGTTCTTCGACCATGACAAGGGCAAGAGCCACTCGTCCGGCAAGCTGCTCTACTCCGCTCGTGTGATTCCCTACCGCGGCTCCTGGCTCGACTTCGAGTTCGATCCCAAGGACAACGTCTTCGTACGTATCGACCGCCGCCGTAAGCTGCCGGCCACGGTGCTGCTGCGTGCGCTGGGCATGAGTGCCGAGGAGATCCTCGACGAGTTCTTCGATACCAGCACCTTCCACATCGAGAAGAGCGGTTTCTCTGTGGAGCTGGTGCCGTCGCGCCTGCGCGGTGAAACCGCCACCTTCGACATCAAGGACGCCGATGGCAACCTGATCGTCGAAGAAGGTCGGCGTATCACCCAGAAGCATATCCGCCAGCTGGAGAAGGCCGGCCTCGAGCGCCTCGAAGTGCCGATGGATTACCTGTTCGGCAAGACCCTGGCCAAGGACCAGATCGACGCCAGCACCGGCGAGCTGATCTGCCCTTGCAACAGCGTGATCACGCCCGAGCTGCTCGAGAAGCTTGGCCAGGCCGGCATTACCACGCTCGAGACGCTGTACACCAACGACCTCGACTGTGGTCCGTTCGTCTCCGAGACCCTGCGCCTGGATACCACCGGTTCGCAGCTCGAAGCGCTGGTCGAGATCTACCGCATGATGCGCCCCGGCGAGCCACCCACCAAGGAAGCCGCCGAGACGCTGTTCCACAACCTGTTCTTCACCGAAGATCGCTACGACCTCTCCGGCGTCGGTCGAATGAAGTTTAATCGTCGTCTGCGTCGCGAAGGCGATACCGGTTCCGGAGTGCTCGACAACCGCGACATCCTCGACGTGCTCAAGGAGTTGATCTACATCCGTAACGGCTTCGGTGAAGTCGACGATATCGATCACCTGGGCAACCGCCGCATCCGCTGCGTCGGCGAGATGGCCGAGAATCAGTTCCGCGTCGGCCTGGTTCGCGTCGAGCGTGCGGTCAAGGAACGCCTCTCGATGGCTGAGAGCGAAGGCCTGATGCCGCAGGACCTGATCAACGCCAAGCCCGTTGCCGCGGCGGTCAAGGAGTTCTTCGGCTCCAGCCAGCTGTCGCAGTTCATGGACCAGAACAACCCGCTTTCCGAGGTCACTCACAAGCGCCGTGTTTCCGCCCTCGGCCCGGGCGGCCTGACCCGCGAGCGTGCCGGCTTCGAAGTGCGCGACGTTCACGCCACGCACTACGGTCGCCTGTGCCCGATCGAGACCCCGGAAGGTCCGAATATCGGTCTGATCAACTCGCTGGCCACCTACAGCCATACCAACAGCTATGGCTTCCTGGAGACGCCGTACCGCAAGGTAGTGGATCGTCAGGTCACCGACGAGGTGGTGCACCTCTCCGCCATTGAAGAGGGCGATTACATCATCGCCCAGGCCTCGGCGACCGTGGACGAGTCCAACAAGCTGGTCGACGACCTGGTGCAGGTGCGCCACAAGGGCGAGACCACCTTCATGCGTCCCGAGCAAGTGACGCTGATGGACGTCTCCCCGCGCCAGGTGGTCTCCGTGGCGGCGGCGCTGATCCCGTTCCTCGAGCACGATGACGCCAACCGCGCCCTGATGGGCTCGAACATGCAGCGCCAGGCAGTGCCTACCCTGCGTGCCGAGAAACCGCTGGTGGGTACCGGCATGGAGCGTTTCGTTGCGCGCGACTCCGGCGTGTGCGCCGTGGCCCGCCGTGGCGGCGTGATCGATTCGGTCGACGCCAAGCGCATCGTGGTGCGTATCAACGAGGACGAGATCATCGGCGGCGAGGCCGGCGTCGATATCTACAACCTCACCAAGTACGTGCGCTCCAACCAGAACACCTGCATGAACCAGCGCCCCATCGTGCGTCCGGGCGACGTGGTGGCGCGTGGCGACATCCTCGCCGACGGCCCCTCCGTCGACATGGGCGACCTGGCCCTGGGCCAGAACATGCGCATCGCCTTCATGCCCTGGAACGGCTACAACTTCGAGGACTCGATCCTGCTCTCGGAGCGCGTGGTGCAGGAAGATCGCTTCACCACCATCCACATCCAGGAGCTGACCTGCGTCTCCCGCGACACCAAGCTGGGGCCGGAGGAGATCACCTCGGATATCCCCAACGTGGGTGAATCGGCTCTCTCCAAGCTCGATGAGGCCGGCGTGGTATACATCGGTGCCGAGGTTGGCCCGGGCGACATCCTGGTAGGCAAGGTCACGCCCAAGGGCGAGACCCAGTTGACCCCGGAAGAGAAACTGCTGCGAGCGATCTTCGGTGAGAAGGCCTCCGACGTTAAGGACACCTCGCTGCGCGCACCGACCGGCATGAAGGGCACGGTCATCGACGTCCAGGTCTTCACCCGTGATGGCGTGGAGAAGGATTCGCGTGCACTGGCCATCGAGCAGATGCAGCTCGATGAGGTGCGCAAGGACCTGCAGGAGACCTACCGCATCGCCGAGGATGCCACCTTCGAGCGTCTCAAGCGCACGCTTGCCGGCCAGCCGGTCAACGGTGGGCCCAAGCTGAAGAAGGGCGACGTGCTCTCCGACAGCTATCTCGAGGAGCTGCCGCGCCAGCAGTGGTTCAAGCTGCGTCTGCAGGACGAGTCGCTCAACGAGCTGCTGGCCCAGGCCGACGAGCAGTTGGAGAACCGCCGCAAGGAGATGGAGGAGCGCTTCGAAGACAAGAAGCGCAAACTGACCCAAGGCGACGACCTTGCGCCGGGCGTGCTCAAGATCGTCAAGGTCTACATGGCGGTCAAGCGTCGCATCCAGCCGGGTGACAAGATGGCGGGTCGTCACGGTAACAAGGGTGTCATCTCGGCGATCATGCCGGTTGAGGACATGCCCTTCGATGACAACGGCATGCCGGTAGACATCGTTCTCAACCCGCTGGGCGTGCCGTCGCGCATGAACGTGGGGCAGATCCTCGAGACCCACCTGGGGCTGGCCGCCCATGGCCTGGGCATGAAGATCGACGCCATGCTGCGCGACGCCCGCAATCAGCAAGTGGCCGAGATCCGTGAGTTCCTGGGGCAGGTATATAACTCCACCACCGGGACGCGGGTTGAGGATCTCGACTCGCTCTCCGACGAAGAGATCATTGCCCTGGCCAAGAACCTACGCGGCGGCGTGCCGATGGCCTCTCCGGTGTTCGATGGTGCCGCCGAGGGCGAGATCAAGCACCTGCTGCGCCTGGCTGATCTGCCGGATTCCGGCCAGATGACGCTGTACGACGGGCGTACCGGTGACGCCTTCGACCGCCTGGTGACGGTGGGCTACATGTACATGCTCAAGCTCAACCACCTGGTGGACGACAAGATGCACGCCCGTTCCACTGGCTCCTACTCGCTCGTTACCCAGCAGCCGCTGGGCGGCAAGGCGCAGTTCGGCGGCCAGCGCTTCGGCGAGATGGAGGTGTGGGCACTGGAGGCCTATGGTGCTGCCTACACCCTCCAGGAGATGCTCACGGTGAAGTCCGACGACGTGGAAGGTCGCACCAAGATGTACAAGAGCATTGTCGACGGCGACCACACCATGCATGCCGGCATGCCGGAATCCTTCAACGTACTGGTGAAGGAAATCCGTTCGCTGGGCATCGATATCGAGTTAGAGAGCTAGGAGCCGACTCCATGAAAGATTTGGTGAAAGTCCTCAAATCGCAATCACAGTCCGAAGAGTTCGATGCGATCAAGATCTCGCTCGCCTCCCCGGACATGATTCGCTCCTGGTCCTATGGTGAGGTCAAGAAGCCCGAGACCATCAACTACCGTACCTTCAAGCCGGAGCGGGACGGGTTGTTCTGCGCCAAGATCTTCGGTCCGGTGAAGGACTACGAGTGCCTGTGCGGCAAGTACAAGCGCATGAAGCACCGCGGCATCATCTGCGAGAAGTGCGGCGTCGAGGTGACCAAGGCGGCAGTGCGCCGCGAGCGCATGGGCCATATCGAGCTGGCCAGCCCCGTCGCGCACATCTGGTTCCTCAAGTCGCTGCCGTCGCGCATCGGCATGTTCCTCGACATGACCCTGCGTGACATCGAGCGGGTGCTCTACTTCGAGAGCTTCGTGGTCATCGATCCGGGCATGACCACGCTCGAGCGCGGCCAACTGCTCAACGACGAGCAGTACTTCGAGGCCCTCGAGGAGTTCGGTGACGACTTCGACGCCCGCATGGGCGCCGAGGCCATCCAGGCGCTGCTCAAGGACATCGATCTCTCCGAGGAGGTCGATCGCCTGCGCGAGGAGATCCCGCAGACCAACTCCGAGACCAAGATCAAGAAGCTCTCCAAGCGGCTCAAGCTGCTCGAGGCCTTCCTCAACTCCGGTAACGACCCGGCGTGGATGGTCATGGAGGTGCTGCCGGTGCTGCCGCCGGACCTGCGTCCGCTGGTGCCGCTGGACGGCGGTCGCTTCGCCACCTCGGATCTCAACGATCTGTACCGTCGGGTGATCAACCGCAACAACCGCCTGAAGCGTCTGCTCGACCTCAATGCGCCGGACATCATCGTGCGCAACGAGAAGCGTATGCTGCAGGAGGCGGTCGATGCGCTGCTCGACAACGGTCGTCGCGGCCGCGCCATCACCGGCTCCAACAAGCGTCCGTTGAAGTCCCTGGCCGATATGATCAAGGGCAAGCAGGGCCGCTTCCGTCAGAACCTGCTGGGCAAGCGCGTCGATTACTCCGGCCGTTCGGTCATTACCGTCGGTCCGACCCTGCGTCTGCACCAGTGCGGTCTGCCCAAGAAAATGGCGCTGGAACTGTTCAAACCGTTCATCTACTCCAAGCTGCAGTCGCTGGGTCACGCCTCCACGATCAAGGCCGCCAAGAAGATGGTCGAGCGTGAGCTGCCCGAGGTGTGGGACATCCTCGCCGACGTCATCCGCGAGCATCCGGTGTTGCTCAACCGCGCGCCGACCCTGCACCGTCTGGGTATCCAGGCCTTCGAACCGCTGCTGATCGAAGGCAAGGCGATTCAGCTGCACCCGCTGGTGTGTGCCGCCTACAACGCCGACTTCGACGGCGACCAGATGGCCGTTCACGTGCCGCTGACGCTGGAAGCCCAGCTCGAGGCGCGGGCGCTGATGATGGCCACCAACAACGTGCTGTCGCCAGCCAACGGTGATCCGATCATCGTGCCGTCACAGGACGTGGTGCTGGGCCTGTACTACATGACCCGCGAGAAGGTCAACGCCAAGGGCGAGGGCATGGTGTTCTCCGGTCTGAACGAGGTCGAGCGCGCTTTCGGCAGCCAGAATGTGTCGCTGCACGCGCGGGTAAAGGTACGTCTCACCGAGGTGCTGGCCGACGAAGAGACCGGCGAGCTGAACACGACTCGAACCATCTATGACACCACCGTGGGTCGTGCGCTGCTGTTCCGCATCCTGCCCGACGGCGTGCCCTTCGAGCTGGTCGACCAGCCGATGAAGAAGAAGGCGATCTCGAAGCTGCTCAACGAGGTGTATCGTCGCGCCGGCCTCAAGCCGACGGTCATCTTTGCCGACCAGCTGATGTATACCGGCTTCCGCATGGCGACCTGGTCCGGCGCCTCCATCGGCGTCAACGACTTCGTCATTCCGGAGGCCAAGACCGAGATCGTCGAGGCGGCCGAGGCCGAGGTCAAGGAGATCGAGGATCAGTTCTCCTCCGGTCTCGTCACCGCCGGCGAGAAGTACAACAAGGTCATCGACATCTGGTCCAAGGCCAACGACAAGGTGGCCAAGGCGATGATGGTGGGTATCTCCAAGGAGACCGTGGTCGACCGCAACGGCAACGAGGTAGAGCAGGACTCGTTCAACAGCGTGTTCATCATGGCCGACTCCGGTGCCCGGGGTAGCGCTGCCCAGATCCGCCAGCTGGCGGGTATGCGTGGCCTGATGGCCAAGCCGGACGGCTCGATCATCGAGACACCGATCGTGGCCAACTTCCGTGAGGGTCTGAACGTACTGCAGTACTTCATCTCGACCCACGGTGCACGGAAGGGTCTGGCGGACACGGCGCTCAAGACCGCCAACTCCGGTTACCTGACCCGTCGCCTGGTCGACGTGGCCCAGGACATGGTGATCACCGAAGTCGACTGTGGCACCGAGCAGGGCCTGACCCTGCACCCGGTCATCGAGGGCGGCGACATCATCGTTTCCCTGGCACAGCGGGTGCTGGGTCGCGTGGTGGCGCAGGACGTCATCGATCCCGCCACCGACGAGATTCTGATCGAAAAGGGCACCCTGCTCGACGAAGCCTGGTGCGAACGCCTGGACACCATGGGCGTCGATGAGATCGTGGTGCGCAGTGCCATTGCTTGTGAATCGACGCATGGCGTTTGTTCGACCTGTTACGGGCGCGACCTTGCGCGCGGGCATCAGGTCAACATCGGCGAGGCGGTTGGTGTCATCGCCGCCCAGTCGATCGGTGAGCCGGGTACCCAGCTGACCATGCGGACCTTCCACATCGGTGGTGCAGCATCGCGTGCCTCGGCAGTGGACAGCGTGCAGGTGAAGCACGGCGGCAAGGTGCGTCTGCACAACATGAAGTTCGTCGAGCGTGCCGATGGCAAACTGGTGGTGGTATCCCGCTCCAGCGCATTGGCGGTGGCCGACGATCATGGCCGCGAGCGTGAATACTACAAGCTGCCCTACGGCGCCGAGCTGTCGATCAAGGATGGCGATGCAGTAGAGGCCGGCCAGATGGTCGCCAAGTGGGACCCGCACACCCACCCGATCATCGCCGAGGTCGAAGGCAAGGTGCAGTACGTCGACATGGTCGAGGGTGTCACCATCCACCGCAGCGTGGACGAGATGACCGGCCTGTCGTCCATCGAGGTGATCGAGTCGGCGGCGCGTCCGCAGGCTGGGCGTGACAGCCGCCCGATGATCCTGCTCACCGACGAGAGCGGCGAGCCGATCAGCGTCACCGGCTCCAATACTCCAGTGCAGTACCTGCTGCCGGGCAAGGCCATCGTCTCGGTCGACAACGGTGCCAAGATCGGCATCGGCGAGATTGTCGCGCGTATTCCGGTGGAGGCGTCCGGCAACAAGGACATCACCGGGGGTCTGCCTCGGGTGGCCGATCTGTTCGAAGCGCGCAAGCCGAAAGAGCCGGCCATTCTCGCCGAGATCAGCGGCACGATCAGCTTCGGCAAGGAGACCAAGGGCAAGCGCCGCCTGACGATCACGCCGGATGATGGCAGTGATCCGTTCGAGGCGCTGATCCCGAAATGGCGTCAGATCGCGGTATTCGAAGGCGAGACGGTGGAAAAGGGCGAGGTGATCTCCGACGGCCCGAGCAACCCGCACGATATCCTGCGGCTGCTGGGCGTGGCGGAGCTGGCCAAGTACATCACCGCCGAGATCCAGGAGGTCTATCGTCTGCAGGGCGTGGGCATCAACGACAAGCACATCGAAGTGATCGTGCGTCAGATGCTGCGCAAAGTGGAGATCACCGAGTCCGGCGACTCCGAGTTCATCCCGGGTGATCAGGTCGAACTGGCCAAGGTGCTCGAGGAGAACGGCCGCCTGGTGCAGGCTGATAAGTTCCCGGCCAAGTACCAGCGTGTGCTGCTAGGTATCACCAAGGCCAGTCTGGCCACCGAATCGTTCATCTCTGCAGCCTCCTTCCAGGAGACCACGCGGGTGCTGACCGAAGCGGCGGTGACCGGCAAGCGCGATTACCTGCGTGGCCTGAAGGAGAACGTGGTGGTCGGTCGCCTGATCCCGGCGGGAACGGGCCTGGCTCACCATCAGGAGCGTCGCCGCAAGCGGGAAGATACCGAGCGTCTGCTCCATCCGTCGGCCTTCGACGTCGAGCAGGAGCTGGGTGCCCAGCTCACCGCGCTCGACTCGGACGACGACGAGCTGTAAGCGGGCAGGGCGTCAGGTAGGTGGGTAACCCCGTGTGCTTGACGCCTCACCCCGTTAGACCTTAGAATGCGCAGCCTTTAACAGTGGGGTGGGTGCGCCCGCGCCCGCTGAAAGGTAAGGCAACCATTGGAGTCAGCTACACAACATGGCAACGATCAATCAGCTCGTGCGCAAGCCGCGCAAGCGCCCCGCCGCCAAGAGCGACGTGCCGGCGCTGCAGGCCTGTCCGCAGAAGCGCGGTGTCTGCACCCGCGTCTACACCACCACCCCGAAGAAGCCGAACTCGGCCCTGCGTAAGGTTTGCCGCGTGCGCCTGACCAACGGGTTCGAGGTTTCGTCCTATATCGGTGGTGAGGGTCACAACCTCCAGGAACACTCTGTCGTGCTGATCCGCGGCGGCCGTGTCAAGGACTTGCCGGGTGTGCGTTATCACACCGTGCGCGGCGCCCTCGACACTTCCGGCGTGCAGAACCGCAAGCAGGGCCGTTCCAAGTACGGTACCAAGCGTCCCAAGTCCTGATCGGTCTCGGTGCGTCAACAGAATCAATTTCGGTCTGATAAGAGTAAGGTCGGGCGCCGCCTGAGGCGGGAGTTCCGGGTTTGCCTGAAAGACCCTTCGCTAGAGGGCTTGTCATGCCTAGAAGAAGAGTTGTAGCCAAGCGCGAGATCCTGCCGGATCCCAAGTTCGGAAGCGAGCGCCTGGCCAAGTTCATGAACCACCTGATGGTCAGCGGCAAGAAGTCCACAGCTGAGCGTATCGTTTACGGTGCGCTGGACACGGTTGCCGAGCGTAGCAAGGAAGAGCCGCTGGAGATCTTCGATCGCGCGCTGGAAGCCATCCAGCCGATGGTCGAGGTCAAGTCCCGCCGCGTCGGCGGTGCGACCTATCAGGTGCCGGTAGAGGTTCGTCCCTCGCGTCGCCAGGCGCTGGCCATGCGCTGGCTGGTGGATGCGGCGCGCAAACGCGGTGAGAAGACCATGGTGCAGCGTCTCGCCGGCGAGATGCTCGATGCCGCCGAAGGCAAGGGCTCCGCAGTGAAGAAGCGTGAAGACGTGCATCGTATGGCGGAAGCCAACAAGGCGTTCTCGCACTACCGTTTCTAAGCGCAGCGCTTCTAAACGCATCGCCAACCAACGGGGAGTTCCACCGTGGCACGCAAGACACCTCTCAACCGCTATCGCAACATCGGGATCTGTGCCCACGTCGACGCGGGCAAGACCACTACCACCGAGCGCGTGCTCTTCTACACCGGCTTGTCACACAAGCTGGGTGAGGTGCATGACGGCGCGGCCACCACCGACTGGATGGAGCAGGAGCAGGAGCGGGGGATTACCATCACCTCGGCTGCTGTCACGACCTTCTGGAAGGGGATGAACCAGCAGTTCGACGAGCACCGCATCAACATCATCGACACCCCTGGACACGTCGACTTCACCATCGAGGTGGAGCGTTCGCTGCGGGTGCTCGACGGTGCCGTCGTGGTGCTTTGTGGTTCCTCCGGTGTGCAGCCGCAGACCGAGACCGTATGGCGTCAGGCCAACAAGTACGAAGTGCCGCGCATGGTGTTCGTCAACAAGATGGACCGTACCGGCGCCGACTTCTTCATGGTCGTCGAGCAGCTCAAGGATCGCCTGGGCGCCAATGCCGTGCCGATCCAGATCAACTGGGGCACTGAGGAAGACTTCAAGGGTGTCATCGATCTGATTGAGATGAAGGCCATCCTCTGGAACGAAGCCGACCAGGGCATGAGCTACGAGCTGGTCGACATTCCCGCCGAGCTCCAGGACAAGGCCGCCGAGCTGCGCGAGCAGATGGTCGAAGCCGCTGCCGAAGCCTCCGAAGAGCTGATGGACAAGTATCTCGAGGAAGGTGAGCTCTCCAAGGAGGAGATCAAGGCCGGCCTGCGTCGTCGCACGATCGACAACGAGATCGTGCTGGTCACCTGCGGCTCTGCGTTCAAGAACAAGGGCGTGCAGGCGGTGCTGGATGCCGTCGTCGAATACATGCCGTCGCCGCTCGAGGTCAAGGCCATCGAGGGTGAGCTCGACGACAAGGACGCCACCATTGCCACCCGCGAGGCGGATGACAATGCGCCGTTCGCAGCGCTGGCGTTCAAGATCGCTACCGATCCCTTCGTCGGTACGCTGACCTTCATTCGCGTCTATTCCGGTGTGCTCAATTCCGGCGACAGCGTCTACAACTCCGTGAAGCAGAAGAAGGAGCGCATCGGCCGTATCGTCCAGATGCACGCCAACTCTCGCGAGGAGATCAAGCACGTCTACGCCGGCGACATCGCCGCCTGTATCGGCTTGAAGGACGTGACCACAGGTGACACCCTGTGTGACCTGGAGAACAAGATCGTTCTCGAGCGCATGGAGTTCCCGGATCCGGTTATCTCCGTGGCTGTGGAGCCGAAGTCCAAGGCTGACCAGGAGAAGATGGGTGTGGCGCTGGGCAAGCTGGCCCAGGAGGATCCGTCGTTCCGCGTCAAGACCGACGAGGAAACCGGTCAGACCATCATCTCCGGCATGGGCGAGCTGCACCTCGACATCATTGTCGACCGCATGCGTCGCGAGTTCAAGGTCGAAGCCAACATCGGCAAGCCGCAGGTCGCCTACCGCGAAACCATTCGCGGCAAGGTGGAGCAGGAAGGCAAGTTCGTGCGTCAGTCCGGCGGTCGTGGCCAGTACGGTCATGTCTGGCTGCGCATCGAGCCGCTCACCGAGGCGGACAAGGGCGAAGACGAAGACATGCACTTCAAGTTCGCTTCCGAGATCGTCGGCGGTGTGGTACCCAAGGAGTACGTGGGTGCCGTCGAGAAAGGGGCCTATGAGCAGCTGCAGAACGGCGTCATCGCGGGCTACCCGATGATCGACGTGAAGGTCACGCTGTACGATGGCTCCTACCATGACGTGGACTCGAACGAGAACGCGTTCAAGGTTGCCTCTTCCATGGCAGTCAAGGAAGGGGCGCGCAAGGCCAAGGCCGTGCTGCTGGAACCGGTGATGAAGGTCGAAGTCGTGACCCCCGAGGATTTCATGGGTGACGTCATGGGCGACCTCAACCGTCGCCGCGGTCTGGTGCAGGGCATGGATGACTCTTCCTCCGGCAAGATCATCCGCGCGATGGTGCCTCTGGGTGAGATGTTCGGTTATGCAACCGATCTGCGTTCTCAGACCCAGGGTCGTGCGAGCTACGTCATGGAGTTCGCGAAGTACGAAGAGGCGCCCTCCAGCATCGTTGAAGCCGTCATCAACCAGAAAGGCTAACCGCTAGCAAACGTTAAAGAGGTTATCGAAGTGGCTAAGGAAAAATTCGAACGTTCCAAACCGCACGTCAACGTCGGCACCATCGGTCACGTCGACCACGGCAAGACCACTCTGACTGCGGCCCTGACTCGCGTTTCTGCTGAGGTCTTCGGCGGTGAATGGCGTCAGTTCGACTCCATCGACAACGCTCCGGAAGAGCGTGAGCGTGGTATCACCATCGCCACCTCTCACGTTGAGTATCAGTCCGAGGCGCGTCACTACGCTCACGTCGACTGCCCGGGGCACGCCGACTACGTCAAGAACATGATCACCGGTGCCGCGCAGATGGACGGCGCCATCCTGGTCTGTTCCGCTGCCGACGGCCCCATGCCGCAGACTCGTGAGCACATCCTGCTGTCGCGTCAGGTCGGCGTTCCGTACATCGTCGTGTTCCTGAACAAGGCTGACATGGTCGACGACGAGGAGCTGCTCGAGCTGGTCGAGATGGAAGTGCGTGAACTCCTCAATGAGTACGACTTCCCGGGCGACGACACTCCGATCATCACCGGCTCTGCCCTGATGGCGCTGAACGGTGAAGACGAGAACGGCATGGGCACCACTGCCGTTGCCAACCTGATCAAGGCCCTGGACGACTACATCCCGGAGCCGGAGCGTGCCATCGATCAGCCGTTCCTGATGCCGATCGAAGACGTGTTCTCCATCTCCGGTCGTGGCACCGTGGTCACCGGTCGTATCGAGCGCGGTATCGTCAAGGCCGGCGAGGAAGTCGAGATCGTCGGTATCAAGGACACCACCAAGACTACCGTCACCGGTGTCGAGATGTTCCGTAAGCTGCTCGACGAAGGTCGTGCCGGTGAGAACGTCGGTGCCCTGCTGCGTGGCACCAAGCGTGACGAAGTCGAGCGTGGTCAGGTTCTGGCCAAGCCGGGTTCCATCAACCCGCACACCGTCTTCGAAGCCGAAGTCTACGTGCTGTCCAAGGAAGAGGGTGGTCGTCACACCCCGTTCTTCAAGGGCTATCGTCCGCAGTTCTACTTCCGTACCACCGACGTGACCGGCACCTGTGAACTGCCGGAAGGCGTCGAGATGGTCATGCCGGGCGACAACGTCAAGATGGTCATCACCCTGATCGCTCCGATCGCCATGGATGAAGGCCTGCGCTTCGCCATCCGTGAGGGTGGTCGTACCGTCGGCGCCGGCGTTGTGGCCAAGATCGTTCAGTAAGTCTCCGGACTTCTGATTGATCGAAGGGGGCTCCGCAAGGAGCCCCCTTTCTGCGCACCTCGGTAGAGTGTTTGACTCTCACCCTCGGCGTGCATATAATGCGCATCCTTTGAATGCGTGGGTAGGCGGCACGTGCCGTCGACATCCATTGGAGTTTAGGGCAAATGCAGAACCAGAAGATTCGCATTCGGTTGAAGGCATTCGACCATCGCCTGATCGACCAGTCCGCCGCGGAGATCGTTGATACCGCCAAGCGGACTGGCGCCCAGGTGCGCGGTCCGATCCCGCTGCCGACGAACCGTGAGCGCTACACCGTGCTGATCTCGCCGCACGTCAACAAGGACGCGCGCGACCAGTACGAGATTCGCACTCACAAGCGTGTGCTCGATATCGTCGAGCCGACCGAAAAGACCGTCGACGCCCTGATGAAGCTCGACCTCGCTGCTGGCGTGGACGTTCAGATCAAGCTCGACTAATCACACTAGACACCCGCGGCCCAGCGCTCTTCCAGTGAGTCGAGCAGCAGCCGCCACGCCGGGATGGCGTCATACAACGTGCTAGTGGAATGCTCTGGAAAGGGCAGCCATAGCGGGTGATAGCCCCGTACACTAAAGGAGACTGAGAATGACTATCGGTTTGCTCGGTAGAAAGGCCGGTATGACCCGTGTCTTTACCGAAGATGGCGCTTCCGTGCCCGTAACCGTGATCGAGGTTGAGCCGAATCGCGTCACCAGCGTCAAGACCGTCGAGTCCGACGGCTACGCGGCGATTCAGGTTACAACTGGCTCCCGCAAGGCCAAACACCTTACCAAGGCGCAGGCAGGTCAGTACGCCAAGGCAGGTATCGAGGCCGGTCGTTCGCTGATGGAGTTTCGCGTCGCTGAAGGCGATGAGGCTCCGGAAGTGGGCGGCGAACTCACCGTATCCCTCTTCGAAGCTGGTCAGAAGGTCGACGTGACCGGCACCTCCAAGGGCAAGGGTTTCCAGGGCGCCGTCAAGCGCTGGAACTTCCGTACCCAGGATGCCACCCACGGCAACTCCCTGTCGCATCGTGCGCCGGGTTCTATCGGTATGTGTCAGACCCCGGGACGCGTCTTCAAAGGCAAGAAAATGGCCGGTCAGATGGGCAATGTCCGCTGCACCGTCCAGAGCCTCGAAGTCGTGCGGGTCGATGCCGAGCGCAACCTGCTGCTGATCAAGGGTGCCGTGCCTGGTGCTACCGGCAGCGACGTCATCGTTCGCAGCGCCGTCAAAGCTGGCTGAAGGGGATAGAACCGATGAATCTGAATCTTGCTGCAGGCGCGGGTACTGTCGAAGTCGCCGACGCCACCTTTGGCAAAGAATTCAACGAGGCGCTGGTTCACCAGGTCGTCACCGCCTATCTGGCCGGTGGTCGTCAGGGCACCCGCGCCCAGAAGAACCGTTCCGACGTGCGTGGTGGCGGCAAGAAGCCGTGGCGCCAGAAGGGTACCGGTCGCGCTCGCGCCGGCACCATCCGCTCGCCCCTGTGGCGCAGTGGTGGCGTGACCTTCGCGGCCCGTCCGCAGGACCACTCGCAGAAGGTCAACCGCAAGATGTACCGCGCTGCGATGCGCTCCATCTTGTCCGAGCTGGTGCGTCAGGAGCGTCTGATCGCCATCGACGAATTCACCGTCGATTCGCCGAAGACCAAGCAACTGGTCGCCAAGCTGGGTGAGCTGGGCCTTGAGAGGGCGCTGATCGTCACCGAGGAAGTCGACGAGAAGCTCTATCTGGCTGCCCGTAACATCCCCAACGTGGATGTGGTGGATGTGGCTGCCGCCGATCCGGTGAGCCTGATCGCCTTTGACAAGGTGCTGGTCACCGTCTCTGCTCTGCGTAAATTCGAGGAGAAGCTGGCATGAACCAGGAGCGCGTATTCAAGGTTCTGCTTGGTCCGCACGTGACCGAGAAGGCCGCTTTCGCCGCCGAGCGCAACCAGTATGTGTTCAAGGTGGCCAGCGACGCGACCAAGCCGGAAATCAAGCAGGCCGTACAGGTGCTGTTTGGCAAGAAGGTCGATAGCGTCCAGGTGCTGAACATGAAGGGCAAGACCAAGCGCAGTGCGCACGGTCTGGGCCGCCGTCAGGGTTACCGCAAGGCGTACGTGACCCTGGCTGCTGGTGAAACGCTCGAAGACTTCACTGGCGCCGAATAAGGGCAGGAGTACGGATCATGGCAATCGTCAAGACAAAACCCACATCCGCCGGTCGTCGCCACGTCGTCAAGGTCGTCAGCGAAGACCTGCACAAGGGCAAGCCCTACGCGCCGTTGCTCGAGAAGCAGTCGCGCAGCGGTGGACGTAACAACAACGGTCGCATCACCACTCGCCACGTGGGCGGTGGTCACCGTCAGCATTACCGGATCGTCGACTTCAAGCGCACCAAGGATGGCGTTCCCGCCATCGTTGAGCGCCTCGAGTACGATCCTAACCGTAGCGCCCATATCGCGCTGCTGAAGTACCTGGACGGCGAGCGTCGCTACATCATCGCGCCCAAAGGCGTGAGTGCTGGCGACAAGCTCGAGTCCGGCGTGAATGCGGCGATCAAGAAGGGCAACACCCTTCCGCTGCGTAACATTCCGCTGGGTTCCACCGTTCACTGCATCGAGCTCAAGCCCGGCAAGGGTGCGCAGATCGCTCGCAGTGCCGGTACCAGCGCCCAGCTGGTCGCCCGTGAAGGCAGCTATGCCACCCTGCGTCTGCGCTCCGGCGAGATGCGCAAGGTGCTGGCCGACTGCCGTGCGACCCTGGGTGAAGTGAGCAACTCTGAGCACAGCCTGCGTCAACTTGGCAAGGCCGGTGCAAAGCGCTGGAGAGGCGTGCGTCCGACCGTTCGCGGTGTGGCCATGAACCCGGTGGATCACCCGCACGGTGGCGGTGAAGGCCGCACCAGCGGTGGTCGTCACCCGGTGACCCCGTGGGGCGTTCCCACCAAGGGCCACAAGACCCGTAAGAACAAGCGCACTGACGCGCTGATCGTTCGTCGCCGCAAGGCCAAGTAACAGACATTAAGGGGTAACGGCTGTGCCACGTTCACTGAAGAAAGGTCCATTTATCGACCTTCATCTGCTGAAGAAGGTTGAGGCTGCAGTGGAGAAGAACGACCGCAAACCGATCAAGACCTGGTCGCGTCGTTCCATGATCCTGCCGAATATGGTCGGGCTCACCATTGCTGTCCATAACGGTCGCCAACACGTCCCGGTGCACGTCTCCGAGGAAATGGTTGGCCACAAGCTGGGCGAATTCGCTGCCACCCGCACCTATCGCGGGCATGCGGCGGACAAGAAAGCCAAACGGTAAGCCAGAGAGGATTGAGAGATGGAAGTCACAGCTAAGCTGCGTGGCGCTCGTTTATCCGCCCAGAAGGCCCGTTTGGTGGCTGACCAGGTGCGCGGTAAACCGGTCGCCGAGGCGCTCGACCTGCTGACCTTCTCACCGAAGAAGGCTGCCAAGCTGGTCAAGAAGGTGCTGCAGTCCGCCATCGCGAATGCGGAAGAAAACAACGGCATGGATATCGACGAGCTGCGTGTCTCGACCATCTGCGTCGATGAGGGCATGACGCTCAAGCGCATCAAGCCGCGGGCCAAGGGCCGTGCGGATCGCATCCTGAAGCGCACTTGCCACATCACCGTCAAGGTAGCCGAGAAGTAGGAGTCGACCAGATGGGTCAGAAAGTACATCCGACAGGTATTCGGCTGGGTATCGTCAAGGACCACTCCTCGGTGTGGTATGCCGAGCGCGGTGCTTATGCCGACAAGCTGAACAACGATCTCGAGGTGCGTCGTTTCCTCGAAGAGCGTCTGAAGAACGCGTCCGTGAGCCGCATTCACATCGAGCGTCCTGCCAACAACGCCCGTATCACCATTCACACTGCCCGTCCGGGTATCGTGATTGGCAAGAAGGGCGAGGACGTCGACAAACTGCGTCGCGACGTCACCGCGATGATGGGCGTGCCCGTGCACGTCAACATCGAGGAAGTCCGCAAGCCGGAACTGGATGCCAAGCTCGTCGCGCAGAACATTGCCGGCCAGCTCGAGCGTCGCGTCATGTTCCGTCGCGCCATGAAGCGTTCCGTGCAGAACGCCATGCGCCTGGGTGCGGGTGGTATCAAGGTGATGCTGTCAGGTCGCCTCGGTGGTGCCGAAATCGCACGTACCGAATGGTACCGCGAAGGCCGCGTGCCGCTTCACACCCTGCGTGCGGACATTGACTACGCCACCTACGAAGCAAAAACCACCTACGGCATCATCGGTGTCAAGGTTTGGGTCTTCAAGGGTGAAATCCTCGGGGGCATCGAAGAGGTCCGCGCCAAGGCCAAGCAACAGCCGCAGGCCGCGCCCTCCAAGAAGAAAGGTTCCAGGTAAGGGGAGAGCGAGTCGATGTTACAGCCCAAGCGCATGAAATTCCGCAAGATGATGAAAGGCCGCAACCGTGGCCTGGCGCATCGCGGAAGCAAGATCAGCTTCGGGGAATACGGCCTCAAGGCAACCGGTCGCGGCCGTATCACGGCCCGTCAGATCGAAGCCGGCCGTCGTGCGATCACCCGTCACGTCAAGCGTGGCGGCAAGATCTGGATCCGCGTATTCCCGGACAAGCCGATTTCCAAGAAGCCGCTCGAAGTCCGTATGGGTAAGGGCAAGGGTTCTGTCGAGTACTGGGTCGCACAGATCCAGCCGGGCCGGGTCCTGTATGAAATCGAAGGTGTGTCGGAAGAGCTGGCCCGTGAGGCCTTCACTCTCGCCGCCCAGAAGATGCCCATATCCACCACCTTTGTGAAACGGACGGTGATGTGATGAAAGCCCAGGAAATTCGTGAAAAGTCAGTCGAGCAGCTCCAGGAGCAGCTCTTCGAACTCCTCCGCGAGCAGTTCAACCTGCGCATGCAGAAGGCCACCGGCCAGCTCAGCCAGACTCATCTGCTCAAGCAGGTTCGTCGGGACATCGCCCGGGTGAAGACTGTGCTCAACGAGAAGGCAGGTGACTGAGATGGCCGAAGAAAAGAAAGCCCGTACGCTCACCGGCAAGGTGGTGAGCGACAAGATGGAGAAGTCCATCGTCGTCATGATCGAGCGCCGCGAGCGGCATCCGATCTACGGCAAGTACGTCAAGCGCTCCACCAAGCTGCACGCCCATGACGAGACGAACCAGGCCAAGGCCGGCGACACGGTATCCATCCAGGAATGCCGTCCGCTGTCCAAGAAGAAGGCCTGGACGTTGGTCGAGGTGATCGAGCAGGCCAAGGGCTGAGCTCGGCGAGAGCAGTCAGATTAGGTTTGGAGAAAACCGATGATTCAGACTCAGACAATGCTGGATGTCGCCGACAACAGCGGAGCGCGCCGGGTGCAGTGCATCAAGGTGCTTGGCGGCTCACACCGTCGCTACGCTCGCGTGGGTGACATCATCAAGGTCACGGTGAAGGAAGCCATTCCGCGTGGCAAGGTCAAGAAAGGCCAGGTCCTCAAGGCGGTCGTGGTTCGCACCCGCAGCGGTGTCCGTCGTTCCGACGGCTCGCTGATCCGCTTCGATGGAAATGCGGCAGTTCTGTTGAACAACACCAACGAGCAGCCGATCGGTACCCGTATCTTCGGGCCGGTGACTCGTGAACTTCGCACCGAGAAGTTCATGAAGATCATTTCCCTGGCGCCTGAAGTGCTGTAAGGAGCGAAGCGGACATGCAAAAGATCAAACGTGACGATGAAGTGATCGTCATCGCCGGCAAGGATAAGGGCAAGCGTGGCACCATCAAGCGCGTCCTAAAGGACGAACGCTTCGTCGTGTCCGGTGTGAACATGATCAAACGTCACACCAAGCCCAACCCTATGGCGGGCAATCAGGGCGGTATCGTCGAGCGCGAGGCTCCGATTCACGCGTCCAACGTGGCGATCTTCAACTCGGAGACCGGTAAGGCGGATCGCGTCGGCTTCCAGGTTAAGGAAGACGGTACCAAGGTACGTATCTACAAGTCGACGCAGACGCAGATCGACGCCTAACGCGAGTCGGGTAGCAAAATGGCGAACTTGAAAGAACGTTATCAGAACGAGGTGGTGGCTCAGCTCAAAGAGCAGTTCAGCTACGCCAACGTGATGCAGGTGCCGCGGATCACCAAGGTGACCCTCAATATGGGCATCGGTGACGCGACCAGCGACAAGAAGCTGATCGAAAATGCCATCGGCGACCTGGAGAAGCTCTCCGGTCAGAAGCCGCTGGTGACCAATGCGCGCAAGTCCATCGCGGGCTTCAAGGTGCGCGAAGGTTGGCCGATCGGCATCAAGGTGACCCTGCGCGCCGAGCGCATGTGGGAGTTCCTTGATCGTCTGGTCAACATCGCGATCCCCCGCGTACGTGACTTCCGTGGTCTCAACCCGAAGTCCTTCGACGGTCGCGGCAACTACTCCATGGGTGTGCGTGAGCAGATCATCTTCCCGGAGATCGAATATGATAAGATCGACCGGATTCGTGGTCTGGATGTCACCATCACCACTACTGCCAACACCGACGAGGAAGGTCGTGCGCTGCTGAGCGCGCTGAACTTCCCGTTCAAGAAATAAGGGTGGGATCATGGCAAAGAAGAGCATGATTGAACGCGAGCTCAAGCGCACCAAGCTGGTCGCGAAGTATGCGGCCCGCCGTGCCGAGCTCAAGGCGATCATCCAGAACGTGAATACTACCGACGAAGAGCGCTTCGAGGCGACGCTGAAACTGCAGCAGTTGCCGCGCGACTCCAGCCCGGTTCGCCAGCGTAACCGCTGTCGGATCACCGGTCGTCCGCACGGCTACTACAACAAGTTCGGCCTTGGCCGTAACAAGCTGCGTGAAGCCGCTATGCGTGGTGAGGTCCCTGGGCTGAAGAAGTCCAGCTGGTAAGCCGCCACGGAAACATCAGGAGCGCAATGTAAATGAGCATGCAAGACACTCTGGCGGATATGTTCACCCGTATCCGCAATGCGCAGATGGCCACCAAGGAGACGGTTACCATGCCGTCCTCCACGCTCAAGGTCGCGGTGGCCCGCGTATTGAAGGAAGAGGGCTATATCAACGACTTCGCGGTCGCTGAAGGTACCAAGCCCGAACTGACCGTGACCCTCAAGTACTTCGAGGGCAAGCCGGTCATCGAACACCTGCAGCGGGTATCCAAGCCGTCTCTGCGCCAGTACAAGGGCAAGGATGCACTGCCCAAGGTGGCGGACGGCATGGGTGTGGCGATCGTCACCACCTCCAAGGGCGTGATGACCGACCGTGCCGCTCGCCAGGCGGGCGTCGGTGGCGAAGTCATCTGCACCGTATTCTAGGAGTCTGGAATGTCCCGCGTAGCCAAATATCCGGTTAAAGTGCCCGCCGGCGTCGACGTCAAGCTCGACGGCGACCAGCTGACCGTCAAGGGCAGCCAGGGCACGCTGTCCATGACCGTTCACCCGGACGTGGCCATCGCTCAGGAAGAGGGTCAACTGACCTTCAATCCGAGCGAGAGCGCCAAGTCCTGGGCCATGGCCGGCACCACTCGTGCTCTGGTCCAGAACCTGGTCACCGGCGTCTCCGAGGGCTTTACCAAGACCCTCGAAATCGTTGGCGTCGGCTATCGTGCCCAGGCAAATGGCCAGACGCTGAATCTGTCACTGGGCTTCTCTCACCCGGTCGAGTATTCCCTGCCTGAGGGTGTCTCTGCGGAAACGCCGAAGAACACCGTCATCGTGCTGAAGAGCGCGGACAAGCAGAAGCTGGGCCAGGTCGCCGCCGAGGTTCGTGCCTTCCGTCCGCCTGAGCCCTACAAGGGCAAGGGTGTGCGGTATGCTGACGAGCAAGTGCGTCGTAAAGAAGCCAAGAAGAAGTAAGGCAGGGTTATGAACGCGAAGAAAGAATCTCGTCTCCGTCGTGCCCGCCGCGCTCGCGCCAAGATGCGCGAGCTGGGCGTGTATCGCCTGTGCGTCAACCGTACCCCGCGCCACATCTATGCGCAGATCATCTCGCCGGATGGTGGCAAGGTGCTGGCCAGCGCTTCCACGCTGGACAAGGACCTGCGCGAGGGTGCGACTGGCAACTCGGACGCCGCCGCCAAGGTCGGTGCGCTGATTGCCGAACGCGCCAAGCAGGCTGGCATCACCCAGGTAGCCTTCGATCGTGCCGGTTACAAGTACCACGGTCGCGTGAAGGCCCTGGCCGACGCCGCACGTGAAGGCGGCCTGGAATTCTAAAGGGTTTTACGATGGCGAAGAACGAACAGAACACCGGCGACCTGCAGGAAAAGCTCGTGCAGGTCAACCGCGTCGCCAAGGTGGTCAAGGGTGGCCGAATCTTCGGTTTCACCGCCCTGACCGTCGTGGGCGACGGCAATGGTCGTGTCGGCTTCGGCCGCGGCAAGGCGCGTGAAGTGCCGGTCGCGATCCAGAAAGCCATGGACCAGGCGCGCCGCAACATGGTCAAGGTGAGCCTCAAGGGTCATACCCTGCAGTACCCGGTCAAGGCCCGTCACGGTGCCTCCAAGGTGTACATGCAGCCGGCCTCTGAAGGTACCGGGATCATTGCCGGCGGCGCCATGCGCTCCGTGCTCGAGCTGGCAGGCGTCCACGACGTCCTGGCCAAGTGCTACGGCTCCACCAATCCGGTAAACGTGGTGCGCGCGACCGTCAAGGGTCTCGCTTCCATGCAGTCGCCGGAAGACATCGCCGCCAAGCGTGGCCTGTCTGTCGAAGCGATCACGGGGTAAATACCATGGCAGCCACACTCAAGGTTACCCAGATCCGTAGCACCATCGGCACGCTGCCCAAGCACAAGGCCACCATGAAGGGCCTGGGGCTGCGCCGTATCGGTCATACGGTCGAACTGGAAGACACCCCTGCCGTGCGCGGCATGATCCACAAGGTCAACTACCTTGTGCGGGTAGAGGGAGAGTAATCCATGAAACTCAACACGCTGAGCCCGGCTCCGGGCTCCAAGCACGCCGAGAAGCGCGTCGGTCGTGGCATCGGCTCCGGTCTGGGCAAGACCGGTGGTCGTGGTCACAAGGGCCAGAAGTCGCGTAGCGGCGGCACCGTGAAGCCCGGCTTCGAGGGCGGTCAGATGCCGCTGCAGCGGCGTCTGCCCAAGTTCGGCTTCACCTCCATGAAGTCGCTGGTCTCCGAAGAGGTGCGTCTGAGCGAGCTGGCCAAGGTCGCGGGTGACGAAATCACCCTCGAGACCCTGAAGCAGGCCAACGTGCTCAAGAATGCCACGCTGCATGCGAAGATCATTCTTTCCGGCGACGTCAACAAGGCGGTCACCGTTCGCGGTCTCAAGGTCACCAAGGGTGCCCGTGCCGCGATCGAAGCCGCTGGTGGCAAGGTAGAGGACTAAATGGCCAAGTCAGGAAACATGCCGGCGATGGGCAGCGGTCTGAGTGAACTGTGGGCGCGCTTGCGCTTCGTGCTCCTCGCCATCGTGGTGTACCGTATCGGTGCCCATATTCCCGTTCCCGGTATCAATCCTGACCAGCTTGCTGCCTTGTTCAGGGAGCAGCAGGGCACCATCCTGGGACTGTTCAACATGTTCTCGGGTGGTGCGCTGGAGCGCATGAGTATCTTCGCCCTGGGCATCATGCCCTACATCTCGGCGTCGATCATCATGCAGCTGCTGACCGCGGTCTCGCCCCACCTTGAGCAGTTGAAGAAGGAGGGCGAGGCCGGCCGCCGCAAGATCAGCCAGTACACCCGCTACGGTACCGTGCTGCTGGCCTTCGTCCAGGCCACCGGCATGTCGGTGGGCCTGGCCAGCCAGGGCATCGCTTACACCGCTGACTTCAGCTTCTATTTCACCGCCATCGTCACGTTCGTGTCGGGTGCGGTGTTCCTGATGTGGTTGGGTGAGCAGATCACCGAAAAAGGTATCGGCAACGGTATCTCGCTGCTGATCTTCGCCGGTATCGTCGCTGGCCTGCCGGGTGCGGTGGGGCAAGCGTTCGAGCTGGCTCGCAACGAAGGCGCGTGGAACGTGCTGCCGCTGCTGGCCCTCTCCGTACTGGGCGTGGCGACCGTGGCATTCGTGGTGTTCATCGAGCGCGGCCAGCGTCGCATCACGGTGAACTACCCGCGGCGTCAGGTCGGTAACAAGATGTATGCCGGGCAGAGCAGCTACTTGCCGCTGAAGGTGAACATGGCGGGCGTGATTCCGCCGATCTTCGCTTCCAGCATCCTGCTGTTCCCCGCCTCCATCGGCCAGTGGGTCGGAGCCGGCGACGGCATGGAGTGGCTGCAGCGCGCGTCCCAGGCCCTGGGCCCGGGACAGCCGCTGTACATCTTGCTTTTCGCGGCGGCGGTGGTATTCTTCTGCTTCTTTTACACAGCGCTGGTCTTCAACCCCAAGGATGTCGCTGACAACCTCAAGAAGTCAGGGGCCTTCCTCCCGGGTATTCGCCCTGGTGAGCAGACCGCTCGCTATGTCGACAAGGTCATGACCCGTTTGACCCTGTTCGGTGCCCTGTACATCACTGCGGTTTCCCTGATGCCCCAGTTCCTGATCGTGGCGTGGAACGTGCCGTTCTTCTTCGGCGGTACCTCGCTGTTGATCGTGGTCGTGGTCATCATGGACTTCATGGCCCAGGTGCAGTCGCACCTCATGTCGCATCAGTACGAGTCGGTGATGAAGAAGTCCAACCTGAAAGGCTATGGCAGTGGCGGCATCATGCGCTGAGCTGCGCCGCCGTTGATTTGGCGCGCCGCGTGCCAATTTTGGAGAAGGAACGATGAAAGTTCGAGCTTCCGTCAAGAAGATGTGCCGCAACTGCAAGATCATTCGGCGCAATGGCGCGGTCCGCGTCATTTGCATCGAGCCGCGGCACAAGCAGCGCCAGGGTTGATTCTGGCGTTTGTAGAAAGCGGTGCTGGCATACCCCTTGCCCGAAGGTGGGTAAAGGGGTATGCTGTTGCGCCTTTTGTAGTGACTAATCGAGCAAGCCGCTCAAATTTCGGAGAAAGCTGATGGCCCGTATTGCAGGCGTCAATATCCCGGACAACAAGCATGCGGCGATCTCGCTGACCTATATCTTCGGGATTGGCCGCACGCGTGCACAGGAAATCTGTGCTGCAACCGGCATCGCGCCGACCACCAAGATTCAGGAGCTCTCCTCTGAAGAGGTTGATGCCCTGCGTGCCGAGGTTGGCAAGTACACCGTGGAAGGCGACCTTCGTCGTGATGTGACGCTGAACATCAAGCGTCTCATGGACTTGGGTTGCTATCGTGGTCTGCGTCATCGTCGTAGTCTTCCGCTGCGTGGTCAGCGGACCAAGACTAACGCGCGTACCCGTAAGGGCCCGCGTAAGCCGATCCGCAAGTAACACGCACGTTCTGGCGTAAAGACAGGAATAGACATCAACATGGCTAACCCGCGTAGCAACCGTAAAAAGGTTAAAAAGCAGGTAGTGGACGCCGTCGCGCATATCCACGCCTCTTTTAACAACACGATCGTGACGATCACAGACCGCCAGGGCAATGCTCTTTCTTGGGCAACAGCCGGTGGTTCGGGTTTTCGTGGTTCTCGCAAGAGCACCCCGTTCGCTGCTCAAGTGGCAAGCGAACGTGCAGCGACTGCTGCAGCCGAGTATGGTGTGAAAAACGTCGACGTGCTGGTCAAGGGCCCCGGTCCTGGCCGTGAATCCGCCGTGCGCGCACTGAGTGCTGCCGGCTTCCGCGTGCAGAGCATCACTGACGCGACGCCCATTCCCCACAATGGCTGCCGTCCGCCGAAGAAACGCCGCGTTTAAGGAGACAGATTCATGGCTCGTTATATTGGACCGAAGTGCAAACTGTCTCGTCGTGAAGGCACCGACCTCTTCCTGAAGAGTGGTGTGACTCCCTTCGAGAAAAAGTGCAAATCCGAGCAGATTCCGGGTGTGCACGGCCAGCGCCGTCAGCGTCTTTCCGACTACGGCTTGCAGCTTCGCGAGAAGCAGAAGGTACGTCGTATCTATGGCGTACTCGAGAAGCAGTTCCGCAGCTACTACAAGGAGGCCGCCCGTCGTTCCGGCGCCACCGGTGAAGTTCTGCTGCAGCTGCTCGAATCCCGACTGGACAATGTCGTCTACCGCATGGGCTTCGGTTCCACCCGTTCCGAGGCGCGCCAGCTGGTGAGCCACAAGGCGATTGCGGTCAATGGCCGTACCGTCAACGTGGCTTCCTACCAGGTCAAGCCCGGTGACGTGGTTTCCGTTCGCGAGAAGGCGAAGAACCAGGCGCGCATCCAGAGTGCGCTTTCCATCGCTGCCAACCGTGGCGAAGTTGCCTGGATCGAGGTGGACGCGAAGAAGATGGAAGGCACCTTCAAGGCTATCCCGGAACGCGGCGACCTGTCGGCCGACATCAACGAAAACCTGATCGTCGAGCTGTACTCGAAGTAAGCGTCGCTGATCGCGTCGTGCCGGCCCTCACGGGCCGGCAACGAGTACCGAGTAACCGTTAGGCAGCCTCAAAGGTGTAGTTATGCAGCGTTCAGTGACAGAGTTTCTCCGTCCGCGCGATATCAAGGTCGAAGAGATCAGCGCGCATCACGCGAAGATCGTGCTCGAGCCGTTCGAGCGTGGCTTTGGCCATACCCTGGGCAATGCGCTGCGTCGCATTCTGCTCTCTTCCATGCCCGGCTGTGCCGTGGTGGAAGTCGAGATCTCGGGTGTTGAGCATGAGTACAGCGCGATCGAGGGTGTTCAGGAAGACGTCATCGAGATTCTTCTGAACCTCAAGGACGTGGCCATCCGCATGCACAGTCGCGACGAGGCGGTGCTCTCGCTGAACAAGCAGGGCCCGGCCGTGGTGACCGCGGGCGACATCGTCCTCGATCACGACGTCGAGATCGTTAACCCGGAGCACGTCATCGCCCACGTCAACGAGGGTGCTGAGCTCAAGATGCAGCTCAAGATCGCTCGCGGTCGTGGCTACGAGCCGGCGGATGCCCGTGTTGGTGCCGACGACGAATCGCGTGCCATCGGTCGCCTGCAGCTGGATGCCACCTTCAGCCCCGTGCGCCGTGTCTCCTATGCAGTCGATGCCGCACGTGTCGAGCAGCGTACCGATCTCGACAAGCTGATCATCGACCTGGAAACCGACGGCACCCTGGATCCCGAAGAGGCGATCCGTCGCAGCGCGACCATCCTGCAGGAGCAGCTGGCAGCGTTCGTCGATCTGGAAGCCGACAAGGAACAGGAGGTCGTGGAGGAAGAGGATCACGTCGATCCCATCCTGCTGCGTCCCGTAGACGATCTCGAGTTGACCGTCCGCAGTGCCAACTGCTTGAAGGCCGAGAATATCTACTACATTGGCGATCTGATTCAGCGCACCGAAGTCGAGCTGCTGAAGACGCCGAACCTCGGCAAGAAGTCTTTGAACGAAATCAAGGACGTGTTGGCTGCTCGTGGTCTTTCCCTTGGCATGCGGCTGGAGAACTGGCCGCCGGCGAGCCTGAAGGACGACAAGGCCTCCGCGTGAGCGTCGACTCGAGTCCCAGTTTGGTAAGGAATCACAACCATGCGTCATCGTAAGAGTGGTCGTCATCTGAATCGCACCAGCTCGCATCGCCAGGCCATGTTCAAGAACATGAGCGTGTCGCTGATCGAGCACGAAGTGATCAAGACAACCCTGCCCAAGGCCAAGGAGCTGCGTCGCGTCATCGAGCCGCTGATCACCCTGGCCAAGCAGGACAGCGTTGCCAATCGTCGTCTGGCCTTCAGCCGTACCCGCTCGAAGGAAGCGGTCGGCAAGCTCTTCAACGAGCTGGGTCCGCGTTACGTCGAGCGTCCGGGCGGTTACGTCCGTATCCTCAAGTGCGGTTTCCGCACTGGCGACAACGCCCCCATGGCCTTCGTCGAACTCGTTGACCGTCCGGTCGTCGAGGAAGCCGAGGAAGTCGTCACCGAGGAGTGATCCCCGGCGGCGGGCCCGGCCCGGCAGTGCTGTAGCAAGACGAAAAACCCGGCTTCTTTACGAAGCCGGGTTTTCTTTGCGCCTTGCGACCCCTACTTGGACGTCGCTGGTTCGGCCTGCTTGCTCTTGGCCCGTTCCAGCAGCGGCTTGAGGAAGCGTCCGGTATGGGAGACTTCCATCTCGGCCACCTGCTCGGGGGTGCCCTCGGCAATGATGCGGCCACCGCCGGAACCGCCCTCGGGGCCGAGATCAACGATCCAGTCGGCGGTCTTGATCACGTCCAGGTTGTGCTCGATCACCACGATGGTATTGCCGTGGTCGCGCAGTCGATGGAGCACGACGAGCAACTGGCGAATGTCCTCGAAGTGCAGTCCGGTGGTGGGTTCGTCGAGGATGTACAGAGTCTTGCCGGTATCGCGCTTGGCCAGCTCCCGGGCCAGTTTGACGCGTTGGGCTTCGCCGCCGGAAAGCGTTGTGGCGCTCTGGCCCAGGCGGATGTAGGAGAGTCCCACGTCGAGCAGGGTCTGCAGGCGGCGGGCGATGGCCGGTACCGGGCTGAAGAACTCCAGCGCTTCCTCGACAGTCATTCCCAGCACCTCGTCGATGCTCTTGCCCTTGTAGGCGATCTCCAGCGTCTCGCGGTTGTAGCGTTTGCCCTTGCACACGTCGCAGGGCACGTAGATGTCGGGCAGGAAATGCATCTCGACCTTGATCATGCCCTCGCCCTGGCACGCCTCGCAGCGCCCGCCCTTGACGTTGAAGCTGAAGCGTCCGGGCTTGTAGCCGCGCGAGCGTGCTTCCTGGGTGCCGGCGAAGAGCTCGCGGATCGGCGTGAAGATGCCAGTATAGGTGGCCGGGTTGGAGCGTGGCGTGCGACCGATGGGACTCTGGTCGATATCGATCACCTTGTCGAGCTGATCGAGGCCTTCGATGTGATCGAAGGGCGCCGGCGTCAAGGTGGTGGCATGGTTGAGTTCACGAGCGGCGATCGGCATCAGCGTGGAGTTGATCAGCGTCGACTTGCCCGAGCCGGAGACGCCGGTGACGCAGATGAACAGTCCTAACGGCAGGGTCAGGCTGACGTTGTGGAGGTTGTTGCCGTGGGCGCCGGTCAGGCGTAGCTGCTTCTCGGGATTGCCGGGAATGCGCCACTTGGGGACTTCGATGCGCCGCCTGCCGGAAAGGTATTGGCCGGTCAGCGAGTCGTGGCTGGCCATGACGTCCTCGGGCGTGCCTTGGGCAACGATACGTCCACCATGGACGCCGGCGCCCGGGCCGATGTCTAGCACGTGATCAGCGGCACGGATGGCGTCCTCGTCGTGCTCCACCACGATCACGGTATTGCCGAGGTCGCGCAGGTGGATCAAGGTCTTGAGCAGGCGGTCGTTGTCGCGCTGATGCAGACCGATGGAGGGCTCGTCGAGAATGTACATGACGCCTACCAGGCCGGCGCCGATCTGGCTCGCCAGGCGAATACGCTGGGCCTCGCCCCCGGAGAGGGTCTCTGCGCTGCGCTCGAGAGTGAGGTAGTCCAGGCCGACGTTGACCAGGAACTCGAGGCGGGCGTGGATTTCGTTGATCACTTTCTGGGCAATTTCGCCCTTGCGCCCGGGTAGGGTCAGCTGCTGGAAGTAACCCCAGGCCTCGCCGATCGGCAGTTGCACGATCTGCGGCAGGGTGTGCTCGTCGATGAAGACATGGCGAGCCTCCTTGCGCAGGCGCGAGCCGTCACAGCTGGGGCAGGGGCGATCGGCAATGTAGCGCGCCAGCTCCTCGCGCACCATGCTCGACTCGGTTTCACGGTAGCGCCGCTGCATGTTGGGCAGTACCCCTTCGAAGGGGTGTTCGCGGGTTACGCGGCGGCCACGGTCGTTGACGTAGCTGAACGCGATCTCATCGTCGCCGCTACCGTAGAGGATGACATCCTTCTCGTGGCGGGCCAGTTCCTGCCATGGCGTCTCGAGGGTGAAGCGATAATGGTCGGCCACCGCCTGCAGCTGACTGAAGTAGTAGACGCTGCGCCGGTCCCAGCCCTTGATCACGCCTTCGGCCAGCGAAAGCTCCGGGTGGCTGATGAGCTTGTCGGGATCGAAGACCTGCTGCACGCCGAGTCCGTCGCAGGTAGGGCAGGCGCCGGCGGGGTTGTTGAACGAGAACATGCGCGGTTCGAGCTCGGCGATGGCGTAGCCGCACACCGGGCAGGCGAAGCGCGCCGAGAAGGTAATGTCCTCGGCCTCACCGTCCATGAAGTGAACCACGGCGATGCCGTCGGCCAGGTTGAGGGCGGTCTCGAATGACTCCGCCAGGCGCTGCGCCAGACCTTCGCGCACCTTGATGCGATCGACCACCACGCTGATGTCGTGCTTCTTGTTCTTGTCCAGCGGAGCGATGTCGTCGAGCTCCAGCGCCTGTCCATTGACCATGACGCGCACGAAGCCTTGGGCGCGCAGCTCGGCAAGCAGCTGCAGGTGTTCGCCCTTGCGACCCTTGACCACCGGTGCCAGCAGCATCAGCTTGCTGCCTTCGGGCAGGGCCAGCACCTGGTCGACCATCTGTGAGATGGTGCTTGCCTCCAGCTCCTCGCCATGCTCGGGGCAGCGCGGCGTGCCGGCGCGGGCGAACAGCAGGCGCAGGTAGTCGTAGATCTCGGTAATAGTGCCGACGGTGGAGCGCGGGTTGTGCGAGGTGGACTTCTGTTCGATGGAAATCGCCGGCGATAGCCCTTCGATGTGATCGACATCGGGCTTCTCCATCATCGACAGGAATTGCCGGGCGTAGGTGGAGAGCGACTCCACGTAGCGTCGCTGGCCTTCGGCATAGAGCGTGTCGAAGGCCAGCGATGACTTGCCCGAGCCCGAAAGCCCGGTGACGACGATCAGGCTGTCGCGGGGCAGCTCGACGTCGATCTGCTTGAGGTTGTGGGTGCGCGCACCCCTGACCACGATCCTGTCCATTCACACCTCATGGCGCTCGGCAAAACCTCGATTATACGCCTGCGGCCGACCGCGCGCCAAAGCGGCGCTGGTCGGGACGTTTCCTGTGGGGCTCGGAATCGTTAGAATAGTCGGTTCATCGTAGGGCCTTGGCCCACCTACCCATGGAAGCGTCTCACTCCCTATGCGCAAGGTCCCTGGACTGTTGCTAGCCTCCGAACGGCGCGCCATTACCGGCCTGGCCGGCTTGTATGCTACCCGCATGCTGGGGCTGTTCATGGTTCTGCCGGTGCTGGCGCTGTATGCCGACGAGCTGACTGGTGCCACGCCGCTGCTGGTGGGCCTGGCGCTGGGGGTGTACGGGCTCACCCAGGCGGTCCTGCAGATTCCCTTCGGCCTGCTCTCCGATCGTTTCGGGCGCAAGCCGGTGATCGCTGCGGGATTCCTGTTGTTCATGCTCGGCAGCGTGGTGGCAGCGTCTGCCGATACCATGGGCGGGGTGATCCTGGGACGCTGCCTGCAGGGCAGCGGGGCGGTTGCAGCGGCGATCATGGCACTGCTGGCCGACCAGACCCGTGAACAGGTGCGCACGGCTGCCATGGCCACTATCGGGCTATCCATAGGCGTGGCATTTGCCGTTGCCATGGTGCTAGGCCCCTGGCTGGCGGCTGCGTTCGGTCTCTCCTCGGTATTCTGGTTCACGGCGCTGCTTGCCGGGCTGGGGCTGGTGGTGCTGTGGAAGGTGGTGCCAGCGGCGCCGCGGCGGCTGCGGCATCGTGACGTGGGTATCGACCGTAAGCAGCTGGCCACCATTTTCACCCGTGCCGACCTATGGCGACTCGATCTGTCGATCTTTTCCCTGCACCTGGTGCTGATGGCTATCTTCGTTGCCGTGCCGTTCCGCCTGGTCGAAGCGGGCATCGAGGCGGAGCGCCATGGGCTGACCTACCTCGGCATCATGGCGCTGGCCTTCGTGGGCATGGTGCCGCTGGTAATCGTGGCCGAGAAGCGTCAGCGCATGAAGGGCATGAGCCTGGCGGCGATCGCCGCCATTACCGTCAGCCTTGCTGGCCTGGCCGGGTTTGGTAGTGGCTGGGCGCTGTTCGCCTGGCTGCTGCTGTTCTTCATCGCTTTCAACTTGCTCGAGGCGATGTTGCCGTCGATGCTGAGCAAGCTGGCGCCGGCCGGTGCCAAAGGCACCGCCATGGGCGTCTATTCCACCAGCCAGTTCCTCGGCGCCTTTCTTGGCGGCGTGCTGGGCGGTTTTCTGGCTCAGCAGTGGGGGCTTCCGGCGGTGTTCGTCGGCAGTGCCGTGCTTGCCGGCATCTGGTGGCTGCTGATGCTGGGCATGCCGGCGCCACCGCATCTCTCCAGTGAGGTGGTGGCGCTGGATGATGACCATCATGAGGACGCGCTCGATACGCTGATGGCGAGCTTTGCTGAGGTAGCCGGAGTGGAGGACGTTCTGGTCGTGCCGGAGGAGCGAGTCGCGTATCTTAAGGTGGATCGGCGACGCCTCGACGAGGATGCCCTGGCGCGCCTGATCCGTTCGGGCCGTCGTCGCGGCGGCTAGCCAGCCTGTCGGGTATGGCCTATCAGGCCGTTTCACTACAATACACATGTCATTTTAGAGGGAGTCCAGCATGGCTCGTGGTGTCAACAAGGTCATTATCATCGGCAACCTGGGGCAGGATCCCGAGGTTCGCTTCATGCCTTCCGGTAGTCCCGTCGCCAACCTGCGTGTCGCTACCACCGACACCTGGACCGACCGTCAGAGCGGCCAGCGCCAGGAGCGCACCGAGTGGCACAGTGTGGTGCTGTTCAACAAGCTGGCCGAAATTGCTCAGCAGTACCTGAAGAAAGGGGCGCGCATCTACGTGGAAGGGCGCCTGCAGACGCGCAAGTGGCAGGGCCAGGACGGCCAGGATCGCTACACTACCGAGATCGTATGCAACGACATGCAGATGCTCGATTCTCGCAGCGGTGATTTTGGTGGCCAGCCCGGGGCAGGCATGCCCCAGCAGCAGGGCGGCTATGGCGCTCCCCAGGGTGCCCCGACGCAAGCTTCCGCGCCTCAGCAGGGCGGCTATGGCGCTCCCCCCCAAGGTGGCGGTTTCGGCAATGCACCCCAGCAGGGCGGCTATGGCGGCGGTCAGCCCCAGCAGCGCCCGGCGCCGGCCGGCCAGCCCCAGCAAGGTGGCCAGCCCCAGCAAGGGGGGCAGAAGCAGAGCAATTACGGTGCGCCCGATCCGGGCAGCTTTGACGATTTCGACGACGAGATCCCGTTCTGAAGCCTTCCCGACCTAGGCTGCCGGAGGCTACTGCGTGAAGCTGTTGGTACTGGATGCCGGCCACTGCCTCAACCTGGCCCTGGCCAGGCTTGTGCACCGCCGCAGTGATGCTGAACTCGTCATCGAGCCTGGCTTGAAGATCGATGCCGCCATGTTGCGTGAGGTAGCGCCGACGGCGGTGCTCATCCCACCACTGTCGGCACCGATGGAGATAGAGCCTGCGGCCGTAGTCGCTCACGGAGCGGGGGTGGATGCCTGTCTGGCGGCGTGTCGCGAGACCGATACGCCGCTGGTATGGTGCGTCTCCGACCAGCTCTACCAGGATGGCTTCGAGACACCCATCGACGAGCATGTGATCCCGGCGCCACGCGACGAGAGTCTCAGGCGGCTGATCGCCATTGGCGATCGCATCCGTGGCAGCCATCCGCGTCACCTGATTGTACGGCTGGGGCCGCTGTTCGCGCTGGAGGGCGGGCATGCCTGGCTCAATGGGGTGATCGACAGCCTGGTGGCCGGGGATGAGGTGCGGGCGGCACAGGACGTAATCTTCTGCCCTACCTCGGCAGATGCCGTGGCCATGGCGTTGGTCGGTATGCTGCACCAACTCTCTTGCGGTTCCAATGCCTGGGGGGCCTATCATCTGGCGGGTACGGAACCGGTCAGTGCTTATACCTTCACCTCCATGGTGCGCACCCAGCTATCGACGCGGCTGGAGGGGCTGGGCGAGCGAGTGGTGCTGGGCGAGGTCAAGCCGCTCAAACACCATCACGACCAGCCGCTGCGACGGGTACTCAACTGTCGGCGCGTGCTGGAGGCCTTCGGTGTGCATCAGAAGCCTTGGCGGCTGGAAGTGGGGCGTCTGCTCGACAACTGGTGCCAGGCACGGCGTGCCGCCATGTGTAAAGAAGAAGGCGGTTCTCCTCCATGAACGTGCTGCGCAGTCTGCTGTTCTATGTCGGCTATTTCTTCGCCATCTTCGTTTGTGGCGTGCTGTTCCTGCCTGTTTCGCCACTGCTGGCGCTACCGGCACGCTATCGCCTGCTCAATCTCTATAACCACTTCATTACCGCCTGGTTCCGCTGGACCTGTGGCGTGACCTACCGCGTCAGTGGCAGGGAGCACCTGCCGCAGGGGCCTTGCGTGATCTTGGCCAATCACCAGTGCGAGTGGGAGACCATCTTCCTGCAGATCCTCAAACCACCGGTATGTACGGTGCTCAAGCAGGAGCTGTTGCGTATCCCGGTGTTCGGCTGGGGGTTACGGCTGCTGCATCCCATTGCCCTTGATCGTTCGAAGCCGGCACGGGCCATGCGGCAGGTGCTGAGCCAGGGAGTGGTGCGCCTCCAGGAGGGGCTGTCGGTGCTGATCTTTCCCGAGGGCACCCGCGTGGACCCGGGGCAACGGCGGCGTTACAACAAGAGCGGTGCCGTCATCGCCTGTCGCGCCGGAGTGCCGGTGGTGCCGGTTGCACACAATGCCGGTGAGCGCTGGCCGGGGCGCCGCTGGGTCAAGAATCCGGGTGTGCTTAACGTGGTTGTGGGGGAGCCGATTGATACCGTGGGGCGTACGCCGGAGGAGGTGCTGGTCGAGGTCGAAGCCTGGATCGAAGCGCGCCTGGCCGAGATCTCCGAGATTCCGCGACCGGTCGAGGCCAAGCCGGCAGTGGCGATGACTTCCAACCCGAGCGACAGCTGAGACGGTGGATACCGAAGCGCAGAAGGCGCCCCTCGGGGCGCCTTCTGCGTTGTGGGCCGGCTCGTCGCTAGTCGCGGTAGCGCTGCAGTACCAGACAAGCGTTGGTACCACCGAAGCCAAAGCTGTTGGAGAGCACGCGATCGACGCTGACACCGTCGCGCAAGCTGGTGACGATATCGAAGCCGGCGGCCTGATCGTCGAGTTCATCGACGTTGGCCGAGGCGGCGATGAAGTCGTGCTCCATCATCAGCAGCGAGTAGATCGTTTCCTGCACACCGGTAGCACCCAGCGAGTGTCCGGTCAGCGACTTGGTGGAACTCATCGGCGGAGTACTGTCGCCGAAGACCTCACGGATCGCCTTGAGTTCGGCGACGTCGCCCACCGGCGTGGAAGTACCGTGGGTGTTGATGTAATCGATCGAGCCTTCGACGGTGGCCAGGGCCTGACGCATGCAGCGCACCGCGCCCTCGCCGGAGGGGGCGACCATGTCATGACCGTCGGAAGTGGCGCCGTAGCCGACCAGCTCGGCATAGATCTTCGCCCCGCGGGCCTTGGCGTGCTCGAGCTCCTCGAGTACCAGCATGCCGCCGCCGCCGGCAATGACGAAGCCGTCGCGAGCCTTGTCATAGGGGCGCGAAGCCTTGTCGGGCGTGTCATTGTACTGGGTCGTCAGGGCACCCATGGCGTCGAACAGGCATGACAGCGTCCAGTGCTCCTCCTCGCCGCCGCCGGCGAAGACGACGTCCTGCTTACCCATCTGGATCTGCTCCATGGCGCTGCCGATGCAGTGGGCCGAGGTGGCGCAGGCCGAGGAGATCGAGTAGTTGACGCCCTTGATCTTGAACGGCGTAGCCAGGCAGGCGGAGACGGTGCTGCCCATGGTACGAGTCACCCGGTAGGGGCCGACTCGACGCAGGCCCTTCTCGCGCATCACGTCGGCGGCCTCGACCTGGTTGGCACTGGAGGCGCCGCCGGAGCCGGCAATCAGTCCGGTGCGTTCACTCGAGACCTGCTCGGGGCTCAGTCCGGAGTCCTCGATGGCCTGTGCCATGCTGACATAAGCATAGGCCGCGGCGTCGCCCATGAAGCGACGCAGCTTGCGGTCGATCAGGGCATCGAGATCGATATCAACGATCCCGGCGACCTGGCTGCGAAAGCCGCGCTCGGCATATTCCTCCTTGAAGCGAATACCCGAGCGCCCATTCCTGAGCGCCTCGACGACCGCCTGTGGGTCGTTGCCCAGGCAGGATACGATGCCCAGGCCGGTGACTACCACTCGTCGCATGGAAGCCTCCTGTTTCAGAAATTCGCGGTAGAAGTGAACAGGCCGACCCGCAGGTCGTTGGCCTGATAGATATCGCGTCCATCGACCGATACGGTGCCATCGGCGATGCCGAGGATCAGGCGCCGGGTGATGATGCGCTTGATGTCGATCTTGTAGGTGACCTTCTTGGCGTCGGGCAGGATCTGGCCGGTGAACTTCACCTCGCCACAGCCGAGTGCTCGGCCCCGTCCGGGGTTGCCGAGCCAGCCCAGGTAAAAGCCCACCAGCTGCCACATGGCGTCCAGGCCCAGGCAGCCGGGCATCACCGGATCGCCGGGGAAGTGGCAGTCGAAGAACCACAGGTCGGGATGGATATCCAGCTCGGCAATCAGCTCGCCCTTGCCGAAGTCACCGCCATCTTCATAGATGCGAGTGATACGATCGAGCATCAGCATGTTGGGTGCCGGCAGCTGAGCGTTGCCGGGGCCGAAGAGCTCGCCGCGGCTGCATGCCAGCAGTTCTTCGCGTTCGAAAGAGTGTTGCTTGGTCACTGAGTCGTTCCGAGTCGCAGTTGTAATGGGCCCTTCCGCGTGCGGTGCGGAGGCAGAATGGCGCAGAGCCAACCCGCCGGGCGGCCATGCCTAGTCTACTGGCCGAGGCCCATGATTGCACGTCAGGCATGACGCAACTGGCGCCAACGATTAAAGTGTCGGCGCAAAGTGTCGATACTCTATATAGGGTCGATGCACAGCATGGGCGCAACTTTCCTCTTAATCTCCGTCACGTCGGGACCTCACATGCGGCCATCCTTCGCATTGAATCGCCCCTTGACCTGGGCTGCCATGGTAGCGCTGCCAGCCTGTATCTGGCTGCCCAGCCCAGGCTTGCGAATGGCTGCGGTCGTCATCGTCGCGGTGGGGCTGGCTGCTGCCTGGCGCCAGATAAAGCGCGACCTTCAGCATGCAGATCTGATGCAGCAGGCGTTGATGCTCTCCGAAGAGGGCGTGCAGATCACTGATGCCGAGAACCGTATCCTGGCCGTCAATCCGGCCTTCACCCGCATCACCGGCTTCACCGAAGACGAAGTGCGTGGGCTCAATGCGGCCAACCTGGCCGCAGCGCGTCACGATTCAGCTTTCTTCAAGCGTTTCTGGCAGACCCTGCACAGCAAGGGCCGCTGGGAGGGAGAGATCTGGAACCGGCGCAAGCAGGGCGATGAATTCCCCGAGTGGCTGCGGGTCAAGGCCGTCACCGACAGCCGTGGCCGTATCAGCCATTACGTCGGTACCTTCACCGATATTTCGGTGCACAAGGCGCGCGAGCAGGACCTGCGGCGTATTGGCTTCGAGGATCCGCTCACCGGGCTGCCCAACCGCCGTCGCCTGCACGACCTGATGACCTCGCGGCTACGCCACCTGCGCGCCGGCGAGAGCCTGGACATGGCGATCATCGACATCGACGGCTTCAAGTCGGTCAACGACAGCCTCGGCGTGGAGCAGGGCGACCGTCTGCTTGCCCGCTTCGGCCAGCGCCTGGCCCGCCACGTGGCCGGAGGCGTCGTGGGCCGGTTGGGGGGCGATGAGTTCCTGGTGATTCGCACCACGACTTTCGACGACCACGAGAAATGGATTGCCGGGCTACGCCAGCACCTGGGCGAACCGTTCGAGCTGGGCAGCAAGACCCTGCGCCTGGGGCTTTCCATCGGCAGTTGCCGTGCCCCCGAGGATGGTCGGGAATCCGGCGTGCTGTTCCAGCGCCTGGAGTCGGCGCTCTACTCGGCCAAGCGTCACGGACGCAACGTCAGTCAGCGCTTCCGGCCGGCGCTCGACGTGCAGAACACCCCGCACATGGCGCTGGTTTACAGTCTGCGCGATGCTTTGGCCAACGGCGATCAGCTCGAACTGCATTACCAGACCCAGCATCGCATCATGGATGGTGCCGTGGTCGGCATGGAGGCGCTGCTGCGCTGGCGCCACCCCGAGCATGGCATGGTGTCGCCTGGCGACTTCATTCCGCTGGCCGAGCGCCACGGACTGATGGGTCCGCTGGGTAATTGGGTAATCGACGAAGCCTTGGCACAGATGTCGCGCTGGCGCGAGATGGGGCTTCCACAATTGCCTGTGTGGATCAATATTTCGGCGATCCAGATGTTTCAGGGCGAGCTTGAGACGGCACTCTCGGCAGGGCTGGCGAGGCATGGCATCGAACCGCCGCAGTTGGGTCTCGAACTGACGGAATCGGTGCTGCTCGACGAGCGTGCCGGCGATATCGTGCCGCGGTTGGAGGCGCTGCGCGCCAAGGGGCATCGTATCGCCATCGATGATTTCGGCATGGGCTACTCGTCGCTGAGCTATTTGAAGAACCTGCCGCTGGACAAGCTCAAGCTCGACCGGGCCTTCATCCGCTCGCTGCCCGACGATCCCGCCGATGCCGCCATCGTCAGCGCGGTACTGGCGATGGCGCGTGGCCTTGGGCTCGACGTAATAGCCGAAGGCGTGGAGACCCAGGGGCAACTCGATTTCCTGCAGCAGGCCGGGTGTCGGCTGGTGCAAGGCTACCTCTATGCACGGCCTGGGCCCGCCGAGGTGATCGAGGCGCAGTGGCAGGCTCGTAAGCCGGATGCGGCGGGTCTGATGCTGCGGGCCGAGCCGATGGCTTAGGCTGGCTGGTTCATCCCGTTCCTTACCTCAGGTGCCAGATTCCCGAACAGGTGGCGGTAACGCCTTGAAGGCGTCTAGCGCCCGGATTCGCGCCGCCTTGTGATCGACGATAGGCGCTGGGTAGCCGGTGTCGGCGCGCTGGGTGTCGCTGGGGGCATGACGATCCCGCGCCTGCAGCTCGGCCAGCTCGGGTACATGCTCGGCGATGAAGCGGCCTTGCGTATCGAAGCGTCGGGACTGGGTCGTGGGATTGAAGATGCGAAAATAGGGGGCGGCATCGGTGCCGGTGGAAGCGGCCCACTGCCAGCCGCCGTTATTGGCGCAGAATTCCCCGTCCACGAGATGCCGTAGAAAGAATGTCTCGCCGCGACGCCAGTCGATCAGCAGGTGCTTGCTCAGGAACATCGCGGCAATCATGCGCAGGCGGTTATGCATCCAGCCGGTGCGGACCAACTGACGCATGGCGGCGTCGACGATGGGATAGCCGGTTCGCCCCTCGCACCAGGCACGAAAGCCGTTCTCGTCGTCGCGCCAGGCCAGTGCCTCGGTGTGCTGCTGAAAGGCGCGATGACGGCAGACCCTCGAAAAGCCCGCCGCCACGTGCTGATAGAACTCCCGCCACACCAGTTCGTTGACCCAACTGACGATTCCCGCATCGCCCTCGGCCAGACTGCCGTCGTTCCCATTCAGCGCAGCCTGTAGGCACTGGCGATGGGAGATCATGCCGAGCGCTAGGTAGGGCGAGAGTTCGCTGGTGCCGGCCACGTCGGGGAAGTCGCGCTGCTGTGCATAGCGGTGCGCGCGAAAGCGCAGGAAGCGTTCCAGGCGGTCGGCCGCTGCCGTCTCGCCGGCAGGCCAGCGCGCCACATCTGCAGGGGCATCGTCGAGCCGGGGTGGTGGGGCGACGGTGTCGCTCTCGGTGGCTGGCGAAGGTTGGGGGAAAGGGCGGTCGCGCAGCGTCAGGCGATGCGCCGTCAGTTGACGGTGCCAGGCTCGTGCAAAGGGCGTGAAGACGCTGTAGAAGTCACCCTTGCCGGTGAGCAGCTCGCCGGGGGCGAAGGCCACGCTGTCATGATGGCCAGTCGCGCCAAGGTCGGCTTGTCGAAAGGCCTCGATGACGTTCCGGTCACGCTGCTGCTCGTCGAGCGGATACTCATTGTTGAAATGCAGTGAACTGGCGCCGACCTTGCGGGCGATGTCGAGCAGGGTAGCCGGAGCCTGGCCGAAGTCGTCGATATCGCGATGCAGCAGGGGGATGCCGATACCGGCCAAAGCCTCGCTCAGCGCAACGACACCGCGATGCCAGAAGTCGATCTTGTTGGCCCCATGCCCGTGCCGCTGCCAATGGGGGACGCTGCGCAGGAATACGGCCACCACCGGACCGCGGCGTGCAGCGGCGGCGAGTGCCGTATTGTCATGGATGCGCAGGTCGCTGCGAAACCACATCAAGCTGCAGGTCATGGTCAACTGCCTTGTGATGAACTCAGTGATCGAGAATCAGGGGGCGCATGCGGGCCATGGCCAATGGCAGGTCGTCGCCAAGCAGTTCCACCAAGCTGTCGGCCAGATCGCTACCGCGAATACGTGCGACCGGCCCGCACAGGCCGAGGGGGGCGTCAAGCTGTTCGGCCAGACGAGGCAGCTGGCGACGGATCAGGTCTGCTCGTTCGGCGCGACCGCTGACCAGGATCAGTGCGGCGGCATCCAGGCGCTCGACCGCCAGCGGCAATTCGCCGAAGGGCAGGGCGCTGTCAATCAATTGGACGTGGTAACCGGCATCGCTCGCGGCGAGTGCCGCCAATACCAGCCACAGGGTACCGGGGTCGTCGGGCAGCGGGGCGATCAGCAGCGCAGGCCCTCTGGCCAATCGGTTGGCATGGTAGAGCCGGATACCGATACGTGTGCGCAGGAACGACTCCAGGTAGCGGCGCTGCAGCGCGGCGCCAAGCTGGTCGGCCCAGTGCTCCTCGAGTTCGCGTAACACCGGTTGCCACAGCTCCACCAGGCAGGTGGACACGGGGTGGAGGGCCAGGCTCTGGGTGAAGAGCGTTTCCATCTGGGCCTGGTCGAGGGCCTCGATGGCCGCCATCAGCTGGCGCTGCTGGCTGGGCCAGTCGCCGGAGACCGGTTCGGCAGCTGGCGCGGATTGCGGTTGGTCGATGAGCTCCTTGACTTGGCTGACCGGAACGCCGCGGCTCAACCATTGCAGGATGCGCTCGACCCGCTCGATGTCCTCACGGGCATAGAGTCGATGCCCCTTGGGCGTACGCTGGGGGCGGATCAGGCCGTAACGACGCTCCCAGGCACGCAAAGTCACCGAGTTGACGCCGGTAATACGTGACACCTCGCGTATGGGGTAGAGCGGTGTGTCGGCCGGGTGGGCCGCCTTCTCGGTCATGCTCGCCGCCTCTTGTATTGTCGTGGCCTGGTGGAAGCTGCCGACTGGCTGTTGTCGCGGCCTGCTGCCAAGGAATATTGTACACTAAACGAATGGTGTACAACTGACGGCAGTCATGGTCAAGTTGACAGAGCTTCTCCAGCCTGTTCGGCAATCACGGCGGCCAAGGCCTCGATGAAGGAGGGATGCTCACCCACGGGTGGCAGCAGCGTCAGGTCGAGGGCGGGGTGGGCATCTCTCAGGGCCTCGACCTGAGCCGGGACGTCCTTGCGCAGGTGGCGACCGGCGGCGAAGAACAAGGGGAGGATTTCGGCACGCTGAATACCTGCCGAAGCGAGTTCTGCCACGCTGCTTTCCAGCGAGGGTTCGCTAAGCTCCATATAGGCCAGTTTCAATGATGTCTGCATGCGTGTGGCCAAGGCCTCATGGAGCCGCTCGAAGGGGGCGCGCCATGCAGGATCGCTGGAGCCATGGGCGAGCAGGATCAGGCTGTAGGACATGGCAGTCTCCCGAGAATACGGAGATAAACGACTGGGCAGTGTATCGAGATGCGTCGTGGATTTGCCCGGTTGCCGCCAGCATAGCAGAGATGTACAACGATTGTATAACGAGGGGCTGCGAAGCGGCCGAACGCGGGAGGGAGTCGGATGCGAGTCTTGATTACCGGAGGCAGCGGTTTCGTTGGCCAGCGCCTGTGCCAGCGCCTGAGGGAGGCGGGGCATCGCCTGCAGGTGGTTTCCCGCGACCCGGAGGGTACCAAGCGCAAGCTGCCCGAAGGTGCCGACGTGCGACGCTCGGTACTCGACTTCGTGGATTCGCCGCCGCAGGCCATTGTCAATCTGGCCGGGGAGCCGATTGCCGCCAAGCGCTGGAGCGACGAGCAGAAGAGCCGGCTGATCGACTCCCGTGTCAACGTCACTCGCGACCTGGTGATTCTCTGCGAGCAGCTCGGCCAGGCCAGCGGGAAGGCGCCTAGGGTCATGGTGTCGGGCTCGGCCATGGGCTATTACGGTGACCAGGGGCAGCAAGAGGTTACCGAAGAGACGTCTCCCCACGATGAATTCGCCCATCGTCTGTGCAAGCGCTGGGAGAATACCGCGCTCGAGGCGGCCGATTTCGGTACTCGCGTTGCATTGCTGCGCACCGGTCTGGTGCTGGACACGGGGGGCGGCAGCCTCGCGAAGATGTTGCCACCGTTCAAGCTGGGATTGGGGGGGCGCTTTGGCGATGGCAGTCAGTTCATGCCCTGGATCCATCGCGAAGATCTGGTACGCAGCATCCTGTTCCTGCTCGAGCGCGACGATCTAGACGGACCGTTTAACGGTAGTGCGCCGCATCCGGTCACCAACGCCGAGTTCACCCGCACGCTTGCCAGGCAGCTCAACCGCCCTGCCGTCATGCCGGTGCCGGCGGTCGTACTGGAAACCGCCTTCGGCGAGATGGCGCGCTTGCTGCTGACCGGCGCCGACATGCGCCCGGCGCGCCTGCTCGAGGCCGGCTTCGAGTTCCGCTTCCCGACGCTGGAGCAGGCGCTGGCCGATATTCTTTAACTGCCTTTGAGCTCCTTTCTTAGTCGCCGACGGTGACAATGACCCGCACCGCATCCAGCCGCAGCCGCGTGCCGTCGATGGCGGTATCCAGCTCGCTGCGCTCGCGCTGCAGCGCCTCCAGCTCCTCCTCGCGTACTGCCGGGTTGAGGCGTGCCAACGCTTCCAGGCGAGCCAGCTCATCATCGAGCTCACGGCGCATGCGCACCTGGGCGGCCTCGACGATGCTCGGCAGCTCGCGTTCGCCCTCCTGCTCGCCCTGGATGAGTAGCTCGCGCAGTTGGTCGTGACGGCTGCGGATCAGGTCCCGAGCCATGGCTTTCTTGACCTTCTGCAGGTTCTTCGACAGGCCGGTGAAGGAGACCTTGTCGCTGAGCACGGCACCCGATTCGTCGAGCAGCACACGAACGGCGGTTGGCGGCAGGAAGCGGTTGACGTGAAGCCGCTTCGGCGCGGGACAGTAGGTGCGGAAGACCAGTTCCGCCATCAGCCGCCCGGCCGGTATCGCCGGATGTTTGAGCAGTGCCAGGGCGGTGTTGCCCATGGTGCCGTCGAGAATACGCCCCATCATTTCGCGTAGGAGCGGATGCTCCCATGACAGGCGCTGCACGTCGTCGCGAGCCAAGGCGCGGGCGCGTGACAGGGTGGCGGTGAAACCCTCCTCGCCCTTGGCGAGGCCGGGTAGACCGTCGAGCATCTGCGGGCTGGGCTGCAGGTGCAGCAAACCGCCGCCGAGCTCCTGACTGTCGACGCCGAAGATATCCAGCGCCTGGTCAAGGTAGCGCGGCAGTGCCGGGTCGTGGTCGAGTTCGCGTATCGCCGCGGCGACCGCGTCGGCGCGGGCGGGGCGGCAGGCGTTGAGCTCGAGCAGGCGATTGCGACCGGCATCGCGCTGGGCGAGGCGGTTCTCGAACAGGGCACGGGTCTCATTGATGACGTCTTCCAGGGCCTCGTCGTCGAGCAGGGCCTCGGCCAGCGCATCACCAAAGGCATCGAACAGCTCGCTGCCGATGCCGTGGGGGGCATCGAAGGCATCCATGCCTTCACGGAACCAGCGCAGCAGGCGCTCGCCGGGGCTGGCCTCGAACAGCGGCACGTGGATCTCGATGGCATGCCGCTGACCGATGCGATCGAGCCGGCCGATGCGCTGCTCGAGCTGGTCGGGATGCTGCGGTAAGTCGAACATCACCAGGTGGCGACAGAACTGGAAGTTGCGCCCCTCCGAGCCTATCTCCGAACATACCAGCACCTGGCTGCCTTCCTCTTCGTCGGCGAAGGCGGCTGCTGCGCGGTCGCGCTCCACCAACGTCAGCCCTTCGTGGAACACTGGGGCGTGGATGCCGCCCAGCACCCGCAATGCCTCGGCCAGCTCCTGGGCGGTGTCCCGTGCATGGGCAATCACCAGCACCTTGTCGTTGGCAAAGCCCTGCTCGCCCTCATCGGAGAGCCGCTCCATCAGCCAGGTCACGCGCGGGTCGATCTGCCACCAGGGCTCGGCATTGAGTGGGTCGTCCGATAGCTCACGGTAGGCGGCATCGGGATAGATCAGCACGTCGGGGTGGTCGAGCCCGGTCTCGATCAGCAACTCATCGAGATAGTCCTCGTCGCGCTCGAGCTTGCGTAGTACCCGGCGATAGGCCGAGGGCAGCGGCAGCGATGCCAGGTGCAGGCGGCGCTCGGGAAAGCCGCCGACGTGGCGGCGGCTGTTGCGAAACATCACTCGGCCGGTGCCATGGCGATCGAGCAGTTGCTCCCGCAGCTGATCGCGGGCGCTGTCCCGCTGCTCGGGACTGCTCTCGGGGCTGGTCAGGATGTCCAGCAGGGCGAGGCTGTCGCGTTCGTCTATCACTGCAGCCACGCGCTCACGGTAAGCCGTGTCGTCGTCAGGCAGGCTCTCCAGGGCCTCGATGGCCTGGGCTACTCCCACGTAGTGCTGTTCCTCCTCACGGAAGGCATCGATGCTGTGGTAGCGGTCGGGGTCGAGCAGGCGCAGGCGAGCGAAGTGACTCTCGAGCCCCATTTGCTCGGGGGTGGCGGTCAACAGCAGCACGCCCGGCACGGCCTTGGCCAGGCGCTCGATGCAGGCGTAGCCGGGCCCGACCTGCTCGGCGCTCCAGTCGAGATGGTGGGCCTCGTCTACGATCAGCAGGTCCCAGTCGCAGGCCGTGGCCTGCTCCTGACGGTGCGGGTTGGCGAACAGCCAGTCCTGGCTGGCAAGGATCAGCTGGCCCGACTCGAACGGGTTGGCCTCGGCCTGGGCCAGGCTCTGCTGCTCGTCGAGCAGGGTCACCTCGAGGGCGAAGCGGCGCAGCAGCTCCACCAGCCACTGGTGCGTGAGGCTCGCCGGCACCAGGATCAGGGCGCGCTCGGCACGCCCGGTCAGCAGCATGCGATGGAGGATCAGGCCGGCCTCGATAGTCTTGCCCAGCCCCACCTCATCGGCCAGCAGCACGCGTGGCGCGTGGCGCCGGGCCACTTCGTCGGCGATATACAGCTGATGGGGAATCAGGTCGATGCGCGGCCCGGCCAGGCCCAGCGCCGGATTCTGCTCGATACGATGATGGTGATGCAGGGTGCGAAAGCGCAGGTCGAACCAGTCGTTGCGGTCGACCTGGCCGGTCAGCAGCCGGTCGCGGGCCTGGTCGAACTGCATGCTGTCGGCCAGGCGCGCCTCGGGCAGTTCGCGCAGTTCGCCCTGATCGTCCTCACCGATATAGACGATCAGCCCGTCGACCTCCTTGCTGTCGTCGACGGTCAGGCTCCAGCCTTCGGTGGACTGGATACGGTCGCCGCTGCCGAAGGCCACGCGGGTCAGCGGCGCCTGGCGGCTGCTGTAGGTGCGGGTTTCCTGGCTGGCGCCGAACAGCACGGTGACGCTACGGTGATCGCAACTCAGGATGGTGCCCAGGCCCAGATCGGCCTCGCCGTCGCTAATCCAGCGCTGGCCGGGTGAAAAGTCGCTCATGATGCCTCGGTCGATGCTGAATACGTTGCGCATGCTGTGGGCGGAGGTCTCCACCAGCAGCAGGGCGGGCGATTCTAACGCAAAGCTCGCGCTGGCTTAAGGCTGGTGGAGAAGAGCGGGAAATGGTAGGGCGCAGACATTTGTGCCGTGTTTCCTAGTGGCGGCTCAGCCACCCGTCCAACTGCGCCCGCGACAGCTCGCCCACGTGGCGTTCCACCGCGCGGCCCTCGCTGTTGAACAGTACCGTGGTGGGCAGTCCTGGCGATTCCATGGTCTTCATCATCTCCTGGCTCGGGTCGAGCAGCGGGTAGCGGAAGGCCAGCTCCTGTTCGTCGAGATAGCGCACCACCTGCAGCAGCTCTTCGCCCTGGTTGATCACCACCACGCTGACGCCATCGCGCGCATCGGCTTCGGCCAGCAGCGGCATCTCGCGCAAGCAGGGCGGACACCAGGTGGCCCACAGGTTGACCACCACGCGTTCGCCGCGCAGATCCTGCAGGTTGACCGGCTCGCCGTCGAGATTCTCCAGGGTGATGTCGGGTAGCTCGCGCAGCGGCATGTCGCCGCCCAGCGGAGCCAGGGTGACGAGCACCAGCCACAGCGCCGAGACGCCAATGGTCAGGCCCATGGCGCCGATCATGGACAGCAGCCGGTCGCGCAGCGCCCAGCCGGTCCAGATCAGGGCGGCGAGCAGCCCCCACAGGCCGTGATAACCGGGTTGCCACAGCTTCAGCACGTCCAAAGGGGCGACGGCGTAGGCGTCGAGGTGCATGGCCACGTGGCCCAAGCGCGCACCTATCAGCCAGGCCAGCAGCAGGCCGTTGAACCAGCGCGCTCGGGTGGTGGAGGACAGTCCCAGCAGCAGCCAGGCCGCGAGCAGCAACAGCAGGGCACAGCCAATGGCATACAGGCGTGGTATGGATATCAGCACGGGGCCCAGGGCGAAGGCGTCCATTGGCTCAGCTCCGAGAATGGGGGTCGGCGCAAACGGCAAGACCGGGTAGAATCATCCACTTGCATAAGGTACTGCGTCAGGCAGAGCAAGCCTACTGCGCAAGGACAGCACTGTCACCCGGCGGGAGCCCCCATGGCACAAAAGTCGTTCGATACCCTGCGCGCCCTGGCCATTGGCAGCCAGGCGCTGGGCTTCATCCTGATCATCACACTGGAAACGGTGATGGGAGGCGAGGCGGCCCGGCCCTGGCAAGGGGTGACGCTGGCCGCCATGGTGGCCTTTGCTCTGGCCCTGGCCCTGGCGCGGCTCTATCGGCGCAACAAGGCGCGCAAGGCCATGGCACGGCGCCTGGCGGACGACGATGACGATCTCTGAACCCGCCACTTCGGACCGAGCCCGCGGCTGGCCCCTGACGCTATTCGGTCTGTTGGCCTTGCTGTGGCCCTTCCTCTTGATGGGGTGCGCCTCCACACCGGCTCCACGTGAGCATGGGGCGCTGCTGTCCGCAGTCGAGAGCGAGGCCACCTGGCTGGGGCAGTGGGCGCAGCTGAGCGCTTCCAACCATCCCGGCAAGAGCGGCTTCGCCCTGCTTTCCAGCGGTCAGGACGCTTTCAGCCTGCGGGTGCTGCTCAGCGAGCAGGCCGATCGACGTCTCGATATCCAGACCTACCTGATGGGCGATGGGTTGACGACCCGGATGCTGCTGCATCGCCTTTTGAGTGCCGCCGATCGGGGCGTCGAGGTGCGCCTGTTGATCGACGACATGGGGGCCGTGGGCCAGGGGCGGGAGCTTGCCGCGCTCGATAGCCACCCCAACATCCAGGTGCGTGTCTACAACGCGCTGAGCGTCGGGCGCGGTACCTTGACGGGCCGAGTGCTGGCCTCGGCACCGCAGGCCTCGCGTCAGCATCGGCGTATGCACAACAAACTGTGGATCGCCGATGGCACCCTGGCCATCGTCGGTGGGCGCAACTTCGGCGACGAATATTACAGCGCCAGCGAGCCGCGCAATTTCACCGACCTCGACCTGATGGCTATCGGGCCGGTCGTGGAGCCGCTCTCACGCAGCTTTCATCTCTACTGGAATCATGGCCTGGCGCAGCCCATAGGGCGCTATCATCGTGTCAATGACGAGGCCTGGCGCGAACTGCAGGTGTCGCTTGCCGAATGGTTTGCGACCAACGCCGACTCGCCCTACTTCGCCGATCTCCGACAGCGCTATGCCGATGTCGGACAGGGCCCGCTGGTAGGCAGGCTTCACTGGGGAGAGGGTATCGCCCTGTGGGATCCGCCGGGCAAGCCGGCCTGGCAGGGGCGCCCTGCGCTTTCACGAACCATGGCCGGTGAACTGCTCGAGCACGCCGGTACGCCGGGTGAGCGCTTGGCAATCGTTTCCGCCTATTTCGTCCCCGGTGAGCAGGGCACGCAGCTACTGGCGCAACTGGCCGAGTCGGGTGTCGAGGTCGAGATCTTCACCAATTCTCTCGAGGCGACCGATGTGCCGGTGGTTCACGGTGCCTACCAGGCGCGCCGCAGAGCACTGCTCGACAGTGGCGTGACACTCTACGAAATGCGTGCCGAGGGTGAGCCCGACGATGACATCGGCTTTGGCGTGGGCTCTTCGGCCTCCGCCCTGCACATCAAGGCGCTCGGTATCGATGACGATCGCGTGTTTGTTGGCTCGGCCAATGCCGACCCTCGCTCAGTGTGGTGGAATACCGAAGTGGGGGTACTGGTCACCAGCCGGAGCCTGGCCGCCGAACTGAGAGCCCTGGCGGAAATCGGCAAGTCGCCGGCGCTGAGCTACCGGGTCGGGCGCCCGGCGTCGGGGCGACTCTACTGGGAGACAGCCCAGCAGGGGGAGACGGTACGCTTGTCGCGTGAGGCTGGCGGCTTCTGGCGTCACCTGGGGGCGAGGCTGGGAAGAATTACCTGGCTGGAGCCCCTGCTATAGGCCCGGGTACCTTCCTCTTTCAAGCCTGGGTGTCGGCGATGCCCACGCGGTTGCGTCCCGCCCGCTTGGCGCGATAAAGGGCGCCATCGGCGCGGGCCAGCATCTCTTCGGGGCTTTCGCCCCTGCGGTACTCGGCAATGCCCAGGCTGATGGTCACGGCCAGCCCGTGCAGGCGGGTCTCCGCGACTTGCTGGCGCAGCCGCTCGGCGAAGGTCGATGCCCCCTGGGCGGTCGTATCCTGCAGCAGAACGGCGAATTCCTCACCGCCCCAGCGGGCCAGCAGGTCGGTGCTGCGTAGGGTTTTGCCTACCAGGGCGGCCAGGCGCTTGAGGATGATATCTCCCGTGTCATGGCCATACTGGTCGTTGACCGACTTGAACAGGTCGATATCGAACAGCAACAGTGAAAAGGCGTTGTCGCTGCGTTCTGCCTGGCGAATCGCCTTGCGCATGGCAGCATCGAAGGCGCGGCGGTTATGCGCTCCGGTCAGGTGGTCGCGGGTGGCCTGCTGTTCCAGCTCCTCCTCCAGGCGCTTGCGCTCGGCGATGTTGTGGAACACCGCAATGAAGTGGCGGATATTGCCAGACTCATCGTAGACGGCTGTGATCGACTGCCACAGTGGGTAGATCTCGCCGTACTTGTTGCGGTTCCAGATCTCGCCCTGCCAGTGGCCGGTCTCGACTACGTCCTGCCACAGCCGGGAGTAGAACGCCTTGTCATGCCGGCCCGACTTGAACAGTCGCGGCGTGTGGCCGATTACCTCTTCCGGGAGATAGCCGGTGATATCAGTGAAAGCCTGGTTGACCCTTTCGATGCGCATGTCGGGATCGGTGATCAGGGTGGCCTGTCCGGTCTGGAACACGCTGGCGAGAAGCCGTAGCTCCTCCTCCTGGCGCTTGCGCTCGGTGATGTCCTCTTTCACCGCCACGAAGCGTACGATCTCACCGGCATCGTTGCGCACCGGCGTGATGGTTTCGGCTTCCCAGTAGAGATCGCCATTCTTCTTGCGATTCTGCAGCTCGCCGCGCCAGACCAGGCCGCTGCGCAGGGTCTGCCACAGGTCGCGATAGACGATTTCGGGCGTCAGGCCCGACTGGATCATTGCCGGTGTCCTGCCGACCAGTTCCTCGCGGGAATAGCCAGTCACCTCGAGGAAGCGCTGATTGACATACTCGATGCGCCCTTCGGTGTCGGTAATTGCTGTTGCAGCCGGGCTCTGCTCCACGGCGATGTGGAGCTGGTAAAACTTGGCTCGCAGCGTGTCGAGATCGCTGTCGTGCCAGTGTTGGCCATGCATGGCTCGGTCCATACCATTGACGCGCGCCGATTCCTGCTCGCCGATATTCACGAGCAACCTCCGTACGAGTGGGACTTGTTCTAGGGCAAGTCTCTTATGGTTTGTGTATGAATCGCTTGGCTAGAACCAAGGGGTGCAGGGACGCTGGGCGGCCTCGGGCGCGCAGCATAGCGTCTTTTCGCGGCACGTTCACGTCGAAGTTGAGGCTATCAGGCTAAAGAAGGGCTGGAGCTGGAAGGCAGATTCAATGCATGGATTTGCTGCCGAACCATTTTTTCATCGACAGAGCAGTTTCCTCGGCCGGCTGCGGTTCGTGCATATAGAATCCCTGGATCTGGTCGCAAGCATGCTGACGCAGGTATTCCACATGCTCAGCCGACTCGACGCCTTCGGCGACGACCGTCAGGCCCAGCTTCTTGCCGAGATCGATGATGGCCTCCGTGAGGCTCCGGTCTCCGGCGTTATCGAGAAGGTCGTGGATGAACGAGCCGTCGATCTTGATGGTATCGAGAGGAAACGCCTGCAGCTTGGAGAGCGAGGAGTAGCCGGTACCGAAGTCATCGATCGCGATGCGCACACCGATGCCCCTCAACTCTTGCAGAATCCTGACCGCTTTTGGCATGTCCAGCATCATCATGCTCTCGGTGATCTCGACCTCGAGCAGCTCCGGGGCCATGCCGGTAGCCTGCAGGGCTCCTTTGATGTCCCTGAGCAGGCCATCATCGAGGAACTGCCGGGCCGAGAGATTGACTGCCATGCTCAAAGCCGGGAAGCCGGCCTCCTGCCAGGCGACATTCTGTCGGCATGCCGTGTAGATGACCCAGCGACCGATGGGCACGATGAGGCCATTTTCTTCCGCCAGCGGAATGAACTGCTTGGGCTGTATCAGGCCGAGTTCGGGATGCTGCCAGCGAAGCAGCGCTTCCATGCCGATGACGCGGCCGGACGCCATGTCGAGCTTCGACTGGTAATAAAGCAGGAACTCCTGACGCTCCAATGCCTTGCGCAGGCTTGATTCGAGGGCCAGGCGTTCCAGGGAATCCGTCTTCAGCTGTTCCGAATAGAATTGGGCGTTGTTCTTGCCCTCTTCCTTGGCATGGTACATCGCTACGTCGGCGTGCTTCATGAGGGTTTGTTCATCCTCGCCATCGGCAGGATAGCGGGCAATACCGATGCTGACCGTGATGCGAAACTCCTGTCCCGCCAGCGTGAAGGGAGTGCTGACCGCGGCGAGGATCTTGTCGGCGACCTGGCTGATCTGGCTCTGTTCCGTGATCTCCGGGAGCAGGACCACGAACTCGTCACCTCCCAGGCGGGCGACCGTGTCGCTTTCACGCACGGCGCGGCAAAGGCGCTGACTGACCTCTTGGAGCAATTCATCACCCGCTTCGTGGCCAAGCGAGTCGTTGATCGACTTGAACCGGTCCAGATCGAGAAAGAGCAGCGTCAAGTGTTTGTCGTAGCGGCGCGCCTGTTGCATCCCCAAGGTCAACAGGCGGCTGAAGTAGGCCCGGTTCGGCAACCCGGTCAAGTTGTCATGAAAGGCGAGATATTCGGCTTGCCGGGCATGGTCCAGACGCTCCTCGAGCACCCTGGCCTGTGCCTTGCGGAGTTTCAAGCTCAGCCGGCCAAGAAGGGTCAGCACAGCAAGCGCGACGATGCTGACCAGCAGCGCGCGCCAGTGGTAGGCGTGTCGAAGCGCAGCGGCGGCGGCCATCTGTTCGTCCCGGGAAAGACCGACGACGATGGCGATCGGGAACTCGTACAGTGGACTGGCCACCAGATAACGCCGCACGCCGTCCCATTCGCTGATGCGTACCCGTGCGGGCTCGCCGAGGCCGCTGTTGCCCTCCAGCAGATCGGCATAGTCGATCTGCTCGCCCGTATGGAGCGCTTCGCCGGTACGGCGGATCAGCAGGGTGCCCGCTGCCGATGCGAGGGCCAGTACGCCCTGTTCTCCTAGCGTGTCCGGTTCGTAGCCGCTGACGAAATACGCCGCGCTGACGAGCACGGATACCCAGCCCGACTGGTGCTGCCCGTTTTCAGACAAGCTTCGGCTGAAGACCAGTTTGCTGTTCTGGCCGGGTACGGCCTGATGGCGAAGCTCGACCACCATGCCTTCCTGCCCGGAAGCGGGTGAGACGGCATGCGTGACTGAGGCGTCACGCGTGGTGGCCATGACGTTGCCCTCGGCATCGCTTAGCCGGATCTCGAACAGCAGGTCGGGGGGCAGCATGTCCCGTTGGCGCAATTCTTCCAGAACGTCCTGCGGCGGGCGATCGTCGAGGCTGTAGCGCACCAGTTTCAGGGTGGTGTCGATCTCTCGCAGCGCCCGGACGACCTGGGCTTCGTAGATCTCGGCCATGTCCGAGGCCAGCATTGCCGCACGATGGTCGGCGGTAGAGCGCTCCCGTTCAGCCAGGTTCAACGTGACCAGCCAGATGGCTGCCAGTGTCAACAGGGTGAGGCCCGAGAAGAGCATGCCGGGCTCGACGAGGTGGTGCAGCCAGTGTCGCTTGGTGGTGGCTGGGTCGGCACCAGGGCTGGCGTGGGGGTTGGGGTCAATCAATGGTCACCACCCGCAAGCGCTCGTCGATATAGGCTTCGTCCACATAGCCAATGGCGGTGGCCTGGCCCGCCACGAAATCTGCCATGGCCTGGTGATCTGCCAGGCTGCGCGGTGGCTGGCCGCGGCCGGTGAAGATCAGGCGCGACCAGTGCATCTTGATCTGGGTAGGGGTCTGGCCCAGATAGTCGCGATAGAACGCGACGTAGGCCGGGGAGTTCTCACGCTGGTCCACGGGCATGGCGGGTTGTCCACCTGGGAAGCGGCTGTTGCGGCCCAGGTAGATGTCGGCCAGCTCGCCGCGAGTCAGCGTGATAGCTGGGCCCTGGGCGGAAGTCACTACTACGACATCGGCCAAGGCAAGGCTGGTTGTCAGGCAGAGCAGCAGGCTGCAACCGAACTTCGTGAGTCGCAAAGGCATCCTTGTCTCCTCAGAACACGAAGTCGAGCGCGAGGCTGAACAAGTTGACCGAACCGCCGGGCTCGAAGCCTGGCTGCGAGTTGACCAGGTAGCCGGATGATGTCGCTTTATGGTCTGCGTGGTCGAATTGGGCTTTCAAGGCCATGTTTCGGCTGAAATCCCAGCGCACGCCTAGGGAGGCGCTGTTCTGCTGAGGCTGACGCTGAAGCAGGGCGTTCAACAGCATATCGAGTGGTTCGCTGCCGGGCTGTGCAAGGCCAGGAGTAGAGGTATTGCTGTGAATGCGTTGTCTGGCCACCGCCACGTAGGGGGTGAAGGCGCCGTAGCGATAACCGCTGGAGATGTACCAGCCCCGACTATGAGCCAGAAAAGAGCGGCTCTCGTTTTGGGTCCATTCGCCCATGACGAACCACCTGCCGGGATCGTATCGTGCCCCCAGGCTGATGACTTCAAAGGTCTTGCCATCGATATTGTAGCGATCGGCAATGGCGTCGCCTTGAGGTCCAAACACTCTGAAGGCGTCGAACATCGGATTGAACTCCTCGATGGTCAGACGGTAATGGCTATAGGCGGCAAAGATACTGGCGTTGCCCTGCTCCACGACATTGCTGATCGTCAACCCCTCCCGGGCGCGCGCCTCGGCCCTGGCTCGGCTCAGCGTCGCATCGATGTAGGGAAACGAGGAATCGCTTTGACCATAGGTGGCCCGAAGCGTGTTGGTTAAGCTTGCGATATGGGAGCGGTAGCTCACGTCCAGGCCATCGACGCTGGAAACCGGTATGGAGCGATAGACTTCGAGTGGCGGGCGAATCCAGGGCGTCGCGTAACCTACCTTGCGGTATTCGGAATTCATGAAAACCGGCAGGACGACTCGTCCGGCTCTCAGGCTCAGGTCGGGAGTCACATCGAAATTGATGTTGGCCCACTCGATTGCCGGCCTGAACTGCCCATCGTACTGCTGTTCGGTGACGACCTGCACCACGCTCGTCAGGCGAGGCGTCAGGTTGGCGGTAAGCTGCAGGCCCAGCCGGCTGTCGACCTCGGCGCTCCAGTCGCTGGTACGGCCAGCCCCCCTGGGCGTGAACAGGCTTGAAACGAAATCTGCCTGATCCTCGCTGGAGTGCACCACGCCAAGCGTGCCGAAGCCGTTCAACGACAATGAAGGAGTATTCGCCTGTGCCGCAGGGGTGTGGCCGTATAACAGCACCAGCGAGGTGAGGATGGCAAGAGCTTGCTTTCTCGACATAAGGGAGACCACGTGCGCGGGCGGTGATACATGGCCGCCTTTCGAGCGGTGACGGAAAGGCTGGCCGAATTTTGGCTCTTGCAGGCAGGAGAGGCTCGCCTCTCTTCTTGATACGAGCTATCGGCGCGAGTGCGAAAAACTTGAGGGCAGGGGGCGCAAGCAGGCGTCAAACGTGCACTCGCCGTTGTAACGCAAAACCGCCACCCGGCATGATCCGTAAGTGGCGGTTTTGGCTGAATTTTTTGGTCGGAGTAGCAGGATTCGAACCTACGACCTCTGCCTCCCGAAGGCAGCGCTCTACCAAGCTGAGCTATACTCCGTTGCTTCGTTTCGAGCCGCCCTGAGGACTTCTCGACGCCGACTCTCCGGGAGCCGACGGATGGGCATTATACGCAAAACCCTCGGCCTTGCAAGTCCCGCAGCGGCGCGGTTGCGCCGTTCAGTGCTGGCGTTCCACGGCGAGCCGGGCCAGGTTGGCCATGCTGTCGCGGTAGCGGCTGGGAGGCAGTAAGTCGAGCTGCTCCAGCGCCTTGGCCGACATCTCCTCCGCTCGTGCGCGGGTATAGTCCAGTGCGCCGGTATCGCGCACGATGGCGAGCACTTCGTCCAGCCGCTCGAGCCCGCCCTGGCGGATGGCCTGGCGGATCGTCTTGGCCTGGTCGGGGGTGCCGGCGGCCATGGCCTGGATCAGTGGGAGGGTTGGCTTACCCTCGGCCAGGTCGTCGCCCACGTTCTTGCCCATGGCCTTGGCGTCGCCCTGATAGTCGAGCAGGTCGTCGACAAGCTGAAAGGCGAGGCCCAGGTAGCGGCCATAGTACTGTAAAGCCGCTTCCTGCTGCGGGTCGGCTTCGGCCAGCACCGCACCGCTATGGGTGGCGGCCTCGAACAGCATGGCGGTCTTGCCCTGGATGGTTTCGAAGTAGACGGCTTCGTCGATGTCGGGGTTGCCTACATTGGTCAACTGCTGCACTTCACCCTCGGCGATGACGCAGGTGGCGCCCGAGAGGATGCCCATGATCTTGAGGGAGCCGATTTCCACCATCATCTGGAAGGAGCGTGAATAGAGGAAGTCGCCCACCAGTACCGAGGGAGCGTTGCCCCAGGCGTCGTTGGCGGTAGCACGGCCGCGACGCATGTGGGATTCGTCGACCACGTCGTCGTGCAGCAGGGTCGAGGTGTGCATGAACTCGATCAACGTGGCCAGTGAGATGTGCTTGTCGCCTTCATAGCCCAGCGCACGGGCCGCGAGCAGGACCAGTAACGGGCGCAGTCGCTTGCCGCCGCTGGCGATGATGTACTGGCCGATGGTTTCGACCAGTGGCACCCGTGAAGCCAGTTGATCCATGATGGTGCGGTTGACCGCGTCAAAATCGTCAGCAACCGCCGCATGGAGCGGCGAAACGGAGGTGTTGCTGTCAGTATGGCTGGTAGAGGCGTTGGCTGGCATGGGGCTGTGTCATCGGGTGTTGGGCCGGCATGCCGGTCAGTGGCAGCAGGCCTTGGGTTGCGGGTCATGCTATGGCCCCCCTATGGGGGCGTCAAGCTGTGCCGTGGTGCGTCTTGATGTGGCGCAGCGTCGGCTCGAGAGTAAGAGTGGCGGTAGCTTGAATGGCACGCTCGCCGCGGTTATAATGCGCGGCCCACTCATCATGCTCCCTGTCAGATGGCTGCCAAAAGGGGCGCCACTCGCAGCAGGTCGACGAAGAGCCAACCCCGATGAGTTCTGGAGAGAGACACATGTACGCAGTAATCAAGAGCGGTGGCAAGCAATACCGCGTTCAGGAAGGCCAGACGCTCAAACTCGAGAAGCTGGAGATTCCGACCGGCGAAACCGTCGAGTTCGATCAGGTGCTGCTGGTTGCCGATGGCGACGACGTGACCATCGGTGCGCCGCTGGTCGATGGCGCCAAGGTGGCTGCCGAGATCGTTTCCCACGGACGTGGCGAGAAGATCCGCATCATCAAGTTCCGTCGCCGCAAGCACCACATGAAGCGTCAGGGCCACCGTCAGTGGTTCACTGAAGTCAAGATCACCGGGATTTCCGCCTAAGCGGCTTCCCCTTAACGAGCGAGGACTTTGCAATGGCTCATAAGAAGGCAGCCGGTTCTACCCGTAACGGCCGCGATTCAGAATCCAAGCGCCTTGGTGTCAAGCTGTACGGCGGTCAGGCCGTGACGGCAGGCAACATCATCGTGCGGCAGCGTGGTACCCGCTTCCATGCCGGTACCGGTGTTGGCGTCGGCCGCGACCACACTCTGTTCGCCTTGAGTGACGGTGTGATCAAGTTCGAGACCAAGGGTCCGAAGAACCGCAAGTTCGTCAGCGTCGTCTCTGCCTGAGAACGCTCGAACCGGTAGATGGAAGGCCCCGCTCAGGCGGGGCCTTCTTGTATCATGACGGTAGAGTCCGTCGGGAGAGTGTCACATGCAGTTCGTCGACGAAGCCTCGATCATCGTGGAAGCCGGCAGGGGCGGTAACGGCTGCCTGAGTTTTCGCCGCGAAAAATACGTGCCCAGGGGTGGTCCTGATGGCGGTGACGGCGGGCATGGCGGCAGTGTCTACCTGGTCGGTGACGATGCCCTCAATACTTTGATCGACTTCAAGTTCCAGCGTTTCTACCAGGCCGAGAGCGGCCGCCCCGGGCAAGGGCGGCAGATGAGCGGCCGGGCCGGCAACGATCTGGTGGTCAAGGTACCGGTGGGCACCACGGTGATCGACGAGGATACCCTCGAGGTGATCGCCGACATCACCGAGATCGGTCAGCAGGTGCTGGTAGCTCAGGGTGGCCGCCGTGGGCTTGGCAACATTCATTTCAAGTCGTCCACCAATAGGGCGCCACGCAAGACCACGCCAGGCACCGACGGCGAGCGCCGCAACCTGCGCCTGGAGATGAAGGTGATGGCCGATGTGGGCCTGCTGGGCATGCCCAACGCCGGCAAGTCGACCCTGATCCGCTCGGTCTCGGCGGCCAAGCCCAAGGTGGCCGATTATCCTTTTACCACCCTTGTGCCCAACCTCGGCGTGGTGAAGCTGGGCATGCACGAGCACTTCGTGATGGCCGACGTGCCGGGGTTGATCGAGGGGGCATCGGATGGCGCCGGGCTGGGGTTGCGCTTTCTCAAGCACCTGACCCGTACCCGCTTGCTGTTCCACGTGGTCGACGTGGCGCCCTTCGACGAATCCGACCCGGTCGAGTCGGCGCAGGCCATCGCCCTTGAGCTCGAGCAGTTCTCGCCGACCCTGGCCGAGCGGCCGCGTTGGCTGGTGATCAACAAGCTCGACCTGGTGCCGGACGAGGAGCGCGAAGTGCGGGTGGCCGCGATCGTTGAAGGGCTGGCCTGGGAAGGGCCGGTATTTCGTGTCTCGGCCATCAGCGGCGAGGGCACCGATGCCTTGGTGCAGGCGGCGCATCGCTGGCTCACCGAACAGCGTCTGCTCGAGAACGAGGACGAGGAGGCCGCCGAGCGCGAACGCGAAATGCGCGAACGTATGGAAGCCGAGGCGGTGGCGCGCACCGAGGCGCGCCTGGGTCGTAGGCGCAAGCGCAGTGAGCAGGACGACGACGATGACTTCGACGATGATGATTACGACGTCGAGGTCGAATACGTAGAGTGAGGCCCGCAATGTCTCGAGGTTCGGGAATTGCAGCCTTGTTGGAGAGTGAATAGGTGAGCAACGAGCGGGTTCCGGGTCGCGATGCGCTGCGTGGCGCTCGCCGGGTGGTGGTGAAGATCGGCAGTGCGCTGCTGACCAACGATGGGCGTGGCCTCGACGAGGCGGCGATCGGTGGCTGGGTGGACCAGATTGCGGCGCTGCATCGCCAAGGTGTCGAGGTGGTGCTGGTGTCGTCGGGCGCCGTGGCGGCCGGCATGGTGCGGTTGGGCTGGCAGGCGCGCCCGTCGGCGGTACATGAGCTGCAGGCCGCCGCCGCGGTGGGTCAGAACGGCTTGACCCAGTGCTACGAGCACCATTTTGCACGCCATGGGCTGATTACCGCTCAGGTGCTGCTGACCCACGACGATCTCTCCAACCGCAAGCGCTATCTCAATGCCCGTTCGGCGCTGCGTACCCTGGTCGATCTGCGCGTGGTGCCGGTGATCAACGAGAACGACACCGTGGTAACCGACGAGATCCGTTTCGGCGACAACGACACGCTCGGTGCGCTGGTGGCCAACCTGCTCGAAGCCGAGGCGCTGGTAATTCTCACCGACCAGGAGGGGTTGTTCGACGCCGACCCGCGTCACAACCCCGATGCGACGCTGATCAGCGAAGGCCGCGCCGACGACCCGGCGCTGGCGGCGATGGCAGGTGGTGGCGGAGCGCTGGGTCGCGGTGGCATGACCACCAAGATGCAGGCAGCGCGCCTGGCCGCGCGTTCCGGTGCGGTGACGGTCATCGCCAGCGGCCGCCAGCCCGAGGTATTGACCCGGCTGGCCCAGGGCGAGCGTCTGGGCACGTTGCTGTGTCCGGAGGAGGCGCCGATCGCGGCGCGCAAACGCTGGCTGGCCGGCCAGTTGCAGGTGCGCGGCAGCCTGACGCTGGATGCCGGCGCGGTGAAGGTGCTGCGCAGCAGCGGCTCCAGCCTGCTGGCGGTGGGGGTCAAGGCGCTGTCCGGCGACTTCGTGCGCGGCGACATGGTGCTTTGCCTCGACGAGCAGGGCGAGCGAGTCGCCAAGGGTTTGGTGAACTATGGCGCCGACGAGGCGCGTCGACTCCTCGGCCAGCCAAGCCACCAGATCGAGGCGATCCTGGGCTACATGGAAGCCCCGGAGCTGATCCACCGCGACAACCTCGTGGTGTTGTGACGCAGTGTTTGCGCGGCCTGTAGCATGGCGCCGCGTACCTGTGGTAGTATGCGCCATCCTCTCAGACACGGCCCGTCGGCAACCTTCGCGTTGACGAAATGGCCAGGCCGGCAGGAAAGTGAAATTTCCAAGCCGGACAAATTGTTATCGATGCCGCCTTCGATTGGGCGGCGTTAAAGTTTTCCAGGAGATAGTCAGTGGCAAATAGCAAGCAAGCCCGCAAGCGTGCCCGTCAGGCCGAAGGCCGCCGTGTTCTGAAGGCGAGCCAGCGCGCCATGGTGCGTACCTACGTGAAGCGCGTCATCAAGGCGATCAATGGCGGCGACCATGCCACCGCGATGACCGAGTTCCAGAAGGCGCAGCCGGTCATCGACCGTATCGCCGACAAGGACGTGCTCTCCAAGAAGAAGGCCGCGCGCCTGAAGAGCCGTCTGAACAAGCGAATTAAGGCGCTGGCTGCGTAAAGCCGGACGCCTGGAGACGTCGCGAGCGCCCATCGATTCGATGCCAGCGTAGTGCGACCTCGAAAAAACCGGCCAAGGCCGGTTTTTTTGTGCCTGAAGGCGGGATGCCTCCCGCATTTGACGAGCTGGTGAGGAAGGGATAGGTGACGGAACGCGAGCAGTTGCCCGAGCCCGGAAAATCGGCCCCGCCCCAGGTGGCCGACGACGATCGAGCCGTTGCACCCAAGGCCGGTGGGCTGATGCGCTCCGGCCTGGTGGTGGGCGCCATGACCATGCTGTCGCGGGTCATGGGGCTGGTGCGCGACGTGGTGGTGGCGACCCTGTTCGGTGCCGGCAGTGGTGCCGATGCCTTCTTCGTCGCCTTCAAGATTCCCAACTTCATGCGCCGCCTGTTTGCCGAGGGCGCCTTCAACCAGGCCTTCGTGCCGGTGCTTTCCGAGTATGCTACTCGCGGCAGCAAGCGCGAGGTGCGCGAGATGCTCGATGCCGTGGCCGGCAGCCTGACCGCCGTGCTGGCGTTGATCACCGCGCTGGCGATGCTCGCGGCACCCTGGCTGGTGTGGGTGTTCGCTCCGGGGTTCGGCCGCGACCCGGCCAAGCTCGCACTGACCGCCGACATGTTGCGGCTGACCTTCCCCTACCTGCTGCTGGTCTCGCTCACTGCTTTTGCTGGCAGCGTGCTCAACACCTGGAACCGCTTTGCCGTGCCGGCCTTTACCCCGGTGCTGCTCAATCTCTCGCTGATCGGCGCGGCCGTGCTGCTCACGCCCTTGATGAGCGAGCCGGCCATGGCGCTGGCCTGGGGCGTGCTGATTGCCGGCTTCGCCCAGCTCGCCTTCCAGGTGCCGTTCCTGGTGCGCCTGGGGCTGATGCCGCGACCCTGGCCCAATTTCGCCCACAGCGGTGTGAAGCGTATTCTGGTGCTGATGGCGCCGGCGCTGTTCGGCGTTTCGGTGTCACAGATCAACCTGCTGCTGGACACCGTGCTGGCTTCACTGCTCGCCCCTGGCAGCGTCTCCTGGCTCTACTATTCTGACCGCCTGGTCGAGCTGCCGCTGGGGGTGTTCGGTATCGCCATTGGCACGGTGATCCTGCCGGCACTCTCCAAGCGCCACGCCGAGCAGTCGGGGGAGCACTTTGCCGCCATGCTCGACTGGGCGGTGCGCGCCGTGCTGCTGCTGGGCTTGCCCGCGGCGCTGGCGCTGGCGATCCTCGCCGAGCCGCTGCTGATCTCGCTGTTCCACTACGGTGCCATGACCGAGCACGATATCGCCATGGCGGCCATGAGCCTGCGCGCCTACGCCTTCGGCCTGGTCGCCTTCATGCTGATCAAGGTGCTGGCGCCTGGCTTCTTCGCCCGCCAGAACACCAAGACGCCGGTGAAGGTGGGCATCATTGCCATGGTCGCCAACATGGTGTTCAACCTGATCCTGATCTGGCCGCTGGCCCATGCCGGCTTGGCCCTGGCCACGGCACTCTCGGCATTCCTCAACGCCGGCCTGCTGGGCTGGCTGCTCCACAAGCAGGGTGTGCTGGTATTCCAGCCCGGTTGGGGGCGTTACGCGGTGCAGTTGATCGGCGGCTGCGTGGTAATGAGCGTAGGGCTGGCCTGGCTGGCGCCGGACTGGCAGCAGTGGCTCGGCTGGGGCGTGTGGACGCGGGTACGGTGGCTGTCGCTGCTGGTGGTGGTCGGCGCTGTGGTCTACTTCGCCTGGCTGGCAGCACTGGGCGTCAGGCCGCGGCAGTTCCGTATGAAAGGATAGGATCAGCTCCGCTCGTTTGGCGTTGCGACCATGGGCCGCCGGCTGTCAAGGGGAGCCAGGTCCGCTATAATCGAGCCCTTTACATGTTTCAACCCTGACAGGATATTGACGACCAGATGGAAGTCATTCGAGGACTGCACAATCTGCGCGACGAGCATCGCGGCTGCGTGGCCACCATCGGCAATTTCGATGGCGTGCACCGCGGTCACCAGGCGATCCTCGACCAGTGTCGCGAGCAGGCCTCGAAGCTGCGCCTGCCGGTCACGGTGGTGGTGTTCGAGCCCCAGCCGCGGGAGTTCTTCGCTGGCGACCAGGCACCGCCGCGACTGACCCGGCTGCGCGAGAAGGTGCGCTTGCTGGGTGAGAGCGGCGTCGACTACGTGCTTTGCCTGCCGTTCAACGAGCGGCTGCGAAGCCTCACCGCGGTGGAGTTCATCGACCGCGTGCTGGTCGGTGGGCTGGGCGTACGCCACCTGGTGGTGGGTGACGACTTCCGCTTCGGTTGCGATCGCTGCGGCGATTTCACTTTGCTGGCCGAAGAGGGGGAGCGGCGTGGCCGTGAGGGCTTTGGCGTAGAGCATACGCGGACCTTCTCTCTCGATGACGAGCGGGTTTCGAGTACCCGAGTGCGCACCTTGCTGGCCAGTGGCAACTTCGCCCAGGCGGCAAGAATGCTGGGGCGCCCCTACCGCCTCGGTGGGCGAGTGGTCGCCGACCAGAAGCTGGGACGCACCATCGGTGTGCCTACTGCCAACCTGCCACTACCACATCTGCCGCTGGCGCTGCGCGGGGTCTATGCGGTAGTGACCGAACTGCCCGATGGGCGGCGCTTCGATGGGGTGGCCAATATTGGCTGGCGGCCCACGATGGGCAGCGATCGGCCGGTGCTGGAGGTGCATCTGTTCGACTTCGACGGCGATCTCTATGGCAAGCGTCTGGTGGTGTTTCCCTGCGCCAGGCTGCGCGGCGAGGTGAAGTTCGACAACTTCGAAGCGCTCAAGCAGCAAATCAAGGCCGATCAGGCTCGTGCCCGCCGTTTCTTCGCGGATCCATGTCCTGCGGCCAGGGAGCTTGGCCTGGCAGACGACTCTCTTCCATTGGCATCGGCGCCGCTGGCGCGCGAAGCCGTGAATTTCGAATCCTCGGCGGGACGTTCCGCCGACCAAGACGACGGCTGATTCCCAGGATATGAGCGACTACAAGCACACACTGAACCTGCCCGAAACCGATTTCCCCATGCGTGGCAACCTGCCCCAGCGCGAGCCCAGCCGGGTGGCACAGTGGCAGGACATGAAGCTCTATCAGCGCCTGCGTGAGGAGCGTCGCGGCCGCGAGACCTTCGTGCTGCACGATGGCCCTCCTTATGCCAACGGCAGCATCCACATCGGTCACGCCGTCAACAAGATCCTCAAGGACATCATCGTCAAGTCGAAAAACCTGGCCGGCTTCGATGCGCCCTACGTGCCTGGCTGGGATTGCCACGGCCTGCCCATCGAGCACAAGGTGGAGACCACCCATGGCAAGCACCTCGAGCCCGAGCAGGCTCGCGGGCTGTGCCGCGAGTACGCCGCCGAGCAGATCCAGACTCAGCTTGCCGACTTCGTGCGCCTGGGTGTGATCGGCGACTGGGACAAGCCCTACCGCACCATGGACTACGCCAACGAGGCAGGGGAGATCCGTGCGCTGGCCGACATGGTAGCGGCGGGCTACGTGTTCAAGGGACTCAAGCCGGTCAACTGGTGCTTCGACTGCGGCTCGGCCCTGGCCGAGGCCGAGGTGGAATACCAGGACAAGAAGTCCGATGCCATCGACGTGGCTTTCCCGGCTGCCGACGAAGCGAAGCTGGCGGCCGCCTTCGGCCTGTCTGCGCTGCCCAAGCCTGCTGCCATCGTGATCTGGACCACCACGCCCTGGACCGTTCCGGCCAACCAGGCGCTCAACGTGCACCCCGAGTTCACCTACGCTCTGGTGGATACCGGCGAGCGGCTGCTGGTGCTGGCCGAGGAGCTGGTCGAGTCGTGCCTGGAGCGCTACGAGCTTTCCGGGGAGGTGATTGCCACCGCCAAGGGCGAGGCGCTCGACCTGATCGAGTTCCGCCACCCCTTCTACGACCGCCTGTCACCGGTCTATCTGGCCGACTACGTCGAGTCCGAAGTGGGCAGCACCGGTATCGTTCATTCCGCTCCGGCCTATGGCGTCGACGACTTCGTCACCTGTCGTGCCCACGGCATGGCCTTCGAGGAGATCAAGAGTCCGGTGCAGGGCAACGGCGTCTACGCCGACGACCTGCCGTTCTTCGGCGGCCAGATGATCTGGAAGGCCAACCCGCAGATCGTCGACAAGCTGCGCGAAGTCGACGCGTTGCTGGCGCACAAGGTGATCACTCACAGCTACATGCACTGCTGGCGTCACAAGACGCCGGTCATCTACCGCGCCACGGCGCAGTGGTTCGTGGGCATGGATATCAAGGACAAGGACGGTCGTACCCTGCGCGAGCGGGCGCTCGAGGGCATCCAGGCGACCCACTTCACCCCGGCCTGGGGCCAGGCGCGGCTGCATGCCATGATTGCCAACCGTCCCGACTGGTGCATCTCGCGCCAGCGCAACTGGGGCGTGCCGATCCCGTTCTTCCTGCACAAGGCGACGGGCGAGCTGCACCCGCGCACCGTCGAGCTGATGGAGGAGGCCGCCAAGCGCGTCGAGCGCGATGGCATCGATGCCTGGTTCCGCCTCGACCCGGCAGAGCTGCTGGGCGACGAGGCGGCTGATTACGACAAGGTCACCGACACCCTCGACGTGTGGTTCGACTCTGGCACCACCCACCGCCACGTGCTGCGCGGCTCGCATCCTCACGGCCACGAGAGCGGCCCGCGTGCCGACCTCTACCTGGAGGGCTCCGACCAGCACCGCGGCTGGTTCCACTCCTCGCTGCTGACCGGCTGCGCCATCGACGGTCACCCGCCGTACCGCGGCCTGCTCACCCACGGCTTCACCGTCGACGCCCAGGGCCGCAAGATGTCCAAGTCGATGGGCAACGTGGTGGCACCTCAAGAGGTCATGGACAAGCTGGGCGCCGACATCCTGCGCCTGTGGGTCGCCTCGACCGACTATTCGGGCGAGATGGCGGTCTCCGACGAGATCCTCAAGCGCACCGCTGACGTCTATCGGCGCATTCGTAACACCGCGCGCTTCCTGCTCAGCAACCTCAACGGCTTCGATCCTGAGCGCGATGCGGTGGCCTTCGACGACATGCTGGCGCTGGACCAGTGGGTGGTGGACCGTGCCGCCCAGCTCCAGGCGCGTATCGAGAAGGCCTTCGAGGAGTATCGCTTCCTCGACGTCTACCAGCAGGTGCACACCTTCTGCTCGCGTGAGCTTGGCGGTTTCTACCTCGACGTGATCAAGGATCGCCAGTACACCACCCAGGCCGACTCCCTGCCCCGGCGCAGCTGCCAGACCGCGCTCTACCAAGTGGTCGAGGCGCTCTCGCGCTGGGTGGCGCCTATCCTCAGCTTCACCGCCGAGGAGATCTACGAGCACATCCCCGGTAGCCGTCGCGAGAGCGTACTGCTTGAGAGCTATTACGAAGGGCTTGAAACCCTGGCACCGGACGCCGAGATGGGCCGCGAGTTCTGGGAGCAGGTGCTCGAAGTCAAGCAGGCGGTCAACAAGTGCCTGGAAGACGCTCGCAACGCCAAGACCATCAAGGGCAGCCTGGCCGCAGAGGTGACGCTCTATGTCGACGACAAGCTCAATGCCATCCTGGCCAAGCTGGGCGAGGAGCTGCGCTTCGTGATGCTGACCAGCGAGGTGCGGCTGGCGCCGCTGGCCGAGGGCCAGAACGTCGATGATGCCGAGAGCACCGAGCTGGCGGGCCTGAAGGTCGTCGTCGCGGCAAGCCCGCACCAGAAGTGCGAGCGCTGCTGGCACCATCGCGAGGATGTGGGTAGCCATGCCGAGCATCCCGACCTGTGCGGCCGCTGCATCAGCAACCTGCCGGAGGGTAGCGGTGAGACTCGCCACTATGCGTAACAAGCAGGGAGACAACGGTACTTCGGTGCCGCCGATGAGCAAGCCGCTGCGCTGGCTGTGGCTGACCGTCGCGGTGGTGCTGCTGGACCTCGGTACCAAGGCGCTGATGTCCAGTGTGCTGAGCTATGGTCAGCCGGTGGAGGTGCTGCCGTTCTTCAACCTGACGCTGTTGCACAACACCGGCGCGGCGTTCAGCTTTCTGGCCGGGCATCCCGGCTGGCAGCGCTGGTTCTTCGCCATCATCGCCGTGGGTGCCAGTGTCGGCCTTACCATCTGGATGAGCCGCCTCAAGGCCGACGAGAAGCTGCTTGGCGCCTCGCTGGCGCTGATCATTGGCGGTGCCCTGGGCAATCTCTACGATCGCCTGGTGCACGGCTACGTGGTGGACTTTCTCTCGTTCCATGCCGCCGGTTGGTACTACCCGGCCTTCAACGTAGCCGATATCGGCATCACCCTGGGAGCCATCGGGCTGATCTGGGAATCCGTATTCGAAGGCCGCAAGCAGGCCCGGCGGCGCGGCTGATCCGCCTGCTATGCTGCTGGCAGGATCCGACCCGACAAGCGCACCATAGATCGATCAAGCGAGAGCAACGATGAGCGAATTACGCATCGACGAGGGCATGGAAGTGACACTGCACTTCACCCTCAAGCTGGAGGACGGCACCGTGGTCGACTCCACCCGCGAAAAGCAGCCTGCCACCTTCCAACTGGGCGACGGCAACCTGCCGCCGGGGTTCGAATATCCGTTGAAGGGTATGGCCGGTGGTGACAGCGGCAGCTTCGAGATCACCCCTGAGCATGGCTTCGGCCAGCACAACCCACAGAACGTGCAGATGCTCAGTCGCGACGACTTCGAGGAGATCGAACCCGAAGTGGGCACGGTGATGTCGTTTGCCGACCCCTCTGGCGGAGAGCTGCCCGGAGTTATCACCGCCGTCGACGAGCGCAACGTGGAAGTGGACTTCAACCATCCCCTCGCAGGGCGTACCCTGACCTTCGAGGTCGAGGTGATCGACGTAAGGCCGGCTCAAACTCACTGAGCCGGACTCAACGCACGTAGAGATGCACGCGCATCAAGGCAAGGCCCTCATGCTACCTGACACCACGCAGACTCAATCCTCGCCGGCTCAGCCCACACAGAACCAGCCGATGCAGATCAAACTGGCCAACCCCCGTGGTTTTTGTGCCGGTGTCGATCGCGCCATCGAGATCGTCAACCGTGCGTTGGACGTCTTCGGGCCGCCCATCTACGTGCGCCATGAGGTCGTGCACAACCGTTTCGTGGTCGATACTCTACGCGAACGCGGCGCGATCTTCGTCGAGGAGCTTAACGAAGTGCCCGACGATGTCATCGTGATCTTTTCCGCCCATGGCGTATCCCGCGCCGTGCAGGAGGACGCGGAGCGCCGCGGCCTCAAGGTGTTCGACGCCACCTGCCCGCTGGTGACCAAGGTGCATATGGAAGTGCTGCGCTACGCCAAGCGCGGCCAGGAGTGCATCCTGATCGGCCATGCAGGTCATCCGGAGGTGGAGGGCACCATGGGACGCTACGACACCTCACACGGCGGGAATATCTACCTGGTCGAAGACGAGGCAGACGTCGAGCGGCTCGAGGTGAAAGACCCGACGCGGCTTGCCTTCGTCACACAGACCACGCTCTCGATGGATGATACCGCCCGGGTGATCGATGCCCTGCGCGCGAAATTTCCCGAGATCGAGGGGCCGCGCAAGGACGACATCTGCTATGCCACCCAGAACCGTCAGGATGCGGTGCGCGAGCTGGCTGCCGGCTGCGACCTGCTGCTGGTGGTGGGTAGCCCCAACAGCTCGAACTCCAATCGTCTGCGCGAGCTGGCCGAGCGGGTCGGCACCCCGGCCTACCTGATCGATGACGCCAGCCAGATCGACCCCACATGGCTCGAGAATGTTGCCGCGGTGGGCATTACCGCAGGGGCGAGCGCACCGGAAGTGTTGGTCAAGGGCGTGATCGAACGGCTCCAAGGCCTTGGGGCCGAGCCACCTGAAGAGCTGGCCGGCCGCGAAGAGACGATCACTTTCTCCATGCCTCGCGAGCTTCGCGAGCGTGTGATCGCCAGCGATTCGCTATTCTGAGGACAGGCGTGGACCAGAAAGGCCATGCTTGCAGTATGAGCGACTCACGATACGTGAGATGACCAGCGCCGGGCCTAGCCCGGCTTTTTTCATGACATATCTAGCAGGGTCGGTTGTCATGATACATACTGAAACCAAGTGTAACAAAAAGCAGAGGAGCGCCGTGTGACGATCTACGCCCGCCCGTCTCGACAGCCCCCCCGGCATGACGCATCGCGCCGGCAGCACGGCTTCACCTTGATCGAGCTGATGATCGCCGTGGCCGTGATCGCGATCCTGGCATCGATCGCCGTGCCCAGCTATCGAGGCTATGTGGAGCGGGCAACGCGCACGGATGCCCAGTCGGGCCTCATGGAGGCGGCAGGCCAGCTCGAGCGTTGTTACACGGTCAATAATTCCTATGCGGGTTGTAGCGTCATTGCGGCTTCTCCTGACGGAAATTACGCCATTAGTCTATCGAGCACGGCCTCTACCTATACGCTTACGGCGTCACTCAACAGTGGCCGTGGTCCCGATGGCTGTGCCGGCGACTTGACCTTGAATCACCAAGGGGTGCGAAGCCCTGCGAATTGTTGGTAGCGCGATATGAAAAGCTCCGGTTTCACATTGATCGAGCTGTTGGTGACGATCGCTGTAATGTCGATCGTTGCCACCATTGCTGTGCCGGGCTTTCAGAACATGATGGCGAGCAATCGGTTGTCAGGCGACTACAACATGGTGCTCGCCGGCCTCAACCAGGCTAGAAGCGAAGCCATCAAGCGTCGGGAAAGCGTGACCTTCCGCGTGACAGAGTCCAGTCCCTGGGAATACCGGATCACCACGGCCGATAGCAGCGATATTGCCATTCGTTCGTCTCGGGGCGGGCAAGTCAGTATCACGAACACGAGTATTACCTTCAATGCGCTGGGGCGGCGGGCGAGCTGCACGTCTGGCTGTGACATCACAATCAATCATACCGGCGCTGGCAGCCTGGACCTGCAGGTAAGTACTACCGGACGCATCGGCAAACCCGCGAGTTGAGGAGTGCAATGAGACGTCACGCTCAGTCAGGTTTTACGCTAATCGAAGCGCTGATAGCCGTGCTGGTACTCTCCATCGGCCTGCTCGGTGTGGCAGCGATGCAGCTCAGGGCGCTGCAGAGTGCTCATATGGGGTATCAGCGCGCGGTGGTCAGCCTGGCGGCGATCGATGCCCAGGAAAGGGCTTGGGCGAGACTGGCGAATAACGGTGCCTGCCCGGCAGCCGGCGATATCCAGGGTGATTGGTCGGGACAGTGGTTCGGCAACATTCTCGCCAATAATGGTAGTACTCTCGGCAATACCGGCTGTGAATACACCGTTACTATCCGGTGGCAGGAGACGCGTTACTCCATTGGTGAAAGTGGGGATGCTTTCGTTTACCAGTTTCGGTTACCCGAGCTATGAAAGACGATTTTTGCAAATCTGCGTCGGTCAATCGACTCGCTTCGGCTCGCCAGGCTGGCTTCACGCTGATAGAGCTGATGGTGGCGCTGGTGATCGGTCTGATCATCATTCTTGGCGCTGGGCAGCTGTTCCTGATGGGCTTCCAAACCTTTCGCCAGACCGAACTGCTGAGCAACAAGCAGGCGGCTTTGACCTTTGCCACAGAGACGCTGATTCGTGACATTCGCCGTGCCACTGACATCGATTTCAACTCATCTACTGGTGAGCTGACGGTTCAGTTTTCCAACAACCAAGACATGGCTGCTTGCGGTTCGGGTGTTAATATCATTCGCATTTATCGCCTTAGCGACACGATCGTGAGTGCCAACGAAGGCTGGTCCTTGAATATGGGGCAGGGTTGCAATTCCATGCCCACTGGGTCCGACTTTGAGCCACTAGTAACCTCATTCGATGAAGGTGGTTTTTTTGCTGAAGAAATTGATGATGGTGTTTGGGTGACGGAATTTACGCTCATGGCAAGCCGGGATGGTGCGACGGATGAGTTTGAGTTTCGGGCTGTCAACCGAAACCAGGCCATTGATTGATTATGCCTTAAGGGGCGTGGGGGGAGCATGAAGCAGCAGCGCGGGGCAGCACTCGTGGTGGTTCTCTCCATGCTGGCGATGTCGCTTATGCTGGGGCTTTCCGGCATGCAGTCGTCGCAAGTGGATGAGCGTTTGGCCGGCAATTATCGCTCTTCGGTCATGGCGCAAATGGCAGCTGAGGCAGGAGCATCGGTAGCACATGAAAAGCTCCAGGAAGCCATCAGCAGCAATGTATTTTCGATGTCCAGTGTGACGGCCTGTGGTGTGGGGCTTTCCAATAGAATTACCTATGGCGAAGAGGATTACCAAACAAGCTCGAGATACAACCTTTCCATATGTGGCAGTGGGGGATACTACAATCTGGTTAGCACGGGAAACGTCTACTCGGGAGAAAATATCGTTTCCAGTCGCGCTGTTGTTGTGGGTGCCTTTGAGCTCGGGGTAGGATTCCTGGGGCTCTCTCCCATCACCATTCCTGGAAGCATAAAACGGCCAGAAAACAATAATGACATGTGCTACTCGGGACAGAATGGTAATGCGCCAAGCTATTGCTTCAGGCCACCTTCTTCACAATCGGAGTTCGTGGGAGAGGAGCTGGTCGATGGAGTCTATAATCCTGCCATAACGGTTCGCGATCAATCGGATAGGAACAAGATAAACGAGATGATCGAAGGGCGGGAGAGTAATTATGTCGGCGGGGTCGAATATGGTATGAGCGAGTCCATTCTCGAGAGTGCGGCCGATTTCAAGCAATTTGTTGACCTGCTCGAGGCATGTGCCAAAGGGCAAGCCTCCGGCTGTGCAGGAGGAGGCTACTATGCGCAAGGTGCCAATGGCGTGGACTTCGGTAGCAAGGGAAGTGAAAAGCTGGCTTTCTATGATGGCAATTTCAATGGCAGCGGCAATTTTTCCGGCGCTGGGACACTGGTGATTCGAGGAGATGCGAGTTTCTCCGGCACGCCCAGCTATTCCGGGTTGATTATCGTGCTGGGTACCTACACGGTTAGCGGAGGTGGCTCATCCGCTGGCCAGGGTGGTTTCAACGGTTCGATCATTTCCGCTCCCATGGGGATGGGAGAGAACGGGCTGGAGTTTTTCGAGACCTCAATAAGCATCAGCGGTGGCGGGGGGGCTGATTATATTTACGACGCAGAAGCTCTTTCAACTGCCTTTGATATCTTGGGCGAGGGAGCAAGAAATTACTGGAATTCCAATAACGACAGTACGCGAAAATCGGGGTCGCTAGAGCGGGATTTATCCGCTTGGCGTGAAGTCGTTGATGTTTAAATTTTAGTTTCCATTCGGATACGTTTAGCATCATTAATTTTCAATTCGTTTTTTTCGGGTGCTCTACCTTGGAAGAACAAGCGTGCGCAAATAAAGGGCCATAGGCCTTTCCGTGGTTTGCGCGCAGTTCTCGCCAGGGAGGCATTCATGCACCAGCAGCACGGTGCCGCACTTGTCGTCGTCCTGTCACTATTGACCCTCAGCTTGATGCTGGGGCTGTCGGGCTACCAGTCTGCCTTGGTCGATGAGCGTCTGGCCGGTAATTACCGGGCGGCCACGGAGGCCCAGATGGGGGCCGAACATGCCGTATCGGCTGCCTGGGGCGAGGGAGGGGAAAACCTGACGGCGGGACACTTCAGTGCGTCGATAGGTCTTGATGCGCTCGAGAGCACCAACTGGGCAACATTTTCCGGCATTAGCCAGGCCGGCCCTTGCCAAGGAAACGTGCGTTGTCGCTACCGCTATGTGAGGGAAGGAGGGAGCTACTATGTGGTCGGCATGGGGGCGGTCACCGGCGGCAACCAGGTCGTCGCCAGCAGTTTGCCGGTGGTGGCTCGGGTGGAATTCCGGGAGATCCCCAACCCCTCGTTCACCCGTGGACTGCTGAGTGCAGGCCATATCACGGTAACCGGCAACTCCACGCTGACCCCGGCGCTCAACGAGGACGGCAGCATCAACTCCAACGTGGTACATGCCAACGGCCTCGTCAGTATCAGCGTGCCTGCCAACCAGCGGGGTTACATCACGTCGGGGGCCGACCGCAAGGTGGAAGTGCCCCTGCCGGGCACGCGTCCAACTGGCGAAAACATGTCTCAGTGCACAGGAGCCTCTCCGCCAGATTATTGCTACAAACGCTATGATCCCACCATTTACGACGAGTACCGTAACAGGCCCGGCGTGATCCGCAGCTGCAATATCAACCTCAATACATTGCCCCACGGTTCGACGGTCTTCTGCGAGGGCAACCTGTCGGTGGGAAGCGGCAGCGTGGAGGGCAAGCAGCTCACCCTGGTGGCCACGGGTGATGTCTCCATGAGCGGTTCCACCACCACCTCTGGCCCCGGCGCGGCGGAGATCGGCCTGTTCGTGGTAGCCGGTGGCAACATCAACTTCTCGGGCAGCACCGACAACTATGGCGTCTTCTGGGCCGGCGGCCACGTCAGCCAGAGCGGCACGTCCCGGTTGCACGGCTCCATCGTGGCTGGGAGCTATATCCAGAGCAGCGGCGGGATCCGGTTTACCAGCATCAATCGTGTGACCAACCGAGATGCCTATATCGAGACGGAGCCGCGCATCGTCTCTTGGCGTTGAGAGGGCCTCGGTGAGAGGCCCGATGTCACTGCTCGGCCGGCTTGCGATAGTGGCCGGGGACGATCACCTTCTCGCCGCCGGGGAGCCGGCGAACATGGGTGGGGACGTAAATACGTCTGATGACGCTCTTGCGTTGTTTGTCGTCCATCCACTGGCTTCCAATTTGGTTGATTTTGAAACTACTTTAGGCGGGCGGGACGTATTGTGCAATGCCGGCTGAGGTGGCGGCATGGTTTACGCCTGATTTGCTCTCGCCTAGGTTGTGAGTAGCTTGGCAGGGAGCGTAAGGAGTCGGCATGGAGCAGCTGGACATCGCGCTGGCGGTCGTGGGAGGGCTGGTGCTGGCCGTGGGGCTGTTGTCGCGCCCGCTGGACCGCTCCTGGCTCTCGGCTCCCCTGTTCGCTTTCCTGCTCGGTGTGGCGTTGGGACCACACGGATTGAGCGCGCTCGATCCGATGGCCTGGGGTGATGGCAAGCGACTGCTCGAGGAGACGGCACGACTGACGCTCGGCATCAGCCTGATGGGCATCGCATTGCGGTTGCCACCCAGCTATCCCTTCGTGCATTGGCGGTCGCTGCTGATGTTGCTGGGCATCGCCATGCCGGCCATGTTCCTGATCAGCTCGCTGCTGACACACTGGATCATGGGCTTGCCGCTGCTGATAGCATTGCTGGTCGGCGGTACCATCTGCGCCACTGACCCAGTCGTGGCGTCTGCGATAGTCACCGGCGGGGTGGCCAAGGAGAATCTTCCTGAGGGCTATCGGCACCTGCTCTCGAGCGAGTCCGGTGCCAACGATGGCTTGGCTTATCCCCTGGTATTGCTGCCGATCCTGCTGTTGAGCCTACCTGCCAGCGATGCCTGGCTGGACTGGTTCGGCAAGGTCTGGCTGTGGGAGATTGGCGGGGCCGTACTCATCGGCATTGCACTCGGCTGGGCGACAGGGCGGGCCCTGCAGTGGTCGGAGGAGCGCGGCTTCCTCGATCAGCCGTCATTCCTCTCCATCACCTTGGCACTTACGGTGCTGGTGCTCGGGCTGGGCGAGTTGCTCGGCACCAACAGCATACTGGGCGTGTTTGCCGCCGGGCTGGCCTTCGACCAGGAGGTCGGCGGCAAGGACCGCAGCGAGGAGGACAACGTCCAGGAGGCGGTCAACATCTTGCTGACGATGCCGATCTTCATCCTGTTCGGCCTGATCGCGCCTTGGGCCGAATGGTGGGCACTGGGTCTGGAAGGGCTGCTGCTGGCCATGCTGGTGCTGCTGCTGCGGCGCTTGCCGGTGATCTTGCTGCTGCGGCCCTGGTTGCCGGCACTGCGCGACTGGCCGATCACCTTGATCATGGGCTGGTTCGGCCCGATTGGGGTTTCAGCGCTCTACTATGCCACGCTGGTTTCGAGCCGAACCGGCTACGATCTGGCCTGGACGGCCGGTACCCTGATCGTGGTGGCTTCGATGATTGCCCACGGCATCACTGCGGCACCGTTTGCCTACCGCTATGGGCGCTGGCAACGCAAGCAGGGAAAGGAGCCCGGGCACTAACTCTTCCCAGTCTGGCCCGGCTAGCGGATCTGGCGAAAGCGCTGGCGTAGCCGCTCGAGCTCGGCCTCGCTCCAGCCATCCGGTTCCGTCAGTGCGACCCAGGCGTCGAGGTAGTGTTCGGCAGCAATGGTATGGCCATAGCCGGGTGGTGCCCGGCCCACCGCGAGGTCGCCGAGCAGCTGCAACATAGTCACCACCGGATACCAGCGCAGCTCCGCGAGCACGTCCGGGGCGCGTGGCTCGCGCATCCATTCCGGTTCGCGATAGAGAATCCGCGGCTCGAAGAAGGTGATCGGGTCGCTGCCGTACTGCAGGTAGGCGATACGGAAGTCGCCCCAGTCGCCTTCAGGCGCATCCAGCCCCTGATATTGGTTCATGAAGCGCACCACCGCTCCGTTGCGGAAGGCGGGCAGCCAGGCCGGCGTACCACGGTCACGCTCGCGAGTCACCGTGCGCCAGGTCTCATTGCGAAACGGCGGGCCGCTCCACAGCGCGCCGTGGAAGGGGTCGTCGATGATGTCATAGAAGTCGAACGAGAGGTCTGAGTTGAGCGAGCCGAGGCTGAGCCCGTGCAGGTAGAGCCGTGGGCGTTCGTCCTCGGGAAGGCGGGTCCAGTAATCGTAGACGGTGGTGAACAGGGCGCGGGCATTCTCGGCGCCGTACTCGCCCTCTACGATCAGGGCCAGGTGGCTGGGCAGGTAGGAGTACTGCATGGTCGCCGTGGCGATATCGCCACGATGCAGGTACTCCACCGTATTCTGTGCCCCCGGGTCGACCCAGCCGCGCCCGGTAGGAGTGGCCAATAGCAGCACGGAGCGCTCGAAGGCACCTACCCGCCTGAGTTCCCGCAGGACCAGTTGGGCCCGCTCTACGGGCGTATCGGCGGCGCTCAGGCCGGCATAGACACGGATCGGCTCCATGGCTTCCTCGCCGAGAAAAGCCCCGATGCTCTCAGCCGAGGGGCCCTGGGTGACGAAGCGTCGGCCGCGCCCGCCGAGCGCCTCCCAACTGATCAGCGAGTGCTCACTGCCGGTCTTCATCGGGTCGGAGGGCGGCGTCAGCTCGTCGAGTATCAACTCGTCGAGCTGCTGGAAAGAGTTGTCGGCAGCGCGCAGGGCCAGGGTGAAGATGACGCCGTCGATGATCGACCAGAACAGCGCTGCCGCAGCGATCACGCCCAGCAGGTTGGAGACCCGGTGCGGTACGAAGCGTCGCATCTTGCGTGCGAGAAAGCGGAACGTGAGCCGGAACAGCCGCACCAGCAACCAGAGCAAGGCAAATACCGCCATGGCGATCAGGGCGATACTGATCGGACGTATGCCGCTGACCTCCTCCAGGTTCATCAGGGCGCGAATGCCGTTCTGCCATGTCGAAGCCTGCCACAGGAAGACCATGGCAATGACTGCACAAATGCCGGCAGCGGTCAGCTTGATGACCCGCTCGGTGCGTGAGCGGGGGCGAGGCAGATGCAAGTAGTCCCACAGCCAGTGAGCGATGAAGCCCAGCGCATACCCGGCGGAAAAGGAGAGCCCCGAGACGATGCCTTGGGCATAGGTGGGGCGCGGCAGCAGGCTGGGGGTGAGCGAAAAGGCGAACAGCAGTGTGCCGAGCAAGAGACCTGCTGTGGAGAAGTGCTTGAGAGCTTTACGGATTCTCGGGTGCATGAGGCTAGTCAAGGCAAAGGTCGATGGCTGGGATAAACAGTCTACTGACCCGAGGGTAGGGGGAGGCGGTCGTTACGACAATGACCTGGCTGCGTCACGCTGGATCAGACAAGCCGCCAGCGCAAGCCGTTCCACCTTCCATGGCGTAACCCAGCTCAGTTCGATGATCCGCGCTGTCGCCACCAATGGGAACGGCAGCGCGGCCAGGAACAGGCGAGCATGAAACGGTCGAGCAAGAAACAGTAGAGAGCGTGCTTCCTCAATGATAACGACTCGGCAAGCGCGTGAAGCGTACTGGGGGGCTGTACTTTTCTCCCGCCGGGGCGCGCTCGGGAGCGGGACGGACCCGCCAGCCCCGCGAACTCGCCCACTCCTTGAGTTCACGGTAATCGAGCAGCGGGTACTCGCGGCTGTAGGGGTTGGGCGCTGAAGATGGGAAAGCGAAGGCCACATGTGGGTAGCGGGCCAAGGCGTCTTCACTGTTGTGGGCGGCCAGGGCAAGGTCCAGCGCGTGCTGCCACGCCTGCGAATCCTTGGGGGCGTGTGTTGCGCTGAGCCGAGCGTCGTCGTTTGCGTAGAGACTTCCCATGACGTTTACCTCACTTCGAAATCGTTGAAGGTCGCAGCCAGGTTTTGCCGGAGGGTAGGGCTCATTTCGGCGGCGAGCGGCGATGAGGCTTGACGGTTACCGTCTTGGGTCCAGGCATGGGAGAAGACCTGGCGGGTCGGGAAGGGGTAGAGCGACGATGTGGTTTCACGAGAACGCTTTTTCTGGACATGACGCACCTCTTGGTTGGCTACCGGGGTACTTGCTACATGAAGACCTTCGACTCCTTTTCCTGCTTGATAAGCGCCCCACTCAACGGGGAGTGGGGCTTGTTGCCCAGGATCAATCCCAGGTGAGTGCGCCACCCACTTGATACTCGGTGACGCGGGTCTCGAAGAAGTTCTTCTCCTTGCGCAGATCGATGATCTCGCTCATCCACGGGAAGGGGTTCTGCGCGCCGGGGAATTGCTCCTTGAGGCCGATCTGGGCCAGGCGGCGGTTGCAGATGAAGTGCAGGTACTCCTCCATGATCGCTGCATTCATGCCCAGCACGCCGCGGGGCATGGTGTCGCGGGCGTAGGCGATCTCCAGCTCGGTGCCCTCGAGGATCATCTGGGTGACCTCGTCCTGGAACGCGGGCGTCCACAGGTGCGGGTTCTCGATCTTGATCTGGTTGATCATGTCGACGCCGAAGTTGAGGTGCATCGACTCGTCGCGCAGGATGTACTGGAACTGCTCGGCGACGCCGGTCATCTTGTTGCGGCGGCCCATGGAGAGGATCTGGCTGAAACCGCAGTAGAAGAAGATGCCTTCGGTGACGCAGTAGAACGCCACCAGGTTGCGCAGCAGTTCCTGGTCGGTCTCGGGGGTGCCGGTATTGAAGTCCGGGCGCGCCAGCGACTGGGTGTGCTTGAGGCTCCAGGCGGACTTGGCGGCTACCGACGGTACTTCGCGGTACATGTTGAAGACCTCGCCTTCGTCCATGCTCAGCGACTCCACGCAGTACTGATAGGCGTGGGTGTGGATCGCTTCCTCGAAGGCCTGGCGCAGCAGGTATTGGCGGCACTCGGGGTTGGTGATCAGGCGGTAGAGTGCCAGCACCAGGTTGTTGGCCACCAGCGAGTCGGCGGTGGAGAAGTAGCCCAGGCTGCGCTCGACGATGCGCCGCTCGTCCGCGGTGAGGCCGTCCTGGCTCTTCCACAGCGCGATGTCGGCGTTCATGTTCACTTCCTGGGGCATCCAGTGATTGGCGCTGCCATCCAGGTACTTCTGCCACGCCCACTCGTACTTGAAGGGCACCAGCTGATTGAGGTCGGCGCGGGCGTTGATCATCTGCTTGTCGTCGACCTGGATGCGCGCCGCGCCCATCTCGAGCTCCTCGAGGCCGGCGGCGACATCGAGCTCCTCCAGCGACTTGCGAGCCCGCGCCAGGCGGTCGCTGTCGGCCACCTTGTAGCTGCCGCCGCTCTCTTTCACCTCGCCGTGCGAGGCAGGCTCGGGCTGCGGCTTGTTGGCGGGTGCCGGCGCGGCCTTGGCCGGCTGCTCGGCGACGGGTGTTTCGTCCTCGTGGAATTCGTCCCAGTTCAGCATTTCAGCTTCCTTCATGTCCGGTGGAGCGGGAGGCGGCATCGCCGCCTCCGATGAGGATTACTGGCAGGCCTCGCAGCCCAGGTCGTCGATATCGCTAGCGCTCGGCGCACGCGAGCCGCTGCCTGCCTTGCCGGTGAGGAAATCCTCTACGCCGCGTGGCTCTTTCGGCGCTGTGGGTGGTGTCGCGGAGGGTGCCGGCGCGGTGGAAGGCGCCTGGTTGCTGACCGCGTTGAGCGTGCCGCGGTCGACGGTGGATTTCTCCACCGAGGTGGCACCCAGGGCACGCAGGTAGTAGGTGGTCTTGAGGCCACGGAACCACGCCATGCGGTAGGTCACGTCGAGCTTCTTGCCGGAGACGCCCTTGATGTAGAGGTTCAGCGACTGGGCCTGGTCGATCCACTTCTGGCGTCGTGCGGCGGCCTCCACCAGCCACTTCGTCTCCATCTCGAAGGCGGTGGCGTACTTGGCCCTGAGATCTTCCGGTACCCGCTCGATGGGCTGCACGCTGCCGTCGTAGTACTTGAGGTCGTTGATCATCACCTCATCCCACAGGCCGCGTGCCTTGAGGTCGTGGACCAGGTAGGCGTTGACCACGGTGAACTCGCCGGAGAGGTTCGATTTCACGTAGAGGTTCTGGTACGTGGGCTCGATCGACTGCGACACGCCGCAGATATTGGAGATCGTCGCGGTGGGAGCGATGGCCATCACGTTGGAATTACGCATGCCCTGCTCGGCGATCTTCTGGCGGATACGCTGCCAGTCCTGGGTGGCGCTGGTGTCCACTTCGATGTACTTCTCGCCGCGCTCCGTCACGAGCTTCGCGATGGAGTCGATGGGCAGGATGCCCTGGCTCCACAGCGAACCCTCGAAGCTTTCGTAGCGGCCACGCTCGGCGGCCAGGTCGCTGGAGGCCTCGATGGCGTGGTAGCTGACCAGCTCCATGGAACGGTCGGCAAACGCCACTGCTTCCTCGGAGGCGTAGGCGATGTCCTGGGCGTAGAGGGCATCCTGGAAGCCCATGATGCCGAGCCCCACCGGACGATGCTTGAAATTGGAGTTCCTGGCCTGGGGCACCGCGTAGTAGTTGATGTCGATGACGTTATCGAGCATGCGTACCGCGGTACGCACGGTCTTCTTCAGCTTGGCGTCGTCTAGCTGGCCGTCGATCACGTGCTGGGCCAGGTTGACCGAGCCCAGGTTGCACACGGCGATCTCGTCGGCGCTGGTGTTCAGGGTGATCTCGGTGCACAGGTTGGAGGAGTGCACCACGCCCGCGTGCTGCTGGGGGCTTCTCAGGTTGCACGGATCCTTGAAGGTGATCCACGGGTGGCCGGTCTCGAACAGCATCGAGAGCATCTTGCGCCACAGGTCCTTGGCGCGCACGCGCTTGTAGAGCTTCAGCTTGCCCGAGCGGGTCATCGCCTCGTACTCCTCGTAGCGCTTCTCGAAGGCGGCGCCGTAGAGGTCGTGCAGGTCCGGGCAGTTGGCGGGAGAGAACAGCGTCCACTCCTTGTCGTCGAACACCCGCTTCATGAACAGGTCGGGCACCCAGTTGGCGGTGTTCATGTCGTGGGTGCGGCGGCGATCGTCGCCGGTGTTCTTGCGCAGCTCGAGGAATTCCTCGATGTCCAGGTGCCAGGTTTCGAGGTAGGCGCACACGGCACCCTTGCGCTTGCCGCCCTGGTTGACCGCCACGGCGGTGTCGTTGACCACCTTGAGGAACGGCACCACACCCTGGCTCTTGCCGTTGGTACCCTTGATGTAGGAGCCCAGCGCGCGTACCGGCGTCCAGTCGTTGCCCAGGCCGCCGGCCCACTTGGAGAGCAGGGCGTTGTCGCGGATGGCGCTGTAGATGGCGCTGAGGTCGTCGGGCACGGTGGTGAGGTAGCAGCTCGAGAGCTGGCTGCGCACGGTACCCGAATTGAACAGGGTCGGCGTGGAGGCCATGTAGTCGAAGCTGGAGAGCAGCTCGTAGAACTCGATGGCCCGTGCCTCGCGGTCGTCCTCGTTCAGCGCCAGGCCCATGGCCACGCGCATGAACATCACCTGAGGCAGTTCGTAGCGCACGTTGTCGCGATGAATGAAGTAGCGATCGTAGAGGGTCTGCAGGCCCAGGTAGGTGAAGGCGTTGTCGCGGGTATGGTCCAGCGCATCACCCAGCCGCTCGAGATCGAACTCGGCCAGAGCCGGGTCGAGCTGCTCGAACTCGATACCCTTGGCCACGTAGACCTGAAACGCCGGCTTGTAGAGATCGGCCATCTCGCCGAAGGTCGCCTCGTCGGCCACGCCGAGGAAGGAGAGCGCCTCACGGCGCAGGTTGTCCTGCAGCAGGCGGGCGGTGACGTAGGTGTAGTTGGGCTCCTTCTCCACCAGGGTCCGCGCCGTCATCATCAGCGCCTGGGACACGCCATCCACGGAAACACCGTCGTAGAGGTTCTTCAGCGACTCATCGACGATGCGATTGGGGTCGACGTTCTCGAGCTCTGCGCAGGCATCGAACACCAGCGTCTCGATGCGCCCGAGGTCCAGCGGGCGGCGGCTGCCGTCGGCCAGGCTCACGTTGAGCGTGGGATGCGGTTTCTCTATCTCGGCACCGGCCGCGGCGCGCGCGCGGGCGTGTTCTTCGCGGTAGAGTACGTAGGCGCGAGCCACCTTCTGTTCACCGGCGCGCATCAGCGCCAGCTCCACCTGGTCCTGGATGTCCTCGATGTGTACGGTACCGCCGTCGGGCATGCGGCGCAGGAAGGCACCGGCGATGGCTTGACTGGCCTGTTCCACGAAGTCGCGGACCCGCGAGGAGGCGCTGACGTTGTCGCCTTCAACGGCAATGAAGGCCTTGCGCATGGCAACGGCGATCTTGCTGGCATCGAAGGGCATCACGTCGCCGTTGCGCTTGATGACGCGCAGGGTTTGCGGGGCCGTGAGCGACAGGTCGGTCGGGTCGGGGGTCTGAAGTTCCATGGGCCGAATAATCCCTTCTGCATGGGGATGAGGTCAGGGCGACGAAGGCATTGACAGCCGAAGTAAGGCTTGGTAGATGCACATCATCTTGTGTCGTTCTCGTTTGAGAACACAAGATAGTGTGCTTTTTCGTCGCCTTCAAGTGGATAACCTGTGGGTGAGCTGTGACTCGACGGGGGGCATCCTTTGGGTTGTTGTGCAAGACCGGGCTATGCTTCGCTGGCAAGCTGCAAGGACGCGAAATGTCATGAAAGGCATGCGAAAGGACCTATTTCGGGTATCCTTGATCAGTAATTGGCGGGACAGGGTGTCCCGGAGTGACAACGAAGCCCAGCACGGGGATGACTAGGATGGATGACAACCTGGAAAGCAGCGACATGGAACACGTGCTGATTATCGAGGATGACGTGCGCCTGGCCGAGCTCACCCGCGACTACCTCGAATCCAATGGATTCAAGGTCACGGTGGAGGCCGAAGGCTCACGAGGTGTCGAACAGATACTGACGCTGCAGCCGGATCTGGTGATCCTCGATCTGATGCTGCCCGGAGAGGATGGACTGTCGATCTGTCGCCGGGCCAGGCCCGACTATGCCGGGCCGATCCTGATGTTGACCGCTCGCGCCGACGACATGGATCAGGTGCTGGGGCTGGAAATGGGCGCCGACGATTACGTGCCCAAGCCGGTCCAGCCCAGGGTTCTGCTGGCGCGCATGCGGGCATTGCTGCGGCGAGCGGAGAACACCGAACAGACCGGCGAGGCTCGGCTCACCTTCGGCAACCTCGAGATCGACAGCGCCACTCGCGAAGCCTGGCTGCAGGGTGAGCGTATCGACCTCACCAGTGCCGAGTTCGACCTGTTGTGGCTGTTGGCCAGCAATGCCGGCCGGGTGCTTACCCGGGAAGAGATCTTCAGTGATCTGCGTGGCATCAAGTACGACGGCCAGGATCGTTCCATCGACGTGCGGGTCTCGCGGATACGCCCCAAGATCGGCGACGATCCCAATCATCCGCATCGGATCAAGACGGTGCGCAGCAAGGGCTACCTGTTCGTCAAGGATGCCTGATCGATGCAGCGGTTCCTGGCCGATGGCTCCTTTCTGCGTGTCTATCTGGCCTTGGCCCTGGCGCTGCTGCTGACCTTCACCCTGGCCCTGATGGGCCTGGCCCTGGTCGATCGGGTGCGCATCGAACAGTACCGCGAGCAGTTGGCCGAGGCGCCGCTGCAGCTGCTCACCTGGCGGGTGGCCACGCTTCCTGCCCACGAGCGCGGCAGCTGGCTGACTCAGCAGTCCGACATGCTCGACATGCGCCTTTCGCTGCGTGAACCGGACGGGGCCAGCCTCGGCTGGTTCGAGCGTCGACGGCTGGAGCGTGGCCGCGTACTGGTGCAGGTGCACGAGGAGGAGGGCTGGCGGCTATACCGGCGCCTGCCGCGAGAGGAGCGAATCCTGGAAGCTCGCCTCTCGGGACTCAATGAGCGCCAGCTGCGCGGTTTGGCTCAGATGCTGGGCGACTGGCTGGCCGAGGTGGACGGTGACGCTCGCCGCCAGCGTCTCGAGGGCGTGACCAGCGAGGCTTTGCCGGTACGCCTCAGCGACCTGGCTCCCGAAGGGCTCGACAGCCACCAGCTTACCCGTCTGCGCGACGGCGAACTGGTGATTCGCCTGATGCCGGGCCACTGGGCGTTGACCGTCCACCTCGCTGTACCGGCTGCCGACGGTTCACGCCAGTGGTTGTCGATCGGCCCGGTCTCGGCGCTGGAACCCACACCCATTTCGTTGTTGCTGCTGGTGCTGGTGATCATGCTCGGCGTGCTTGCCGCGATCATCTACCTGATAGTGCGCGGCGTGGAAGCACGCCTGGCGCGGCTCGAACTGGCCGCGGGTCGAATTGCCAGCGGTCGCCTCGATACCCGGGTCAAGGTCGACGCAGGAGGGTTCATCGGCCGTGTAGGCATGGCCTTCAACGCCATGGCCGCCCAGGTGCAGTCGCTGTTGCGCTCGCAGCAGGAGATGATTCGCGCGGTATCGCATGAGCTGCGCACGCCGGTGGCGCGCATTCGCTTCGCCATGCAAATGGTCGAGGACATGACCGACGACCCCGCCGTGCATCGCCAACTGCATGGGATCGACAGCGATATCGAGGAGCTCGACCAGCTCATCGACGAGATCCTGACCTATGCCCGGCTCGACAGCGGTATCGTCAATGGGGCCGATCTGGAGCGCACTCAGGTCGATTGCCATGCCGTCGCCGAACGAGTCATCGAGACCCTGGCTCCGCTGCATGCACACCTGCGCCTGGCGCTGGCGCCGGGGCCCGAGGTGGAAGTCCAGGCCGACCCGCGCTACCTGCAGCGGGCGCTGCAGAATCTGGTGGCCAACGCCTGTCGCCATGCCCAGTCTCGTGTGCTGGTGCGGCTATCGCTGGAGTCTCGCCTGGTGCGCCTGGATATCGAGGACGACGGGCCCGGCGTGCCGGCCGGCGAGCGTCAGGCCATCTTCAAGCCTTTCGCCCGACTCGATGACAGCCGCACCCGGCGCAGCGGGGGCTATGGGCTGGGGCTCTCCATCGTGCAGAAGATCATGGCCTGGCATGGTGGCAGCGTCGTGGTCGACGACAGCCAGGAACTGGGCGGTGCACGCTTCTCGTTGTTGTTGCCGCTAGTGCCGGCCAGCAAGGACAAGCCGGTCAAGCCGGTTTAATGCCCTCTAGCACGGCGAAGGAGGTCTCGCGGGCCGTGCGCAGGAAGTCCTCCATCCAAGGCCGTTCGCGACTCTCGTCGCGGATGGCCGCGTAGAGCGTACTCCACATGCCGCCTTCCCCCAGGCCCACTGCCTTCACGTAATCGCGCTCCAGGTACTCCGTCAGTGCCCAGTTGGGCAGCGCGCAGACGCCACGGCCGCTGGCTACCAGTTGCATCATCATGATCGTCAGCTCGGCGGTACGTATCTCGTGCGGGCGCACGCCGGCGGGATCGAGGAACTGGGTGAAGACGTCCAGGCGTGCACGCTCCACGGGGTAGGTGATCAGGGTTTCCTCGGCCAGATCCTGGGGCTCGATGAAGGCGCGGTCGGACAGGCGGTGCTGGCGGGCCACGGCCAGCAGGCCCTGATAGCGGAACAGCGGCTCGTAGTAGACGCCCGGCAGCGGCTGGGGGTCGGCGGTGATCACCAGGTCGAGCTGCTCGCGGGCCAGCGCCGGTAGTGGGTCGAAGTGATGCCCGCCGGGGATGTCGATCTCCACCTCCGGCCAGTGGTCGCGGAAGCGATCGATGGTCGGCATCAGCCACTGGAAGCAGCTATGGCACTCGATGGCCATGTGCAGGCGCCCCGGCTCGTGGCCGATCAACCGCGCCACGTCGCGCTCGGCCATGCGCACCAGCGGCAGCACCTGCTCGGCCAGGGCCAGCAGGCGCTGGCCGGCGCGGGTGAACTCCACCGGCCGCGTCTTGCGCACGAACAGCCCGGTGCCCAGTCGCTCTTCGAGGTCCTTGATCTGGTGCGACAGCGCCGACTGGGTCAGGTGGACCCGTTCGGCGGCCTCGACCAACGAGCCGGCATCGCGCAGGGCAATCAGGGTCCGCAGATGACGAAGTTCAATCATGAGTTTTGCTCATGTTTTAAGTTAATATATTTAGTTTGATTCAATTTGCGCTGCCAGCGAGACTCTACGGCAACATTCATGCCTAGAGGGAATTATCATGACATTAGCTCATGTTCTTGGCTATCCGCGAATCGGCGCCGACCGCGAACTCAAGCGGGCCGTCGAGGCCTACTGGCAAGGTGAGCTGGACCGCGAAAGCCTCGAAGCCTGCGGGCGCGAACTGCGGGCACGGCATTGGCAGGCACAGCATGACGCTGGGCTCGATCTGGTCACGGTGGGCGATTTCGCCTTCTACGATCAGGTGCTCAACGTCAGCGTGCTGCTCGGCGTCGTGCCGGCGCGTTTCGCCGCCGAGGCAGAGGTTGCCCGCGGTGAGGTCGACCTCGACACCCAGTTTCGCATGGCACGTGGACGCGCCCCCAGCGGCGCGCCGGCCGCTGCCTGCGAGATGACCAAGTATTTCGATACCAACTATCACTACCTGGTCCCGGAGCTGCACGCTGGGCAACGATTCAAACTGGCCAGCACGCGGCTGTTCGATGAAGTGGCCGAGGCGCGGGCGGCGGGACATCCGCTCAAGGTGGCGCTCACCGGGCCGCTGACCTGGCTGTGGCTGGGCAAGGGTCGCGAGGAAGGCTTTGACCGCTTGAGCCTGCTCGAGGCGCTGCTGCCGGTCTACGGCGAGATCCTCGCGCGGCTGGCCGAACAGGGCGTGGAGTGGGTGCAGCTCGACGAACCGGCGCTGGTGCAGGACCTGCCGGCGGAATGGCGCAGCGCCTTCGAGTTCGCCTACAACGCCTTGCGTTCGGCACCGGTCAAGCTGATGGTGGCGACATATTTCGGTGGTCTGGGGGACAACCTGCAGCTGGCGGTGGGTCTGCCGGTGGACGGCCTGCACATCGACACGGTGCGTGCCCCCGAACAGCTGACCACGGTGCTCGACAACTTGCCCGGCTACAAGGTGCTGTCGGTGGGCGCCATCGACGGGCGCAACATCTGGCGTGCCGACCTGGCGGCCTTGCGCGAGCGCCTGGCCAATGCCCGCATGCGCCTGGGCGATCGGCTGTGGCTGGCCCCCTCCTGCTCGCTGCTTCACGTACCGGTGGACCTCGATGCCGAAACCGAGCTCGACGAGGAGCTCAAGAGCTGGCTGGCCTTCGCCCGCCAGAAGCTCGACGAGACGGTCACCTTGGCGCGGCTGCTGGACAATCGTGCTGGAGAAGAGGATCGGACCCGGGTCGCAGCGGCCACGGTGGCACTGGACGCCCGGCGGGCCTCGCCGCGGCTGCATCGCCCCGAGGTCGCCCAGCGCCTCGCAAGCGTGGGAGATGGCGAGCGTTCGCGTGACAATCCCTATCCCGTCAGGGCCAAGGCGCAGCGCCGAGCGCTCGACCTGCCGCTGTTTCCCACCACCACCATCGGTTCCTTCCCCCAAACCGGGGAAATTCGCGCCGCTCGTCGGGCCTTCAAGAACGGCGAGCTGGGGCCGGCGGCCTACGAGGCGAAGATGCGTGACGAAATCGCCGACGCCGTGCAGCGTCAGGAAGCGCTCGGGATCGACATGCTGGTGCATGGCGAAGCCGAGCGCAACGACATGGTGGAGTACTTCGGCGAACAGCTCGACGGCTATGTCTTCACCCGCAACGGCTGGGTACAGAGCTACGGTTCGCGCTGCGTCAAGCCGCCTATCATCGTCGGCGACGTGACCCGGCCGGCACCGATGACGGTGGCATGGAGCCGCCATGCCCAGTCGCTCACCAAGCGGCCGATGAAGGGCATGCTCACGGGACCGGTGACCATGCTGCAGTGGTCCTTCGTGCGCGACGATCAGCCCCGCGAGGTCACCTGCCGGCAGATCGCCCTGGCCCTGCGCGACGAAGTTGCCGACCTCGAAGCCGCCGGCATCCCGGCGATCCAGATCGACGAACCGGCGCTACGCGAGGGGTTACCGCTGCGCCAGGGCGAATGGCAGAACTATCTCGACTGGGCCGTGGAGTGCTTCCGTCTGACCGCCTCGGTGGCGCGCGATGCCACCCAGATTCACACCCACATGTGCTATTCGGAGTTCAACGACATCATTGCCGCCATCGCCGCGCTGGATGCCGATGTCATCACCATCGAGACATCGCGCTCGAACATGGAACTGCTCGACGCCTTCCAGGATTTCGCCTATCCCAACGAGATCGGGCCGGGGGTCTACGACATCCACTCGCCCAACGTGCCGGAGGTGGCGTGGATGGTGCAGCTGATGGAGAGAGCAGCCGAGCGTATTCCCGTCGAGCGGCTGTGGGTCAATCCGGATTGCGGGCTCAAGACCCGTGGCTGGGCCGAGGTGGAGCCGGCGCTGGCCAACATGGTCGAGGCGGCGCGGGAGCTGCGCCGTCGCCACGGCTGACACTGGTACGAGGTGCTGCGTTCGCGGCGCGTGAAACGGGGACCGGGCCGCATGGGGCCGGTGCCTGTTATGCTGTGCCGGTTCGATTCGTCCAAGGAACCGCCATGACGCTTCGCTTTACGTTTTCCCTTCGCCCGGTGCTGCTCGTCGCCGGCTCATTGTTGTTGAGCGGCTGTGCTGCCACTCCCATCGACGGGCCGCGCCCCGGCGCCAGCCAGGTGGCCAACACGGCGCCGCTGATGCCCTCGATGCTGTTTCCGGGCGGCGCCGAGAGTTTCGAGGCCTGGCGCTGCACGCCGGAGCAGGATCTGGTGACCGCCTTCGGTGAGCGCGAGCTGCGGCTGTGGTCGGCTCACGGCGCCTATCGCCTGACACCCGCGGTGGTAGCCAGTGGCGCGCGTTACCAGCAGGGCGACCTCAGCTTCTGGAACAAGGGTGGCGATGCCGTGGTCGAGAGCGCCAACGGCCAGCTGGAATGCGGCGCCGCCATGGCGCGCCCGGCGCTCACTAGGGAGCAGCGCCCGGGCGTCATGTTCCATGGGCGTGGCAACGAGCCGGGTTGGAACGTCAACTTGGCTCATGACACGCCTGAACTGAAGCTGGTACTCGACTACGGCGCGCGTGAAATGACGCTGCCCTATCGCGTCACCGGGATGGACAATGCCAATGGTCGGGTCACCCTCGCCAGCGCCCAGCCCGATCAGCCCTTCGAGCTGCGCCTGGAGGCACGGGCCTGCTTCGACGACATGAGCGGTGAGCCGTTCCCGGCCCGCGTCACGCTCACCATCGAGGGGCAGACGTTCAGGGGCTGTGGCCAGGGCATCGCCCCCTGAGCGTTGCCGATGCGATTGACGCAGCATTTGGTGCGGACAGAAACAAGGCAAGCCGGAAGCCACCGGCTTTGCTTTGGACGAGCCGCGCCACCCCACCGTGAATAGCAAGGAGCCATGACAATGGCATTCGAATTGCCCGCACTTCCCTATGAGAAGAACGCCCTCGAGCCACACATTTCCGCCGAAACCCTCGAGTATCATTACGGCAAGCACCACCAGGCTTACGTCACCAAGCTCAACGAGCTGATCGACGGTACCGACGCCGCCGACAAGTCCCTGGAGGAGATCATCCAAACCGCCACCGGTGGCCTGTTCAACCAGGCCGCTCAGGTGTGGAATCACACCTTCTACTGGCACTGCCTCGCGCCCAGCGGCGGCGGTGAGCCGACCGGCGCGCTGGCCGAAGCGATCGATGCCAAGTTCGGCTCCTTCGCCAAGTTCAAGGAAGCCTTCACCGCCCACGCCGTGGGCAACTTCGGCGCCGGCTGGACCTGGCTGATCAAGACCGAAGAGGGCGGCGTCGACATCGTCAACACCAGCAACGCCGATACCCCGATCGCCCACGGCCAGACCCCGCTGCTGACCGTCGACGTGTGGGAGCACGCCTATTACATCGACTACCGCAACGCGCGTCCGAAGTACCTCGAAAATGTATGGAGTGTGCTGAACTGGGACTTCGTCGCCCAGAACTTCAGCTCATGAATGTCTGCGCGGTGTTCGCAGGATTGGTGTGGATTCGGCCTCGTCAATAGGCGAGGCCTTTTGCTCCAATATAATTTCGTTTTTATCGAATGATAAGCGCGAAACTATGCGCTTTTAGTATGAAAAAATGCACGTAACATGACGATCAACACCGAACCCATCCAGGGAGATCGTCATGGCTACCCGTATTCTTCTCGTTACCTCATCCATCCTCGGCGAGCATGGCCAGTCCAACGCTCTGGCCAGCCATCTTCGTCAGCGTGCCGGAGCGCGCGAAGACCTCGTCGTGACTCACCGCGACCTGGCCGCTGACGAGCTGCCGCACCTGGGGTTCGAGGAGCTCTCCAGTTGGCAGGTCGCCTCCGCCGAGCGCAGCCCGCAGCAGCGTGAGCTGGCGCAACGCTCCGATGCGCTGATCGATGAACTGCAATCCCACGATGTGCTGGTGCTGGCGGTGCCGATGTACAACTTCGGCATTCCGTCCCAGCTCAAGGCCTGGTTCGACCGGGTGATGCGTGCTGGCACTACCTTCCGCTATACCGAGCAGGGCCCCGTGGGGCTGGTGAAGGACAAGCATGCCGTGATCCTGGCTGCCCGTGGTGGGCAGTATGTCGGCACCGAGCTCGACAGCCAGACACCACATCTCAAGGCGATGCTGGGGATGATTGGCATCAACGACGTGTCGGTGATCTATGCCGAGGGGCTCGCCATGGGCGAGGGGCTCCGTGATGCCGCGCTCAAGGAGGCCCGCCAGGCCATCGACTCGCTGGTCGCCGACCTGTAAGGCTCAGCACGTCTCTGGTACCTCCGCAACCCAGCGGTCGGCAACGAAGTTGCTGGTGCAGAGCGTCGCCTCGGGGGTGAGAATCCTTGCTCCCAGCTGCTGCAAGGCATCGAGGTCGGCTCGGGTGTCAGGCGTCACCATCTCGGTCGGCGCAAGCGGCTGCCACGCCTCTGCCTCGCGTGTCGCCAAGGCGTAGCTGAAGGCATAGAAACCCGGGAAACCCAGTCGCAAGTCAGTGGCGACAAGGGTTTCCTGGCCACCCAGCTCACGCACCTCGTAGCGCAGGTAGGGTCCGGCAAACCAGTCCAGCCGCTGGCCTTTTTCGAGCGCCAGGGCGGCCGGTTCGAGTTCGGCGCCGCGATGGAACGTTTCCATGACCGGTTCCTGGTCGCCATCCAACAGTCCTATCAGGGTTTCATGGTGTCGGTCGCCATCGATGATCGTCACCCGCCACAGCAGCGTGTTGAACGGGGTGGGCTGCACCAGCCGCGGTGCTTCCCCCAGGCCATGCTCCGCCAGCAGCGGGGCAAGACGGTGCTCAACGACCCCCTTGGCGGTCATGGCGAACGCCAGGTAGGCGCAAGAGAGTGCCAGCCCCCAGCCAGGGCCGCGATAGCCGTTGCCAGTGACCATGGCAATGCCGATGCCCACCAGCAGTGGCAGGGTGTAGAGCGGGTCGATGATGAATATCACCGGCCAGGCACTGGGTCGCACGTCCAGCGGCCACCAGACCTGGGTGCCGTAGGTGGTCAGCACGTCGAGCAAAGGGTGGGTGACCAGGCACAGCACGAAGTAGGCCCACCAGTGGCCGAAAGTAATGTCGCGAGCCGGGGCAAAGCGCCGGGCGAGCAGCGCCAGCAACGTGCCGAAGCCCGTCAGCACGAACAGCGAGTGGCTGAAGCCTCGATGCTCGGTGATATTGGCGACCGCATCNGCCGAAGCCCGTCAGCACGAACAGCGAGTGGCTGAAGCCTCGATGCTCGGTGATATTGGCGACCGCATCACCGTAATCCAGGAAGACGTCGAGGTCGGGCAGGGTGCCCAGCGCCGCCCCGATCAGCACCGCCTTGCGTCCCAGGCGTCGGCCCAGCACGGCGCCACCCACGGCCGCTCCCAGGGCTGCCTGCGTCAGGGTATCCATTCGGCTCGGCTCCTTGCGAAAATAAGATGGCTGCGGCTCAGGCCCTGTTCCAGGCGGGGCCGATTGCCAGAATACGCTGATGAACGGGGCAGTCGTCGCGGTGGGCTCCCGGCAGGTAGCCGGTGCTCATGAGGAATTCGCCGACGATCTCCGGCCCTGTGAAGCGAAAGGTGCGGCGGAACAGCTTGACCCATTCGTCCCGCGTCAGCGGGTGGTGGTGATCGAGCCAGCCAGCAAAGCTGCCGTGTTCCTCACGCAGCGCCTGGATCACGCCGGCATTGTGTATGACCGCCTCGATCTTGAGTCGGTTGCGAATGATGCCGACATCGCTGAGCAGACGCTGGCGGTCGGCGTCGCCGAAGGCTGCAACCCGGTCGATGTCGAAGTTGTCAAAGGCATGTCGAAACGCTGCGCGCTTCTTCAGCACCGTCAGCCAAGACAGGCCGGCCTGGTTGATCTCCAGCACGAGGCGCTCGAACAACGCCGTGTCATCCTCGACCGGGAAGCCGTATTCATCCTCGTGATAGGGGCCATGCCAGAGGTGGCCCGGGGCCAGATCACAATAGTGCGACATTTCCGCCTTTTCCCCTTCATAGGTATTGGCAAGCCATGCGGGGCTTGTCACGATTCCATTATCTGGCGTCGACGCATCAGGAGCCACCCAGCATGAAAATCCTACCGACAAACCCCAATTCCCGAAAGGTCACTGCGCTTTCCCTGATCAGTGGCACAGCGCTGGCCCTTTATGTTGCTCTGGCTCCGGGCACCAGTCCCCAGGCTGGGCCGGTGGTCGAAATGTATCAGGATCCCAACTGCGGCTGCTGCACGGATTGGGCCGATCACCTCCGGGAGGCAGGCTTCGAGGTTCACCAGCACAAGACCCGCGACATGCGCTCGGTGAAGGTCGAGCACGGCGTCACGCCGGAACTCTCCTCTTGCCACACGGCGCTGGTCGACGGCTACGTGATCGAAGGCCATGTACCGGCCGCCGACATCAAGCGCCTGCTCGAGGAGCGGCCCGACGTGGTGGGGTTGACGGTGCCGGGCATGCCCCACGGCTCACCGGGCATGGAGACGGGGCGCTACGATGACTATGCCGTGCTGACCTGGCAGCATGAGGACCGGACGCCGGCCATATTCAGCGAATATACTCACGACTGATTTTTCCGCAAACCAGGATGACAAGGAGACGTTCATGCAGTATCTGCACACGATGGTTCGTGTCAGCGACCTGGACGCATCGCTGCACTTCTACTGCGACCTGCTGGGGCTGAAGGAAGTCAGGCGCAAGGAGAACGAGAATGGCCGATTCACGCTGGTGTTCCTGGCGGCACCCGAGGACGAGGCGCGCTCCGCCGAACTCAAGGCGCCCGAGCTGGAGCTGACCTACAACTGGGACCCGGAAGAGTACGGCGGCGGTCGCAACTTCGGCCACCTGGCCTACCGCGTCGACGATATCTACGCGCTTTGCGAGCGGTTGCAGGAGGCCGGGGTGGCCATCAACCGGCCACCCCGCGATGGTCACATGGCCTTCGTGCGCAGCCCGGATGGCATCTCGATCGAATTGCTGCAGAAGGGCGATCCGCTGGCGGCCAAAGAGCCTTGGGCCTCGATGCCGAACACCGGCTCCTGGTAAGAATCTGCGACGAGAATAAGGAACGAATCTTCGCATGAACATGACTCTGCCTGGCCGAGCGCTGCTGTTGGCGCTCGTCGCCATGACCCTGGCCGCGTGCGGTGGCAAGCCTACCGAGCCGACTCGGCAAGACCAGCCCCGTGCTTCAAGTGACCATCCCGTGGTGGGGCAGCGCTGGAACCTGCTGCTGGTAGGCACCGATGAGCGGCTTTCGATGCCCGAGACGCCGCACTTCATCGTTGCTCCCAACGGGAGCGTGAGCGGCAGCGATGGCTGCAACCAGATCAACGGGCGGGTAAACCTCGACGAGGGCAACCGTATCCAGTTCAGTGAGCTGGGCACTACCCGCCGAGGCTGTGCGCAACTCGAGGATGCCCGGCGTGTGACCGGCATGATGGAGAACGCCTACCGCTTTCTGATCGACCATGACCGGCTGGTGTTCTTCGGACCGGATCAGCGGGTGTTAGGCGGCTGGCGCAAAGCCAACTGAACATGAAAAAGCGCGGCCGAGGCCGCGCTTTTTTGTTATGAAAAAATAGGCAAGCAACTTTTCTAACGGCTTGGCAATGCGTTTCGCACCTTGATCAGCCCGGCGGTGATTGCCCGCGCCAACCCCGGCCCTACCGGTGTGAGCAGGATCCAAGGCGTGATGATCAGGTTGATCGCCACGGCGGCGAAGAAGACGTCGCTGAACCAGTGGGCGCCGCTGAGAATGCGTGGGGCGCTGAGCAATACCGCGAACACTGCGCTGACCAGGGCGACACGCAGCCCGGCGAAGCGCCACATGAAGGCGGTGAAGAGGAACAGATTGATGCCATGGTCGCCAGGAAAGCTGCTACCGGAGCTGTCCTTGGTCGGGAAGCCGACCATTTCCGTGATCAGATTGACGTTTTCATAGACCATGGTCGGGCTTGGATGGGTGTAGGGCACCACCATGCGCACCCCTTGGGCGATGAATACTGCCGAAATCAGCATGGTGATACCGATGCCACCCCAGCGCAGCAGCCGGTATTGGCCACGGTCGTCGCGGCTCATGGCCCACAGGTAGAGTGCCAGCAGGATCAACAGGCTCACTACGTCGAACATTCGATTGTTGACGGCAGCGACGAACAGCACCCAGGTTTCGTTGTCCTCGGTCAGCCAGCCATTGGTCGTGAAAAATACCGTATCGTCGAGCTCGGTCCAGAACAGCAGGCCGGGCGAGAGCCAGGACCACACCAGCAGGGCGCCCAGCAGATTGAAGAGCAGGATACGGCCAGGGGCGAAGGTCGGTTGGGTGTGAAGCATAAGGGCATCGGCACGCGTTGATGGTCGATGCCCTCATTCTATGTGAAAGGCGTATTGCAGAACAGCGTTCCCTAATTTTTCGGTGCTGCTACTGCATGTACCAACCGTGACTGACCACCATTGACTGACCTGTGAGCGCTGCCGTGGGGAAGGCGGCCAGGTGCAGCGCCACCTCGGCGATATCCTCCAAGGTGGTGAACTCGCCGTCGATCGTATCCTTGAGCATCACATCGCGTATCACCGCCTCTTCGGAGATGCCCAGCGCCTTTGCCTGCTCGGGGATCTGGCGGTCCACCAGCGGCGTGCGTACGAAACCGGGGCAGATCAAGTTACTGCGCACGCCATGGGCCGCGCCCTCCTTGGCCACGGTGCGACACAGGCCCACCAGACCGTGCTTGGCGGCGACGTAGGGTGCCTTGAGCGGTGAGGCGAGCTTGCTGTGCACCGACCCCATGTAGATCATGCAGCCGCTATGCTGCCGGTACATCTGGCGCAGGGCGGCACTGGTGACCAGGAAGGCACCGTCCAGGTGCACCGCCATCACCTTGCGCCAGTCGGCGAAGCTCAGCGTATGCACCGGCTCGATATGCTGGATGCCGGCGTTGGCTATGGCGATGTCCAGGCTGCCCCATTCGGCGACCATGCGCTCCACACCGGCATTGACTGCCGCTTCGTCGGTTACGTCCATGGCCAGTGCCATGGCCTGGCCGCCACCTCGGCGAATGGTTTCCACGGTGGCTTCGGCGGCGGCCAGGTCGAGGTCGGCCACGGCGACCCGGGCGCCTTCCCTGGCGTAGCGCTCGGCAATGGCACGGCCGATGCCTCCGGCTGCCCCGGTGATCAGGGCGCTCTTGTCGATAAGTTGCATATCTCGTCTCCGTTCAGTCGGGTCAGCGTCCGCCATAGATCTCGTTCGGCAGCCAGGTCGCCAGAGGGGCGTAGAAGAACACCAGCATGAGCCCCAGTAACTGAATGGCCACGAAGGGTGCCACGCCGAGATAGATGTCGCGGGTGGTGATACCCGGTGGGCACACGCCCTTGATGTAGAACAGCGCAAAGCCCACCGGCGGCGTCAGGAACGAGGTCTGCAGACAGATGGCGAAGAGCATGGCGAACCACAGCGGGTCGACGCCGAGGCTGAACACCACGGGCGCCACCAGCGGCAGGATGATCAGGGTGATCTCGACCCAGTCGAGGAAGAAGCCGAGCAGGAACACCACCAGCAGGATGGTCAGCACGATGCCGGTTTCCGAGAAGGGTAGGCCGGTGAGAGCGAAGCGCACTACGTCGTCGCCGCCGAGGCCGCGTAGCACGGCGGCGAATACCGTGGCACCGATGAAGATGGCGAAGATGAACGCCGTGGTACGGCTGGTCTGGTAGAGCGCCTGGCGCAGGGTCGTCAGGTTCAGGCGGCGATTGAGCAGGGCCAGCAACAGGGCGCCCAGCGCACCCACCGCCGAGGCTTCGGTGGTGGTGGCAAAGCCGGTGAAGATCGAGCCGAGTACCGCCAGGATCAGCCCCAGCGGCGGCAGCACCGCGATGAACACCTGCAGGAAGGCCCTGGCATCGAGCGGATCGCGGTCCTTGGGGGCGGGCGCCAGGTCCTTCTTCAGGTAAGCGGCGATCAGGATGTAGGCGATGTACATTACGCCCAGCATCACGCCGGGCACCAGCGCGGCCATGAACAGCCTGCCGACGGAGGCGTCGGAGGTGCCCATGCGGTCGGCCATCAGCACCAGCATGATGCTGGGGGGCACCAGTATGCCCAGGGTGCCCACCGAGCAGGCGGTCCCTACGGCCAGCGACTTGTTGTACTGGGCGCGCATCATCGGCCCCAGCGACAGCATGCCGAGCAGTACCACCGAGGCACCGACGATGCCGGTGGAGGCCGCCAGCAGCACGCCGACGATGACCACGGTAATCGCATAGCCACCGCGCAGACCGCCGAGTACGCGTACCAGCGAATTCATCAACCGCTCGGCGATGCCGGAGCGGTCGAGCATGATGCCCATGAAGATGAACAGTGGCAGCGCCACCATCAGCTCGTTGGCGACGATGCCGTAGATGCGCCGGTCCAGCACGCCGATGGTACCGCCCCAGGAGAACCACAGGTCGGCGCCGATGAATTCCACCAGCACATGTCCGATGACGGCGAAGACGAAGCCGACGCCGGCCAGCGCCCAGGCCACCGGGAAGCCCAGCAGCAGCAGGCCCATGAAGCTGGCGAACATCGCCAGCACGAGAAATTGTTCCAGTCCCATAGTCGATCTCGCTAGATGAACGTGGCGTATTCCGGATGGAGCGCGGCCGCTTACTGCCGCGGGGTCGTCTTGAGAACGCGCCGGGGGAAACCGAACAGCAGCGTGGTGCAGCGCAGCGCTCGAGAGAACAGCGCCACGGCCACCAGCGTCAGGCCGATGGGAATCAGGGTCTTGATGATGAAGCGATAGGGCAGCCCGCTGGGCGCCTGGGAGCGTTCGCCGCGCAGGTACGAGCGGTAGCCGTACTGGTACAGCTGGTCTGCCATCAGGTAGAGAATCGGCAGGGCCAGCAGCAGGATGCCCAGGAGCTCGATCCAGGCCTGGGTGCGCAGCGAGAATTTCTCGCGGATCACGTCGACGCGCACGTGGTCGTCGCTGACCACGGCATAGGCCAGGGTGAGGATCATGGTGGCGCCGAACAGGTGCCAGGACAGCTCTTCCACGGCGATCGAACCGCGGCCGAGAATGAAGCGGTTGACCACATTGGTCAGCACCACCGCCAGGGTGACCAGCCACAGCCAGGAGATGGCGCGGCCGAGCAGCAGGATGATCATGTCGAGGCGGTAGCTGAGGCGGTTGGTGGGCAGCTCCGGCGGCGCGGAGTACCCCTCCGGCACCGGGGTCACCGAGTCATGCATGCTCATGGGGAACTCCGGGGGTCAAGGTCAGTCGGCCGCCGCCGGCAGGCGGCGGCCGTTGCTGGGATGAACGAGTTTCGAAAACTGCCCGAAACGTAGGCGGCAGCTCGCCTGGCCGTTCGGGCAGTGTCCTCTCACTCCGTGCCGTTTTCCGGCGCATAGTAGGAGCGCGGCAGGTACCCTTTCGAGTGCCAGTTGCCGTGAACGCCCATCCACTCACGCTGGCTCTCCAGTACGCGGGCGAAGAGTTCGTCGTTGCCCGCCATCTCATCCAGCACGCGCATGGTGACGGTTTCCAGCTCGGCCAGGATCTCCGGCGACAGGGTCTGGGCATTCACGCCCTCGGCCTCGAA
>NZ_JAXQPR010000013.1:0-99572 GCF_046723295.1 Halomonas sp. A29
TGCCGGAGCGGGTGCGCAACACCTGGCGGCGCCGCGACGAGCCCGACTTCTCCCATGAGGTCTACGAGGCCATGGCGGGCTGCCTGGCCTGCAAGTCCTGCGCCGGCCAGTGCCCGGTGAAGGTCAACGTGCCGGATTCGCGCTCGCAGTTCCTCGAGATCTACCACGGCCGCTACCTGCGCCCTGTACGCGACTACCTGATCGGCGGCATGGAGTTCTTCGTGCCCTATCTCGCCTACGTCGCACCGCTCTACAACGCTGCGCTAGGCAACCGCCTGGTGGACCGGCTGCTGGCGCAGCACGTCGGCCTGGCCGACAGCCCACGGCTCTCCCGGGCACGGCTGGCCAGGCAGCTGCGCGCCTGGGGCGTGGCCGAGGCCACGCCGGTCTCACTGGGCCTGCTCAGCGAGGCGCAGAAGGCCCGCAGCGTGGTCATCGTGCAGGACGCCTTTACCAGCCACTTCGAGGCCGAACGGGTGATGGACATCGTCGAGCTGCTCGCCCGCCTCGACGTGAAGGTCTTCGTCGCGCCCTACTCGCCCAACGGCAAGCCGCTGCACGTGCAGGGCTTCCTCGGCGCCTTCGCGCGCACCGCCGAGAAGCAGGCACGCCGCCTGCGCGCCCTGGCCGAGTTCGGCGTGCCGCTGGTGGGCATCGACCCGGCCATGACCCTGACCTACCGCCAGGAGTACGTGAAGGCGCTGGGACCACAAGCCGTGCCCGAGGTGCTGATGCTGCAGGAGTGGCTGGCGGCCCAGGGCAAGCGCCTGGTGCCGCCGGCGCTCGCGCAGCAACTGGGCCAACTCGAGGACCCCGGCTTCCGGCTGCTCTCGCACTGCACCGAGAAGACCAATGCCCCGGGCAGCCCCAAGGCCTGGCAGCAGGTGTTCGCCGCCTTCGGTGTCGAGCTGGAGCTGCTCAGTACCGGCTGCTGCGGCATGTCCGGCACCTACGGCCACGAGGCGCGCAACCTCGAGACCTCGAAGACCATCTACGCCCAGTCGTGGCAGCCGGTGGTCGAGGGCGAGGCCAACCGCGGCCGGCTGCTGGCCACCGGCTACTCCTGTCGCAGCCAGGCCAAGCGGCTCTCCGGCCAGGCCCTGCCGCACCCGCTGCAGGGGTTGCTGGCCGAGCTCAAGCGGTGCGGTTGAGACCTGTCTTGCGCCGCTCTTTAGGCGAGATACCGAAGAACTTTCGATAGCACTTGCTGAAGTGGGAGGTAGAAGAAAAACCGGTCGCTGTGGCGATATCTATGATGGGCATCGAAGTATATCGCAGTAGCCTATCACCGTGCTCCAAACGAAAATTCAGGTAATAGTTTGCTGGCGTGACCCCGAAGTGCTGCTTGAAGAGTCGCTGCATCTGACGGTGAGAGACATCCACCAGCATCGCGATGCTCTCACAGCTCAAGGGGTCTTCAATGTGAGACTCCATGACTTTAATAGCAGCTATGAGCGTGGAATTGTGAACCCCAAGCCGGGCTTCGTGACTCATCCGCTGCTTCTCATGAGCCGAGCGAATATTCGGATGGATACACTGTTCAGCGATCTGCTTGGCCAGCTCACCACCATGCTGCCTCTCGATCAAGGACAGCATCATATCCAGACCAGCGGTACCTCCTGAACAGGTCATGATGCCCTGGTCGATCTCAAAGAGTTCATTGGAGACCATTATTTCCGGATATTCTTCCTGAAGGCTGGCCTGATTTTCCCAATGAATGGTGCAGTGTTTACGATCGAGCAAGCCCGCCTTGGCCAGCAAAAAACTGCCAGTTGAGGTTGAACCCAACAGGCGGCGACTTCGCCCCACCTTTCTCAGCCACTGAAAAAGTCGCTCATCGGCGATCAGATTGGTGCCCAAACCAGCGACCAGGATGAGGGCATCGAGTTCATGCCAATCAGCCATCGCTAGAGTCGGCATGAAAGGGAGACCGTTACTGGCTTCCAGACCTTGATCGTCAAGGCTCATAAGATGCCAGCAATACAGAGATTTCCCACTCATGCGATTAGCTATTCGCAGCGGCTCGATTACGGAGCTGAACGACAGCATGGCGAATTGGGGAAAGAGCAGAAAACCCACCATAAAGGGAGAGTCGCCGTCTCGGAAAGGCTGATTATGGCGTGTCACGATCTTACCCATACATGTCGCTTTTGAACCTTAAACTCTGATTGGACTGCCGCAAGATGTCAATACTGTTCGGGCAAGCATTAGTTTCATAACAGGAGTTAGAAATGAATTCCGAAAGTGTTTCGATCATTAGCGATGGTCTTAGGCTGGATGGTTCCTACTACTGGGAGGAGTCGTCTCTCAAAAAAGAGACTCCCCTGGTGATTGTCTGCTCCGGCTTCACCGGCTTGAAGCGGATTCACCCGGAGCGCTTTGCGCGTTATCTCACCAAGCAGGGCTTTATGACGTTTGGCTTCGACTATCGCGGCTTCGGCGATAGTGAAGGAGAACGCGGCAAGGTTCTGCTCGAAGAGCAGGTACGCGATATCGCCAATGTGGTGGCAGTGGTCAGCAACCGCGCCAGGAATGAAGGACGCAAGCTGGTACTGGCCGGCTGGGGGATGGGTGGAGGGTTGGTGCTGGATGCCTATCAGCATGCCGAGGAGCTCATCGATGGCCTGATTTCCATGAATGGCTTCTTCGATGCGGTACGCGTTCAGAAAGCACTGCGGGGTGAACTCGGCTGGAAGCAGTTCCGGGCCTTCATGAACGAGGAGCGTCGCTATCTGGCCCAGGGCGGCGAACCGCGAGAGATCGACCCCTTTGATATCTATCCGCTGGATGAGATTTCTCGTGGGTATGTGGACGAGGTACTGCGCAAGACGCCGGGATATGGCCTGACCTCGGTACTGGACTTTGCCGACTCGCTGATTGCCTTCTGCCCGGAGGCACATATCGACGAGCGCTACGCCAATACGCCGCTGCTGATCGCTCACGGTGCCGAGAACGATCTGCACCCAGTCAGCGAGGCACGGTCATTGTATGCCACCTACCCGGGCCCCAAGTCGCTCTATCTGCTTCCCGAGGGCGGCCATACCGAGTGGATGCTCGACGACGATCCCAAGTTCCAGACCTTCGCTAGTCATGTCGCCGACTGGCTGCAGCGTGAATTCTGAGCCTTGCATGGTATGAGAGGGATTGCGCCAATGATTCCCCTGTGTGCGGCTGCCGATCCTGCTCCGCGTACGCCTGACTTCACCGTCCCTCCGGGGGCGGTGGACTGTCATGCCCATGTGTTCGGTCCGCAGAATCGCTACCCCTATCACCCCGAACGCACCTATACCCCACCCGATGCGAGCCTGGTGGACTATCTGGCGTTGCACCGCACCCTGGGAATAGAGCGCGGCGTACTGGTACAACCCAGCGTTTATGGCCTCGACAACAGGGCGACCCGTGATGCGCTACGGACCCTGCGTAGTTTCGGGCTGGATTACCGGGGCATAGCCGTCGTGGATGGCAGCGTCGAGGAAGGCGAGCTGGATGCACTGCAGCAAGACGGCTTCTGCGGGGTTCGTCTCAACCTGCTGTTCAAGGGCGGCATCGACTGGCAGGACGTGGCGGCGCTGGCTGGGAGGCTGGCGGATCGCGACTGGCACCTGCAGTTCCTGGTGGATGTCTCGACCTTCGAAGGCCTGGAGGCGCGGGTCCGGCGTCTGCCGGTACCCGTCGTCGTCGACCACATGGGGCACATGCCCTGCGCCAAGGGAGTGAACCATTCAGGTTTCTTGGCCTTGTGCCGGCTGCTGGAAACAGGCAATGCCTGGGTCAAGCTATCCGGGGCCTATCGCATCACCGATGATAAATTCCCCCCCTTCGAGGATGTGCTGCCTTTCGCCAGGCAACTGCTCTCTGCCAATGAGGAGCGTTGCGTCTGGGGTTCGGACTGGCCACATCCCCATATTCCGGTGGCCATGCCCAATGATGGTGATCTTCTGAGCGAGCTGGCACGCTGGGCTCCTGATGAGCGCTTGCGCCAGCGCATCCTGGTGGACAACCCGAAGTGCCTCTACTTCAGTTGAGCCAGCACAACTTCTTCCTTTCGAACGACTCGACAGCGCCAGATGCTGCCGAGTCGTTACGTATTGGGCTGGGTCAGGTCAGGCTAGAGGGGGCAGGAAAGGGTCAGGAAAACCGAGCGGACAGTAGTTGCTGGATCAGAGGGGTGTCGGCATCGCGATGGGTTGGCAGCTCGAAACGTGCCTTGGCGATCTCGCGCCGCGACAGCGACGCAGTGATCAACGCCTCGGCGTCCTCTGCCGCGATGAGAGTCTCGCCACGCGGCCCGAGGATGCACGAGCCACCCCAAAAGTGGCTTGCTCCCTCGGGGCCGAAACGGTTGGCCATGATGACTGGGGTACCATAGGTCATGGCGTAGAAGCGAACGTTGAGCAGCCAGTTGCGCTCGTTGGAAAACTCCTCGCTGACGATGCCCGAAGCTGAGTTGATCGGCGCGCACAGCACCGCCGGACGTGAAAGCAGGGCCGCATGCACCAGCGCCGGATTCCACAGGTCGGCGCAGATCAACGACGTGGTGGTCCAGCCGGGGCATACGTCAGCATGAGTCAGCCGTAGACCATGGCAGAACCACTTGCCCTCTTCGAGCCCCCCATAGGTCGGCAGATTGAGCTTGCGATGAACGGCCACGACGCGGCCATGCTGCAGCACGCCGAGCGCATTGTAGTACTCCCCGGGGCTGGCCTCCTCCACGAAGCCCACGATCGTCTGCATCGCTTCGGCAGCCTCGGCCAGGGCGATAAGGCGTGGATCCTGAGCTGGCATGGCGACTTCCATCACCCGAGGGCCAAGCGCGTAGCCTGTCAGCGACAATTCGGGAAAGACCAACAGCTCGAGCTTCTGGCGGCGAGCCTCGGCAATGTACTCCTCGTGACGGGCGAGATTGTGATCCACGTCGCCCAGCTCGACATTGAGCTGTACGGCGCCGACCCGCAGGGTGTCTTGATGGTGCATGGCGACCTCGAAAGAATGGAAGGCTCGAGCTTCAGGCAACGGTAGTGGGACCAGGGGCGCGCAGGCAATGCAGCAGAGCCGAAGCGGGCAACTGTTCGAGCCGCGATACCACCTCGAGCAAGCGCCGGGCGTCAGTACCGAGCACGGGTTCGGCCAGGGTCAGAAACTTGGCGTGGAGCGCTTCATCGGACAAGGGCGAATGCGGATCGCCCCGGGCTTCTCGCGGCTCACTCTCTACCACACGCCCGTCAGCCAGGTGGACTCTGGCGATAGCCCAGCGCTCGCGAGGGAAGCGATGATTAAAAAGCTCGCTCTCCTGGATCACGACCCGTGCGGCCAGCGTCGTCAGCCTGGTATCGTCCAGTGCCGTGGTCACGGCGTCCACATCGATGCCACCCGAGAGCAGGGCGCAGGCCACCGCCCAAGGGAGACTGTACTGAGCCTCCTCCGTGGTGCGGGGGCGAACCGTATGCAGGCGCTTCGCCTCGTGAAAGGTGATGATCTCGATGCGCCGGATCCGGTTCGGATCCCCTACCGCATCGCGCAGTGAGCGTACCGCCTCGACGGCGGGCTGGGCCCAGCGGCAAACAGGATAGGGCTTGAAATACTGTTCGTGGAGGTACCAGCGCTCTCCGAGATCGGCCCACAAATGGGCCACCTCCCGAGCGCTGACGCAGAGCGCCGGGGCGCCGGTGAAACCGTCCTGCGCCAGCAAGGCGGACGAAATCCCAGCCAGCGCCCCCCACCCCGAGCCGTCCTTGAGCATGGTGGGCGAGTCGATGCAGCGCATCATCTGGCTGCGCGGCCCATAGAACTCGGCGATACCCAGGGCGTGGTGGAGGCGCGACGCATCAAGGCGCAGCAGGCGTGATGCTACTGCAGCAACGCCCAAAGCGTTCCAGGCGCCCGACGTGTGGTAATCCGGGCTAGTGGCATGGAGCGCGATGCCTGCTCGGGTCGCCACTTCGTAGCCCATTGCCAGCAGCCCCAGCCATTCACGCCCCGAGAGCGCTTCGGCCTCAGGCAGGGCGAGCAGCCCGGGAAGTAGGGCCACCCCGGCGTGCCCTTTGGTAAGGGCCTGACCATCATGGGCATCGAGGGCATCGATCAGCCAGGCCCCGTGCAGGGCGACACCGCATGGCGAGGCGCGCCCCTCGGAGAACAGCAGGGGACGAGTGCCCGGATATTGGCACAGAGTGAAGCGTTGCGCCTTGTCCGCCAGCGGCGTTCGCGTGGCGGCGGCGGCCACGCCGAGCAGATCGAGCAGACAGCGCTTGGCTTGCGCCAGATGAGCGTCAGCCAGCCGCCCTGGATCCTGGCCGATGAGCCAGGCCAGCAGTGCAGGAGCGGGAGTCATCTCGCTGTCTCCTGGTTCAACCTGGCGTATCGAAGACCGGGGCCTCCCATGGAGGCCCCAGCCGGCAGAGGTCAGAGCAAGCCATGCTCCTCGAGAAAGGTTTTCGCCACTTCCTCGACTGACTTGCGGCGCACGTCGACCTGAGCATTGAGATCGGCCATAACATCATCGTCGAGCAGCGACGACAGGTCGTTCATCTGATCCTCCAGCGACGGGAAGGCCAACAGGGTCTCCTGGCGTACCACCGGGGTCAGGGCATAGGCAGGAAAGAAGTTCTGGTCGTCTTCCAGCACCTTGAAGGCGAACGCAGGGATGCGACCATCGGTGGCAAAGACCAAGCCGACGTCGACTTGTCCATCACGCAGTGCCTGATAGACGAGCCCCGAATCCATGCGGTTCACATCGCGTCGGCCTACCTCGAAGCCATAAGCCTCTTGAAGCGGCCGCCAGCCATCGTCCCGGGCATAGAACTCGGCATTGAGAGCGAAGCTCAGCGCCTCACCGTCATTGACGGCCCGGGCCAGATCGGAGAGGGAGTGAATGCCGCGCTCTTCGGCCACTCCCGCGCGCATGGCCAAGGCATAAGTATTGTTGGCCGCAGAGGGTTCCAACCATACCAGGCCTTTCTCAGCATCCAGCTCCTTTACGGTGGCGTAGGTCTCCTCCGGGCCAAGTCTCTCACTGATACCGTTGAAGTTGATCAGCGAAGTGCCGGTATATTCCCAGTAAAGATCGATCTGACCGTTCTCCTGTGCCTGGCGCAGCACCGCCGACCCCATACCAGCCCGGGTATCCACCTGATAGCCAAGGCCTTCCAGGTACTGGCTGGTCATGCTGGCAATGATCTGCTGTTCGGTGAAGTTCTTGCCACCCACCACCAGATCGGAGGCGTGGGTGATGGAAATACCTCCGGCCAGAGCCAGCCCGATGAGGGTGGTGAAGCATTGCTTGATCATGGTGCGTATTCCTTAGTTGTTTATTGTGGATGTTGCTCAAGCATGAGCTGCTGCACGAGCAGGGTTGACACCGCGAGGGACCACCAGAAAGGCGATGGAAGCAACCAGGGCATCGACGCAGATGGCCAGTAGCGCGGTGGGAATGGCACCGGCAAGCATCATGACGGGGTCATAGAGATCGATGCCGGTGAAGATCAACTCACCGAGACCGCCGGCGCCGATCAGGAACGCGAGAGGGACCGTCCCAACGTTGATAGCCAACGCCGTGCGGATACCAGCGAAGATGACGTAGAGCGCATTGGGCAGCTCGACGCGAAACAGGCGCTGAACAGGCGACATTCCGATACCAGCCGCCGCCTCCTTGAGAGCCGGTGAAACCCCCTTGAGGCCGGTGTAGGTGTTACGCGTGATTGGCAGCAAAGTGGCCACGAACAAGCCGAAAATGGCAGGTACCATGCCAATGCCCAGCAGGCTCATGGAAAGTGCCAGCACTGCCAGGGTTGGGATGGTGGTACCGACATTGAGTATCTGCATCGCCGATTCAGCCCAGCGTGCCACGCTGGGACGCGACAGCAGCACACCCAACGGAATAGCGACCAAAATGGCCAGACTGCCAGAAACAGCGGTGAGCCAAAGGTGCTCGGCCGCCAGGAACTGGATGTCAGGCAGATAGAACAGGAAATCATCGATCAAGCCACTGGCATGGCTCCATGCACCGATGAAGAAGATGGCCAGCAGGAGCAGAGCGCGCAGTGCCCCTTTCAGGGTCTGGATGGGCATCGGCTCACCCCTCCGTCAGCAGGCTGGTCGGCTGTGGGGCATCCTGCTGCGCGCGAAAGCGGGCACCCAGATGATGCGTCATGTCGCGCTGGGTGATCTGCCCGCAGAGCTTCCCCTCGTCATCGGTGCAGGGCAGCCAGGTCATATCGTTGGCCAGCATCAGCGATACTGCCTTGCGCAGGTCATCGCCGACATGCACGGTCGCCGGCACCCGCTGCGCATGGTCATGGCAGATGCCCCGGCTGGCCTTAGCCACCGCGCGGGGAATGATGCCAATGGGCTGGCGTTTCTCGTTGACCATGACGATAGCGTGCTGGTAGCCATAGTCATCGAGCCGCTTGAGCGCGGTCTCGAGGCTATCGCTGGGTGTCACGGTGGCAAATTCCCCGCCGATCACCTCCTGGACCTTGACGAGATTCAGCCGCTTCAGTGCCCGATCCTCACCGAGGAAAGACTCCACGAAGGCGTCCTTGGGCGTCGCCAGCAGCTCATCCGGTTGAGCGTACTGAACCAGGTGGCCGTCACGAAAGATGGCGATGCGATCCCCCATCTTGATCGCTTCGTCGATATCATGGCTGACGAACATGATGGTTTTCTTGAGCTCCTGCTGCATCTTGAGGAACTCATCCTGGATCACGGCCCGATTGATCGGATCGATGGCGCCGAACGGCTCATCCATCAGCATGACCGGCGGGTCGGCCGCCAGCGCACGAGCCACACCGATACGCTGCTGCTGCCCTCCGGAAAGCTCGTTCGGATAGCGCTTCAGGAAGGCATCCGGCTCCAGCGCGATCATTGCCATCAGCTCCCGGGCGCGTTCCCTATACTTGGCTTTGTCCCAGCCGAGCAACCTTGGCACGACGGTGATATTTTCCTCGATCGTCATGTTGGGAAACAGGCCAATCTGCTGGATCACATAGCCGATGTTGCGTCGCAACGTCTGGGTATCCATGCCAGTGGTATCTTCACCATCGATAAAGACCTTGCCGGAAGTTGGCCTGATGATACGGTTGATCATCTTCAGCGTGGTCGTCTTGCCGCAGCCCGATGGCCCCAGCAGAATACAGATCTCTCCGCTAGACACTTCCATGTTGATATGGTCAGCGGCCACCACCGCACCCTCAGGGGTATCGAAGACCTTGGTCAAGTTGTCCAGTCGAATCATTTCAGTATTCCTTATTATTGGATGGAGGTATCAGGAGAGCGAATATCAGGTCCCAGCGGGAACTCCCTCCATCCCTTTTGGCGTCAAGTATTTCTGCAGACAAAGCAAAGCAAAATCGACAATGATAGCCAACAAACTGACGGCCACAGCACCGACTATTAACTGACGGGGGTCGGACTGAGAAATACCACGACTGATGAAAGTTCCAAGACCTCCAGCGCCGATATAGGCGGCAATTGCCATGACGCCAATATTGAGCACCACGGCGGTTCGAACACCCGCCATGATGACCGGAACAGCTAGCGGAATTTCTACCATACGTAGGCGCTGATTGGGGCTCATGCCAACACCCTTCGCAGCCTCACGCAATGCCGGGCTTACATTATTGATCGCTGTATAGGTATTACGGATGATAGGAAGCTGCGAATAAAGAAGAACAGCAATGATAGCCGGCACATAGCCAATCCCATGCCCAATAACCGAGAGCAGCGGAATCATTAGGCCAAAAAGTGCAATGGAGGGAATGGTCACAATGATAGATGCGACATAGAGCACATTCTTCGCCAAACGCTCATTCTTGGTGATGGCGATGCCGATCGGCACTCCAGTCAGTGTGGCGATGCCCACTGCTATCCCGACTAGTGCAATATGCTCGAGAGTGCGTGACACGAGCAGATCGAGATTAGCAATAGCAAAATGCATCAGCTCCATGACGTAGCCTCTTATTGGATTTGCTGGGTGCAGGCTAGGTTCTATCCTAGTGCCATGAAGCAACACGAACTAACCAAAAGGCGACACAAAAGAACATAATCCTGTCATTGGCAGCGCAGGGTAGGACAGCAATCCCCTGAGATGTAACGTTGCTGCCAAGCCGCTGTCATGGCGCCCTGCCAGGATGCTGGGGTCTTCCCCACCCTCAGGTGCCGACCATGCGTTTGACGCGACGAGATCTGCTGAGCCTGGGCCTGAAAGGGGGTGCCGTACTGGGCACCACCCTGGCCGCTCCCTCCATCATCCTGGCCGAGAGCCGCCGCCCCGTGATCACCAGCGGCGTAATGAGCGGCGACATGCTTGCCGACCGCGCCATGCTCTGGTCGCAGGTCGACCGGCCGGCCCGCATGTTGGTCGAGATCGCCGACAACCCCGAGTTCCGTGGGGCTCGTCAACTGCTCGGCCCGGAGACCCTGCACGCCACCGGCCTGACCGCCAAGCTCGACGCCACCGGGCTGGCCGGCATGGACACCGCCCACTATCGCGTCCGCTTCGAGGCGCTGGACGACCGCCGCGCCATCAGCGAGCCGGTCACCGGCCAACTGCGCCTGCCCCCGGCGACCCGCCGCGACGTACGTTTCGTCTGGTCCGGCGACACCGCCGGGCAGGGCTGGGGGATCGACGAATCCCGCGGCGGCATGACCACCTACGGCACCATGCTGCGCCAGCGGCCGGACTTCTTCATCCACTCCGGCGACACCGTCTACGCCGATGGCCCGTTGCAAGAGAGCGTAGCACTGCCCAATGGCGAGCTGTGGCGCAACCTGGTGACACCCGACAAGCTCAAGGTGGCCGAAACCCTGGACGAATTCCGCGGCCAATACGCCTACAACATGCTCGATGCCAACGTGCGCCGCTTCAATGCCGCCGTGCCCATGCTCGCCCAGTGGGACGACCACGAGACCGTCAACAACTGGTACCCCGGCGAGATTCTCGACGACGACCGCTACAGCGAGAAGAACGTCTCGCTGCTCGCCGCCCGAGCCCGCCGCGCCTTCCTCGAATACATGCCGCTGCGCCAGCGCCCCGAGGCCCCCGGGCGAATTTATCGACACTTCGCCTACGGCCCCAGCCTGGAGATCTTCATGCTGGACATGCGCTCCTACCGCGCGGCCAACAGCCGTAACCAGCAGACCGGAGGCGAAGAGGCTACCTTCCTCGGGCAGGACCAGCTGCGCTGGCTACTCGACGGCCTGCGCCAATCCCGTGCGACCTGGAAGATCATCGCCTCGGACATGCCCATCGGCCTGATCGTACGCGATGGCGACGACTTCGAAGCCATCGCCAACGACCACCACGGCGAACCCCTCGGGCGTGAGCTGGAGGTCGCCGAGTTGCTCAGGGCGATCCGCGACGAAGCCATCCACAACGTGGTGTGGCTCACTGCCGACGTGCACTACACCGCCGCCCACCACTACTCGCCGGAGCGTGCCAGCTTCCAGGAGTTTGCCCCCTTCTGGGAGTTCGTCAGCGGCCCCCTGCATGCCGGTACCTTCGGCCCGGGCGAGCTCGACGGCACCTTCGGCCCCCAGGTGGTCTTCCAGAAGGCGCCGCCGGATGGCCGCGCCAACCTGTCGCCCGCCGAGGGCTATCAGTTCTTCGGCCAGGTCGACCTGGACGGCGAGAGCGAGACCCTCACCGTTACCTTGATGGATGCCGCCGGCGAGGCCCTGCACCGGCAGGTACTCGAGCCGCAAAGGGCTTGAACACGAACGAGGGATGGGTCACTGCGCTGCCACGGCCGTGGCAGCGCGGTTAGCCCGCCAGCGCCTCCTCCACCACGGCCCGCGCTTCACCGCTCATGGGCAGCTCCAGCGCCAGCTCCCGGGCGCGCGGCGACATCTTCTTCCAGGTCATCTGCACGATGCGCACCAGGTGCTCGTGTTCCACCTGCTTGGAGAAGTCGGCGAAGTAGTTCTCGAGAAATACCAGGCAGGCGCAGTCCTCAACCGCCTGGGTGCCCGGGTCGCGGCCCAGGCCCTGCTTGCGGATCATCCTGGAAACCTCGGCAGCGTCCTCAGCGGTATAGCCTTGCGCTTCCATTACCCGCGCCGTGGTCTCGCCGGCCCGCTTGCCCTGGTCGCGGCGCCAGGTGAGATAGCCCACGCGCCCCTCCGGGTATTCGCTGCGGGGCACCTCCCAGCGCTGCAGGTGCTGCGAGCGCACCGCGATCTGCACCAGCTCGCTCGGGGCTTCCTCCACCCGCTCTAGCCAGGCGCTCATGCGCCCCGCATGCCACAGCTCCAGGGGCAGGCTTTCACCCTCCACATCCACCCGGCGCGGATCCTCGGCGTGCAGGGCATCGAGTTCGGCCATGGCACGCTGGAACGGTGTTTGGTCAGACATGGGTGAATCCTCGCAAGTCATTATTGCCACAGCATACCGCACCCGGCAGGCGGCTCACGAGCGGGCTACCGAAGCGCAGCGCTACCCGCCGCCCCGGCCAAGGACAAGATGCCGCATGTCATCACCTTGTGAACGCCATGCGCTATAACTAGCGTTGAAAATACTTCTTTCCACCTGTTGAGGTATGCCCGATGAAACGGATAGCCATCGCCCTGCTGCTCACCTCCCTGACACTCGGCGCCGCCCACGCCGCCGAGGAACTCGAAGACGCTGGCGGCCAACCCGCTCAAGACCTTTCCCAGGCCGTGGACTACCTGGAGATCGAGAACGACAGGCTCGACGCGCTGCTGCAGAAGCGTGAGCTGACCGACGACGACCTCGCCATCATCGAGCAGCTCAGCGAGACCCTCGCGAACGCCCTGAACACGGTTCGCAGCGAAGTCGACACCATGAGCGAGCGGGTACAGGAGGTGCGCTCCGGCGCAGCGGATAAGGACCACGATCGCGTTCGCGAGAACGGCCAGGACTACCTGGAGCGAATCAAGACACTGATGCAGTAAGGCAGCGCTGCGGGCCCGACACCACCGGCATCAGCGCACCAGCATGCGTGGCAACACGCCCTGCCCGTTGCGCCGATGCCACCATCCACGCGACTTCCCCTTCGAAGCCCGCCATCAGCGGAATATCGAAGTGCTCGAAGGCGCGCCCCGATCCGTACTGGCGCAGCAGTCCAGCGCCGGCACCGCCAGCATTGGTGGGCAGCCTCGACACTATTCATGAACGGTTCCTTCCCCTTGGCCGCAACGGCCTCGTTACGCTCGATTCTTCAACGTAGCGGCGGATTGAAGAAGTTGTGTGAAAGCCCCCGCCGGTGTTCCCTTCTTGCGAGGAAAGCATCGGGCTCGGCATGATACAAAGCCTCACCCCTGACCCGGAGCCTGCATGTCATTCTTCACTCGCCTCAAGGAAGTGGCCTCCCCCACCATCGGCCTGGGCTGCATGAACCTCTCTCACGGCTATGGCAACCCGGTTGACGAAGCCGAAGCGCTGCGCGCCCTGGATGAAGCCTTCGAGATGGGCTATCGCCACTTCGACACCGCCACCCTATACGGCGCCACGGCCAACGAGCGGGTGGTAGGCAAGGCGCTGGCCAACAAGCGACACGAGATCCTCTTGGCCAGCAAGTGCGGCATGGCCATGAACCCTGAGCTTGGCAAGAAGGTGATCGACGGACGCCCCGAGACGATTCGCCGGCAGTGCGAGGCCAGCCTGGAGCGCCTGCGCACCGACCACCTGGATCTCTACTACCTGCACCGAATGGACCGCAACGTGCCCATCGAAGAGAGCGTCGGCGCACTGGGGCGACTGGTGGAAGAAGGCAAGGTGCGCGCCATCGGGCTCTCTGAAGTTTCCGCCGCCACCCTGCGCCGCGCCCGGGCCGAACACCCTATCGCCGCGGTGCAATCCGAATACTCGCTGTGGACCCGCAACCCCGAGATCGCCCTGCTAGACGCCTGCCGCGAGGCCAACACGGCCCTGGTCGCCTTCAGCCCCCTGGGCCGCGGCTTCCTGGCCGGCGCCATAACGGAAACCACCCAACTCACCGAGAACGACGTGCGCCGCGGCATGCCCCGCTTCAGCGCCGAAAACCTGCCGCACAACCTGCGCCAGCTCGAAAAGCTCCAAGCCATCGCCAGCGAACAGGAAGTGACCACCGGCCAATTGGCACTCGCCTGGCTCAAGGCCCAGGGCGACGACGTGATCCCCATCCCCGGCACCCGCTCCATCGCGCATATGCGCGAGAACCTCAAGGCCGAAGACCTGCGCCTGGATACCGCCACCCTTGAGCGGCTGAGCGAGCTGCTGACACCGGACCAGGTGGCCGGCGCCCGCTACAGCGAAGCGCTGCAGGCGGAAATCGATACGGAGGAGTTTGGGGGGTAGTGCGGTGGAAGCTATGGATGTAGCTCTACCATTGAGCTGCACCCAAGACGGTTTGTTTTCTCCGCCACTGCGGGGAACGAAGTCTCACCAGTGAGACGATAAGCCGGTATTACGGTTTATCCCCGCTCCGCGGGGATCGGTCTTTCTCGGGGACCAGGTGCCAGGCTTCCTTCGGTTAATCCCCGCTCCCGCGGGGATCGGGTGCGCTCGAAGACCTCCATCGCCTGGAGATACGGTTAATCCCCGCTCCCGCGGGGATCGGCTTTCATCAATTCGATACCATCCTCTGCCGTGCGGTTAATCCCCGCTCCCGCGGGGATCGGGTTTGACCCGCCATGAAGGGCTCGAAACCTTCCGGTTAATCCCCGCTCCCGCGGGGATCGGTCGCCGCTCATGGCCTGTTCGATGAAGCGAGCCGGTTAATCCCCGCTCCCGCGGGGATCGGTTGAGTCGTCAAAGGAAATTGAAGCGCAACAACGGTTAATCCCCGCTCCCGCGGGGATCGGTAGCCGATCAGCTGCGCCAGTTGCTCTTGATACGGTTAATCCCCGCTCCCGCGGGGATCGGCTATCGTGAAGTCGGGGCACCGAGCTGGTGGCCGGTTAATCCCCGCTCCCGCGGGGATCGGCAGGTATGGCTGCGGTTGAGCCGCTTCGTCACCGGTTAATCCCCGCTCCCGCGGGGATCGGTACATCGCCAATCCCGCGAATATTGGTGTGAACGGTTAATCCCCGCTCCCGCGGGGATCGGTGCGCTCCTGCGACCACATCGCCGAGGAGCTGCGGTTAATCCCCGCTCCCGCGGGGATCGGACCCCGAACTCCCGGGGCGCGGCGTCGGCGGACGGTTAATCCCCGCTCCCGCGGGGATCGGCAACCTGGGGGTTTCTCGTTTCTGGGGTTTACCGGTTAATCCCCGCTCCCGCGGGGATCGGCAGGTATGGCTGCGGTTGAGCCGCTTCGTCACCGGTTAATCCCCGCTCCCGCGGGGATCGGGGAGTATTGGAGATGATCAATGTTCGTCGAGCCGGTTAATCCCCGCTCCCGCGGGGATCGGTTGCCGGCTTGCGGGCCGTGGTAGCCCTTGGGCGGTTAATCCCCGCTCCCGCGGGGATCGGAACTTGGCCAAGGCCACTTCGCCGGATACCCGCGGTTAATCCCCGTTCCCGCGGGGATCGGGTCACTGTGATCTGGACGAATACGCCATCGACCGGTTAATCCCCGCTCCCGCGGGGATCGGCCGCCGACTTCTTTATCCAGCGCATCTTGATGCGGTTAATCCCCGCTCCCGCGGGGATCGGCCGCCGACTTCTTTATCCAGCGCATCTTGATGCGGTTAATCCCCGCTCCCGCGGGGATCGGTGGCTAGAGAGCGCCGCGACTGCCTTCACCGACGGTTAATCCCCGCTCCCGCGGGGATCGGATTTCCCTATAAATTACGCTGTTTCTACCCAGCGGTTAATCCCCGCTCCCGCGGGGATCGGTGTTATTCAGTAGGCCCGCGTTACGTTCCACACGGTTAATCCCCGCTCCCGCGGGGATCGGTCGGCCAGGGCCTTATCGAACGCAGCGGCTACCGGTTAATCCCCGCTCCCGCGGGGATCGGCAGGCCGGTCTGCATCTCGTAGGCCATGCGCGCGGTTAATCCCCGCTCCCGCGGGGATCGGTCATGCGGCAGGGCATTGCTGGGATACGTGCCCGGTTAATCCCCGCTCCCGCGGGGATCGGGAGTACTGCTGGGCTGCGCTGATGCACCTGACCGGTTAATCCCCGCTCCCGCGGGGATCGGTGGCCGGTTTGCATGAATGCGATGCAGATAGGCGGTTAATCCCCGCTCCCGCGGGGATCGGATCACAAGCGATGGGGTGTTCTAATGTTTAATCGGTTAATCCCCGCTCCCGCGGGGATCGGTTGCCGGTTTGCATGAATGCGATGCAGATAGGCGGTTAATCCCCGCTCCCGCGGGGATCGGATCACAAGCGATGGGGTGTTCTAATGTTTAATCGGTTAATCCCCGCTCCCGCGGGGATCGGGCCGCGGTCGTGTTCAAGCTGATCCGTCGCGCCGGTTAATCCCCGCTCCCGCGGGGATCGGTTCGCCGTAACATCTACGCCGAGGGTATCGGACGGTTAATCCCCGCTCCCGCGGGGATCGGGACGTTCCTAGGCCTACGTCCGTGGCTATCACCGGTTAATCCCCGCTCCCGCGGGGATCGGAGGCCGCCGAACATCTGCAGTACCGGGTCCACCGGTTAATCCCCGCTCCCGCGGGGATCGGATTAGCGCCCCATTTACCAACGGCATCGGCAACGGTTAATCCCCGCTCCCGCGGGGATCGGTATTAACGGGAGAGTCACTCATTTCAGGCGCTCGGTTAATCCCCGCTCCCGCGGGGATCGGATTAGCGCCCCATTTACCAACGGCATCGGCAACGGTTAATCCCCGCTCCCGCGGGGATCGGTATTAACGGGAGAGTCACTCATTTCAGGCGCTCGGTTAATCCCCGCTCCCGCGGGGATCGGACCAGGGAAGAGGCGGCAAACGCGAATCTCGGCGGTTAATCCCCGCTCCCGCGGGGATCGGGCATTGAGGCTGTGCGATATGTGACGAAAGGTCGGTTAATCCCCGCTCCCGCGGGGATCGGCACTGAGGTTTATGGAATATCCAGTCTGCTGCCGGTTAATCCCCGCTCCCGCGGGGATCGGGCGGCAAGGTGAAGGGCGCCGCCCCTAACCTGCGGTTAATCCCCGCTCCCGCGGGGATCGGTCAATGAATGCGGTCGCGTCCAGGTAGGTGCCCGGTTAATCCCCGCTCCCGCGGGGATCGGGCGGCAAGGTGAAGGGCGCCGCCCCTAACCTGCGGTTAATCCCCGCTCCCGCGGGGATCGGTCAATGAATGCGGTCGCGTCCAGGTAGGTGCCCGGTTAATCCCCGCTCCCGCGGGGATCGGGATCACGTTCATGCAGTGGTGGTCTACGACAACGGTTAATCCCCGCTCCCGCGGGGATCGGCCGACCACGCATTAGATAAGACCGCTGCCAGGCGGTTAATCCCCGCTCCCGCGGGGATCGGCATACTGGCCGAAACTGCCGTAATCAAACCCCCGGTTAATCCCCGCTCCCGCGGGGATCGGAACATTCCGCAATACCAAAGGTTTGGTATGAGCGGTTAATCCCCGCTCCCGCGGGGATCGGATTTCCATGACCTGACGAACGAGGCCATCAAGCGGTTAATCCCCGCTCCCGCGGGGATCGGGGCGCGACGACTGCGAACCATACGCCACCTGGCGGTTAATCCCCGCTCCCGCGGGGATCGGATTTCCATGACCTGACGAACGAGGCCATCAAGCGGTTAATCCCCGCTCCCGCGGGGATCGGGGCGCGACGACTGCGAACCATACGCCACCTGGCGGTTAATCCCCGCTCCCGCGGGGATCGGGGCCGAGAAGTCGCGCAGCTGGCTGAACCACATGGTTAATCCCCGCTCCCGCGGGGATCGGGGTTACGAAATAGGAACAATAATAGGTGAAGGCGGTTAATCCCCGCTCCCGCGGGGATCGGTCGGCCTGCTTGCGCTCGCGCTGGGCGCCGGCCGGTTAATCCCCGCTCCCGCGGGGATCGGATAATGGCGAACTTCGGTATCGGGCTCGGTTCCGGTTAATCCCCGCTCCCGCGGGGATCGGTCCTCGGGTAGCTCGGCTTCGATAAGAGGAACCGGTTAATCCCCGCTCCCGCGGGGATCGGTCGTCCCGCTCGCGCCCGGTCAGTCCCTCATCCGGTTAATCCCCGCTCCCGCGGGGATCGGCGAGTCTGAAACTCGCGCGACATGGCCGACCCCGGTTAATCCCCGCTCCCGCGGGGATCGGTCGTCCCGCTCGCGCCCGGTCAGTCCCTCATCCGGTTCATCCCCGCTCCCGCGGGGATCGGTGTTCCAGATCATGGGCTTCCACTGGGCGCGCCGGTTAATCCCCGCTCCCGCGGGGATCGGCTGCTGGTCGGCGACATCGCCGGCGTCCGTCACGGTTAATCCCCGCTCCCGCGGGGATCGGCTAGTCTGAAACTCGCGCGACATGGCCGACCCCGGTTAATCCCCGCTCCCGCGGGGATCGGCTAGTCTGAAACTCGCGCGACATGGCCGACCCCGGTTAATCCCCGCTCCCGCGGGGATCGGGCCGTGAGCTCGGCCTGCGTGAAGCGCTCAAGCGGTCAATCCCCGCTCCCGCGGGGATCGGTCGTAGTCCCCCCGGATCAGCTTGATTTCCTGCGGTTAATCCCCGCTCCCGCGGGGATCGGCGGCGAAAAATGCCCGTTCGTCGCTCTGGGTCCGGTTAATCCCCGCTCCCGCGGGGATCGGTCGATACGCCGGGTGTTGAGCTTTTCCATCACCGGTTAATCCCCGCTCCCGCGGGGATCGGAGCCTGGCGCGCAGCGAAACCGAACTCGAGGCCGGTTAATCCCCGCTCCCGCGGGGATCGGCGCGACATGCTTTGCCGCGCCATCGCGGCCATCGGTTAATCCCCGCTCCCGCGGGGATCGGCGTGGCGTAGCGCTTTACCTCGATATGCACACCGGTTAATCCCCGCTCCCGCGGGGATCGGACCACCACTACGCCCATATCGCCCAGGTACTGCGGTTAATCCCCGCTCCCGCGGGGATCGGAACTACTGCAACAACCGGGGCTTCGGATTCAACGGTTAATCCCCGCTCCCGCGGGGATCGGGCGCAACTGGTCGAGCTGGAGCAGCGGCAGCGCGGTTAATCCCCGCTCCCGCGGGGATCGGTTGCGGCAGGCCAACCTCTCGACCGGCGCCGCCGGTTAATCCTCGCTCTCGCGGGGATCGGGTGGGGGGCTACGGCCCCGTGCAGGGCAGCAACGGGGAATCCCCGCGCCCGCGGGGATCGGGTGTGGGGCTACGACCCCTTGCAGGTCAGCAACGGTTAATCCCCGCTCCCGCGGGGCTCGGGTGTGGGGCTAAGGCCCCTTGCAGGTCAGCAACGGTTAATCCCCGCTCCCGCGGGGATCGGTTGCTCCGTGATTGGGCAACTCGTCCTCTACACGGTTAATCCCCGCTCCCGCGGGGATCGGTGTCGGATAGCATTAGCCACCGCATCGAGAGACGGTTAATCCCCGCTCCCGCGGGGATCGGGGCCCCGGCCGTGCTGCGCTCGCTCAGGGCGTCGGTTAATCCCCGCTCCCGCGGGGATCGGGCCGCTTCGACGGCATTGATACAGTTTGGCGCCGGTTAATCCCCGCTCCCGCGGGGATCGGGAACCAAGGTCTTCAACGTCTGCTTCCTCATGCGGTTAATCCCCGCTCCCGCGGGGATCGGGGTCAAGCAGCAACCCGCCTAACCGGTGACGGAGGTTAATCCCCGCTCCCGCGGGGATCGGGCGGTAAAAGGCACCCGCGCTGTCGGCGCCACCGGTTAATCCCCGCTCCCGCGGGGATCGGACACTACTCAAGCCGACGACATGCTGCGCTTCCGGTTAATCCCCGCTCCCGCGGGGATCGGTCGAAAGCAGGCTCTATTTCTGGACCGAATTGCGGTTAATCCCCGCTCCCGCGGGGATCGGATATATCACCGATGGGATAATCTTCTAGGTAGCGGTTAATCCCCGCTCCCGCGGGGATCGGTACTCAAATACCCACGCGAGGAACTGGAATGGCGGTTAATCCCCGCTCCCGCGGGGATCGGATCTCCAGCGAGGAGAAGTCCGACTGTATGATCGGTTAATCCCCGCTCCCGCGGGGATCGGGGTCGGCTGGTGACGTTGCATTTATGATTCGACGGTCAATCCCCGCTCCCGCGGGGATCGGGCTCGGTTCGTTTTTCATCGATCCCCAGCCGGCGGTTACTCCCCGCTCCCGCGGGGATCGGGCTCGGTTCGTTTTTCATCGATCCCCAGCCGGCGGTTACTCCCCGCTCCCGCGGGGATCGGGCTCGGTTCGTTTTTCATCGATCCCCAGCCGGCGGTTACTCCCCGCTCCCGCGGGGATCGGGCTCGGTTCGTTTTTCATCGATCCCCAGCCGGCGGTTACTCCCCGCTCCCGCGGGGATCGGGCTCGGTTCGTTTTTCATCGATCCCCAGCCGGCGGTTAATCCCCGCTCCCGCGGGGATCGGCTGCATCGGCTCTGGCTCTCTCGTCTGTCGCTCGGTTAATCCCCGCTCCCGCGGGGATCGGTCATAACTGGTGTTCCAGGGGCAGGGAAATCGCGGTTAATCCCCGCTCCCGCGGGGATCGGTAATACTACTCATCCACGCCAATATCGCGGTACGGTTAATCCCCGCTCCCGCGGGGATCGGGGCATGAACTTACCGAAGGCACAAGCCCAGTCCGGTTAATCCCCGCTCCCGCGGGGATCGGGACGCTACTCGTTATGTCCAGGCCTGCACGGACGGTTAATCCCCGCTCCCGCGGGGATCGGCTGGCCGGTTTGCATGAATGCGATGCAGATAGGCGGTTAATCCCCGCTCCCGCGGGGATCGGACCAAAATGCTGAGGGGGAATTTGAGCATATTCGGTTAATCCCCGCTCCCGCGGGGATCGGTGGAGACGATCAGCGGCAGGTTCGAGCTCACGCGGTTAATCCCCGCTCCCGCGGGGATCGGTCCCAGTAGGTCTCTGTCCTGCGGATGCCGAGCGGTTAATCCCCGCTCCCGCGGGGATCGGCTGGTCGACAGCCTGCGTCGCCCGCCGTCGTTCGGTTAATCCCCGCTCCCGCGGGGATCGGCTGGCGTTGGTCGGGGCGCTGCTCTATCTCGCCGGTTAATCCCCGCTCCCGCGGGGATCGGTAGACGATGGCCCGGATCTCATCGGCGGTTAGCGGTTAATCCCCGCTCCCGCGGGGATCGGGGAGAGTGTGATGGGTAAAGTGACACGCCTGCCGGTTAATCCCCGCTCCCGCGGGGATCGGATCTCGGCAGCGTCCTCGGCCGACATGCCGGGCGGTTAATCCCCGCTCCCGCGGGGATCGGCGGACGGTATGAACCTCAGCAGAAACATATTCCGGTTAATCCCCGCTCCCGCGGGGATCGGCCTCGATATGCGTGCGGATTAGTCGAACTCAACGGTTAATCCCCGCTCCCGCGGGGATCGGACATTTGATGTGAAAAAAAGGCGTGAAAAAAGCGGTTAATCCCCGCTCCCGCGGGGATCGGCCGCACCAGGTTCCAATAAGTCGGACTGGTCGCGGTTAATCCCCGCTCCCGCGGGGATCGGCGATGCTGATAGATCACCTGGGCGCTGTCGATCGGTCGCTCCCGCGGGGATCGGACGGACTGTATCGCGGCGGCTCGATACTTGGCTTCATAACAGTTAATCCCCGCTCCCGCGGGGATCGGTCATAACTGGTGTTCCAGGGGCAGGGAAGTCGCGGTTAATCCCCGCTCCCGCGGGGATCGGATCGGGTCATCGTCCGCCACGGTCAAGACTGACGGTTAATCCCCGCTCCCGCGGGGATCGGTAGGACCATAGCCCTACACACACAGACGAGGGCGGTTAATCCCCGCTCCCGCGGGGATCGGCCTGGATCACCTCACTCACTACGCGCGCCTGGCGGTTAATCCCCGCTCCCGCGGGGATCGGCTATGGCGAGCAATCAAGCGGCGTGGCGATACCGGTTAATCCCCGCTCCCGCGGGGATCGGACGGACTGTATGCGCCTCCGCTGAAACATATTCGGTTAATCCCCGCTCCCGCGGGGATCGGCTGAACTATATCAACGGGCAAATGCTGATCGACGGTTAATCCCCGCTCCCGCGGGGATCGGACGGACTGTATGCGCCTCCGCTGAAACATATTCGGTTAATCCCCGCTCCCGCGGGGATCGGCTGAACTATATCAACGGGCAAATGCTGATCGACGGTTAATCCCCGCTCCCGCGGGGATCGGTTAGTGCTGACACAATCTGGAGCAAAAACATACGGTTAATCCCCGCTCCCGCGGGGATCGGCCATTTGAGGAATTATAAACATATCCAGAATTCGGTTAATCCCCGCTCCCGCGGGGATCGGTACCTATGGTGGCATGCAAGCTTTTTTCACGCCGGTTAATCCCCGCTCCCGCGGGGATCGGATTAGCGCCCCATTTACCAACCGCGTCAGCAACGGTTAATCCCCGCTCCCGCGGGGATCGGTGGCCGGTTTGCATGAATGCGATGCAGATAGGCGGTTAATCCCCGCTCCCGCGGGGATCGGACTAATCGTAGACGATTGATCTACAAAAGGAAAATCGCCAGCGGATTTCCCACCAGCGATTTTGCCTATTTTTTGTACAGCATGGATTGTTAAAGAGCCTGGAAAATCAGTTAGTTGGTCTCTAGCGGAAGAAAGCGCACCAAGCGCAGTCCGTCATGGTCCCAGGGCTCACGACGATTCGAGCCGTATGTTTGGAATTCAAAACCGGACTCATGATTGCTAGCCCAGGCCATCACGACATTGCCTTCCTCCGCCAGCGCATTGATCTGCTCCCAAATCATTTCGCGGATACGCCTACTGACGTCGCCGACATAGACACCAGCGCGGACCTCGAGCAGCCACACGGCAAGCCTGCCGCGTAGACGGGGCGGTACGGCTTCGGTCACTACGACTAGCATGGCCATTTCAACCGCTCCTGTGCCCGGCATCGCCCACGGCTGCCGGCTCCGGTATGGCCGGTGGCACGGCTTCAGGGGCTGGCGGCGGTGGTTCGATCTCCCCTGCTGATAGAACTTCTTCGATCAGTGGTATCAGGCTCTGAAGCAGCTTCGTTTGCCGGAAAGCATCGCGGCAGGCAATACGCACCTCCCGCTCTGGCAGAGGTGGATTGCGCGCCGCCACGCGGAAAGCCGCAGGAACTACCGTTTCGAACTTGACGATATCGGCGATATCGTAGACGAAGCTCTTTGGCTTTCCGGTGTGCAAAAAGCCAATGGCTGGCGCATAACCCGCCGCCAGAATCGCTGCTTCAGTTACCCCGTAGAGACAAGCGGTGGCAGCGGAGAGGCATTGGTTGACGGTATCGGAAGCATCCCATTGGCTCGGGTCGTAACGGCGCCCTGTCCATTTGATTCCGTACTGTTTGGCCAAGTGTTGATACGTCTTGCGCACACGGGCGCCTTCGATTCCCCGCAACTGTTCGATACTGCGCCGCTCAGGTGCCGGCTCACCGAAGCGCAGCTCGAACATCTTGCGCACCACCTTGAGCCGCAGCTTCTCCTCCAGCACCAATCTAGCCTGATAAAGCAGCTTGTCGGATCGGGCGCCGCCAGGCTGCCCTGCACTGTAGAGCCGTACGCCGGCATCCCCAACCCAGATCAGCAGGGTGCCCACCGCCGCGGCAAGCTTGATGGCTGCATGGGAAACTCTGGTGCCAGGCTCGAGCAGCAGGCAGGCAACCGAGCCGACCGGTATGTGCATGCGCTCGCCGTTGACATCGTCGATCACCACGAAGGCGCCATCACGTACGTCGATCTGGCCCATGCCGATGAAGATCATCGACATGCGATCCTTCATCGGGATCGGCTTGAGGGGGATAAAGCTCATGGATCACTCCGGTACGCGGCGCAGCAACATCAGGCCACAGCCAAAGGCCTTGGCGCGACCAATGCCCTCTTGCAGCGCGCGATTGAGCCGTTCGGGTTCCGTCACCTCCAGCAGACCTTCGTAATCCACACTGGAGTAACGGATGGGCTCCCCGCCCTCCTTCTTGCTCAGCGCATGCTGGCGGTATGCACCCACCTCCGGTGCGACCGGCAGCGTGAAGCCAAAACCTTCAGCACGCGCTTGGAGCCAGTTGCGGGCCGCAGCCTCCATCGCCTCGACGCATGCCAGACTCGTCCGCTCTCCCTTGGGAAACGGTTTGCGCGCATCCATCAAGACATCGGCACGATGGGAACGGCTGCCATGGCCGACGTATTTAGCAACCGTGGGGTTGGCGCGCAGCCGAAACGCCAGTCGGTCGCCTTGCGCAAGCTGGGGCTTGAGAGGCTTGCACTGCACGTCGAAGCCCTCGACCGGCTCGGGCGGCCGATCCGAGGCGACGTAGAAGCGAGGCAGCCCTGCGCTCTGGCCGCTGGCGTCTTCTTCCATCTCCTGGCGGAAAATAAAGGGCCGCTCGCCCTGAGGCGTCTCGGGAAACAGCCTCCAGAGCAGCTGATGAGCGGTGTAAGCGCCACCTTCCAACACATCGAATAGCTCGGAACGAGTCAAACGGTTGAGATCGAGCCTGACACTTGAAAGATACATTAGTGTGTCTCCTCCACAGCTTCGATTCGCCTGTGTTCAAGGCGCGGCCCGAACTGCCAGCGGCGGCGATGCAGCGGTTCATCCCAGACCTCACTGGACTCACTGGCCGTAACGCCATCGAGCGCATCGGCTGCCCCTTCCCAGGCGTAGAGCACCTCGTCGGGTAGGCTCAGCAGGCGCTTATCCTTCTCCTCATTCCCCACCAGCGCCAGCCAAGTGCGGTCGGGGTTCAGCGCGCTTTCAAAACGATGATCCAGCGCCTGCCGCCAGTGGCTGGCCTCGACCACGGCCGGCACCAGGGGAGCTGCTAGTGGGCACGCCTTGCGACCGAGATAGAGCGGGAACCGGGGCCTTTCCAGCGCCAACTTCAGCTCATCCAGTGTCCAACCAGCATCTGACGCTAGTCGAATCGCAACGGACCAGAGGCCGTCGCAACGGTAATCCCGAGAAGAGAGAATGGTATTGAGTGACTCCTTGGGCACCGAAAGCTCTTCACGGCGCGTGCGGTGGGATACTTTCGCTTGCGATGGCGGCACCTGCACGGTGTGATAGTCGCGTAGCAACAGCCCCGGTGAGCGCTGCTTGACCGCCACTTGCAGACCCTTGCGCAGGCGGCGCTGTCCTTCATCGTCGTCGCGCCGGATGCCAAGTGCCGCCCCGACTAGCCCCAGGATGGCGCTACGACCGGGGTAGGTCGCCGTTGGCCGTGTCTCGCCAACCGCGGCCTCCCCCCAACTCGCCATGGGCGCATAGAGGCGAAAAACCAGATGTCGTGGCATACCGCCTCCGTTCACTCGTCGTCTTTGAGAAAGCTCAGCAGATCCTGCAGGTTGCCTCGCTGAATATCGCCCTTCAGAACAGGCGCGCCGTACTCCGGCGTTGCCGAGAGGATAAAGCGGCGATCCGCGCCGGCACCGTAGGCGTCATCGAAGGCCTGGGCCTGCCTTTCCAGTTTCTCGATAGCCTTGGTCGCCTGCTCTTCGCCGTTGACCGGTTGCAGGAAGGAAGCTGCCAGCGAGCGTGGCTGCTGATCACCCTTCTCTGCCAGCAAGTAGCTCGCATGGGCGCGGGAGCCGAAGCTGTTCTGCTTACCCTTGGGCGAGATCTTGACGGCAGATTCCACCAGCGCAGCGATGGCACGATCAGCCAGTTCTTCGTTGCCTTGCAGGTTCTCGATCAGTAGATCCCGGTCGATGCAGATATAGAGATAGAAGAGCCCGGCGGCAAAGCCGGCCTCGCCAATATGCGCTGCGCCGCGGTCGTCATCGCCGATGTTGAGGTCATCGACGGCGGTGAAGTAGTCGTCTTCGACCTCGGCGGCGTGCACGGTGATGGCATGAGCAACCTGACAAGCGGCTTCGACGTTGTAACTGGGGGCGGCGGCAAGCATCCGCCCGAACAGCGCCACATCGACGGCGGTGGGGCGCTGCGCGAGCAACTCAGTGAGTTCTTCATCGGTCGGCTCGCGATTCTCCGCGCCCAGGGTATCGGCCAGCCCCTCCAGTGCTGTGAGTTCTTCGGGGCCAACATGCACCAACTGCTCGATCTCGTACTCGTGCTTTTCTCCCTTCTCGACTTTACGCAGTTTGCCGAAGACACCAGCGATCTTCTCAGCACTGCTACCGGCGACTTTCTCGTCGGCACCCGCGCTGGTCATCCGTTTGTAAACCTCTCCTCCCAGACGCTTGGTGCGTGTGCCCTTGTGGCCATTGACCGCCGCTTCGAACAGATTGGAGGTGCGCCAGTTGCGCTTGAGACTCTGCGAGGAGACACGCAACCGCCGGGCGCCGCCCATAAAGGCCGTCTTGGGGCGACCCAGATCGTCGCGGTTGAGGTTGGAGGGGGGGTAGGAGGTGAGTAGGTGCAGCTGAATGAAGTGGCTCATGATGGGTTCCCTGAATACAAGAGTAATACGGATGTTAGAAAGTGGCTGTCGTCGCTCAGTCGCCCGCTGCCGGTTTCAATGCGCGCGCCTTGAAGTAGGCATCGCTCATGACGAAGGCAAAGCGTTGGGCGGCCTTGACGCGGTACTGACCGCGCTGCTCTAGGTCCCAGAGCGCGACTATATCGGCCAGGCGGACAACGCTAATACCGGCGTTATCCGCGAGTTTGAGCGCCCGACGGAAGCGGCGAATCAGCTCTTCCCCACTGTGACAATCAAGCAGCTGCTGGAAGCGTAAGTCGCTCATCCGCGGAGTATCAACGGTATTGGGGCGCTTCTCTCCCAGACGTTTACCCAAGGGGGCATCAAACGTTTCGTCGCGTAGCTCGCATACCACCGCGGCAATGACCGACCAAACTTCGAGACGTTGATTGCGCTTATTCGGCCCCTCGTTAGCCGCCTCCGTCCAGGCCCGTGATTCGAGCGTCAGCCAAAGATGGCGAAAGGCCTCGGTCAGCATGACCGACTCGATAGTGGCGCAGCGGCGCAGCGTAGCGCGCACGCCGCGGGGATAGGGCCGCTGCTGCGTGTATCGCTTGAGCTTCTTGTCATCCATGACCAGTCGCCGCCACCACAAGCGCAGCTCATAGGCCTCTTGATCAGTAAGCACATAGCGGTAGCGCTCTACCGCATTGCCTGCGGTAGCCTCGCCCTCTGCCGCTTGTGGCTGCGGCGCTTGTTGCTCCACCTCACTCATGCTGCGCTCTCCTCATCACGTTGGGGCATTGAGGCTTGCAGCTCAAAGCCGCCCACCTCGGCGAACGCCTGAACCGTTTTGCCGACCTTCTTGCCGCTGCCGTTCAAATAGGCTTGTAAGTAGCGCCGGGAGCTGGTGATCCGCTCCAGTTGCTGCATCTTCATGCCCTCCAATGGCCCGCTGATGGCCTGCGCATCGAACAGGGACAGCGCTTCATGCTTGAGGGCGAGGTACCACTGTCGGTGAATGTCGGGGGAGAGCGTCGGCGTTGCGGTTTCATCGCGCAGCGTCTCGCTCATCATGCGCAGCGCCTTGAAGAACGCCAACTGGGTGGCTTCGAAGAACTGGGCATCGACCTGACTCATATCGCCCTTGGCATCTTCCGGGCGTTTGAACCAAGCACGCTTGAGCTGGTTGCGCAGGGTCCAGCTAAACTCCGAAGCCAGATCGACGAAACGTTTGACCCAGTCGCGTAGTATCTCCTGATGCGCTTCAGGCACCCCTACCAGTGGCATTTCCACGCTATACCAGCCGCGCGGCTTCATGTTGTCCATGTCATAGCCAAACACCCAGAGTCGGGCGCGCCGGAACAGCGCCTCGAACGCTTCACCGTCGTCACGTGCGGCTTGGACCATACGGTACTTGTGCAGGTGGTGAGTGACCACGCGGGCAGGCAGAGCTCCGCTCACGGCTTCATCTTCCAGCACCAGCCCCGGCCAGTGGCGGTAGCCCAGCCCGCCGGGTTGCCCCTTGCTGGAGAGCGGTAGTTCATCGAGCTTTTTGGGATTGAGACGGCGATAAGGTGTGAGCGGGTGCCGCCAGGGGCCGTCGTAGTTGGCACCCTGCTTCTTGGCACGCAGACGGCGCACCGGGTGCGACGTCTCCCGACCACAGAGATCGCAGCACCCCAGCGTCTCGTCGAACAGCAGCCGGTAGCGCCGCGGCATCGACCAGAAGGCGTGCAGGGGGTGCACTTGTTCAGGCAACACCTCGGTGCCCTTCTTGTCGCTGATGCGGGTCTCAGCCATCCAGAAGAACAGCTTGCCATCGTCTGCTTTGGGCGGGCGCCACGTTTGCCCCGGCTGACCCACGGCCTCGGCGGGCATCACATTGGGCCAAAGACGATGCCATAGCGGCTTGGACTCGTCCTCCGGCAAGATCAGGGTGGTGAGCGGCCCGCCACCACGCAGCCCGACCCGAATGCCGGCCCCACCGGCGGGTGCGTTAATCTGCATGGTAAAAAGGGCCAGCGCCGCGCACTCGGGGCAAACGGTCTCCACCCGACCGCGCTTGACGAAGAAATCGGTGTTGTTCTTGATGCCGTTGGCACCGGGCGAGTCGATCAACAGGCCGGCGACCGACGCTTCCTTCACGTCTTCCAGCGGGTCCAGGTCCTGCATGAAGCGTGGGCCGTCGCCGTCGAGCACGAACGCCGTCGCAAAAGGTGCCAGCGCTTCGTCAAGCTCCGCCACGCTGGGTGGCGACTGGTAGCGATCCAGCCAGGCGTCGGTATCATCCGGCGTCATTGCTGTCTGCAACAGCGCAATCAGAAACTGCCACGCCGCGCCTTGGAAATCGGCGCGAGGCAGCGCCAGATCGAGCACCTCGGGGTCGGCGAGGGCCGAAGGTGGGCGATATTCGATTCGGCCATCGCGATGGCGAAAGGGTAACCAGGGTTCTGTCAGTAGATTCATGGGCATCCCTCGAAAAAATGGGCTGACTCATTTACAGAGCCAGCCCCATGCTTAGTTCAATTTATCCACCTCGTTGCTGTTTGTGGTTACCGGCGGCCCGACAACGCGAAAGCTTTTGATGTCGATGACTCGGCCACCAGCGAAGTGCAGATAGAGACGAAAAAACATAATGCCTCCTTTGGCATTGAATACAATGGGAGGCGACGCCCGCTTGTGCGTTGGCACCAAAAATACTAGCCTGTCGTTGCGAGCAACATGGTAGTGCAATTCGGTGATTCGTCGCCGCCTTGCGCCCTTTAGTTTCATAAGGTGCTCAGCGCTATCTATTGCAAGCCCAAATAGAACTCAAGAGACATGGACCCTTCTACACGGAACTGGTACCATTGTCAAGTCAAATGCGTTTCGCTACGACAGTGGTGATGAACCTGTGCTTAGCGCCAGCTAGGCAAGGCCAAGGTGACGTTCCCCGCGTAAGCGGGGATTTTCATTACCCAAAACTCACGCCCCACTGCTCATCGTAACCACACTCATCATCCTCCTCCGGTAGCCAGGGCTGGACGAAGCGCAGCCCACGGTGGCGCTCCTGCAGCGCTTCCCACTGCTCGGCATAGTGCCCCGGTAGCGCGGCGAGTTTTTTGACCTGACTCTCCCTTAGGCGGCATCGGCTCAACCGATCGGCATGGCGGTGGTCCTCTGCCCAGAGCACGAGCGTCTCACCCTGACGTTTGAGTAGCGCCACCTCAAGGCTCCGCTCGTCGCTAAGCCGGGTGCCGAATTCGCGCTCCTCCTGCCAAGGGTCGAAATCGGCATTGAGGCGATAGCCCGCTTCCAAATTCAATGCATTATGGGTGGCCATCGAGGCCGCCAGCTTATCCATCCCCGTTCGCTCGAAGTGCGCCTGATCCAGCGCCTCGGGAATATCGTCCACCGGGAAGGCGTAGACACTTTCGATCAGCGTCCGCGCTGCGCCTGGCATGGTAATGGCGCCCAGCTCGCGCAGCACACGCTGAGTCAGCCAGATCAGCGAGGTGTCCTTGTATACCGCCTGGGTGCCGCGGTGCGCCTGGCTTAGCCAGTCCGCTCTGGGATGCACGTCCCATTTGGGCGCGAGCACGTGCAACACCGGGGCGGCACGCTCACCGCGCTGGTGACGCTGCAGGCGCCCGGCACGCTGAATCAACAGATCGATGGGGGCGATATCGCTGACCATTTGGTCAGTATCACAGTCGAGACTTTCCTGGAAAACCTGAGATGTGACAAGCACTTGGCCGCGCCTTAATGGCGGCTTCGAGTCTTTGCCAAAGCGGCGGATGACCTCGGATTCGATTCGCTGGCGGTCCACCATCGCAAAGCGAGCGTGGAAGAGCAGGCAGAGCTCGGGCTCGGGATGGCGCTCGCGTAGCTGTTGAAAGGCTCGGATGGCATCGTCGACGGTATTGCGCACCCAGACGATGCACTCACCCGACTCCGCCGCCGCCAGCACGCACTCGATGGCCTCTTCTTCTCTCTCCAGCCACTTGATGGCCACGCTACGCGTGACTTCAGAGCGGGTTTTGACATGAATCTCCTCGGGAGTACCTTCCCCGCAGTGGGTGAGCAGCGGATAGTCGGTTTTCTCGAGCAAGCTGGGCTCCGCGCCCAGACCATGACGCCAAGCCGCTACCAGCGCCTCACGCATAGCATGGGGCAGCGTCGCCGTTAGCAGGATAGCGCTGCCGCCTTGGCGGGCGTGGTGGGCCAGCAATTGGTGCAGCAGGGTCTGCATGTAGTGATCGAAGGCGTGAACCTCGTCGATGATCAAAACCTTGCGTGCCAGCCCTAATAGGCGCAGCGATTGATGGCGAAACGGCAGCGCGCCCATCAGTGCCTGGTCGATAGTGCCGACACCTACATCGGCCAATAGCGCCTTCTTGTTCGAGTCGGCGAGCCAACGGTTGCATTGGGTCGAGGCGCTGGCGTCTTCTGCATCGTAGTCGTCGTTTTCCGGCTGGGCGATAGCGCGTTCGAACTCCTCGTTGAGTTCGCGAGCCCCGTGGGCAAGCACCAAGGAAGGCCGCGAATCGCTGCTGTAAAAATGGTGGTGCAGGTCGCCCAGGCGGCTATACATGGCATTGGATGTCGCCATGGTGGGGAGCGCAAAGTAAATCCCTTCGCCGTGACCTGCGGCCAACAGACGCTGAGCCAGAATGCAGGCGGCTTCGGTCTTGCCCGCGCCGGTCACATCTTCGAGGATGAACAGCTGCGGACCGCTCTCCAAGGGGAGACTCTCTGCTTGCTGCTGAAGCGGGGTGGGCGTGGCGTCACCGTCGAACCATTGGGCAAGGCCCGCGTAGGGTATCGGCTCCGGTGGGCGGTCGAATCCGGTAACCTCCAGCACCTCCTCAGCCTGCTTGAGCGCCCATGGCCAGTATTCACCCAGTGGAATGGGCTTCTGGCAGTAGGGAAAATAGTCACGATGCGACCCCAACCAGTCGCTGAGGGTGGCCCAACCGGCAACAGTCCAGCTCAGCGTCTTGAAGACGCCCTGCCAATGTTTGTCGAGTAATCTTTCGAGCGGCCAATGGGGTTTGATGAGCGCTGCCCAATCGGCAACAAAATCACCCGCAGCAGTGACATCGTCGAGCACACCATCGTCGATGTAGAACTGAGCGAGCGTGAGCTGGCCCGTGGATACGGGATGCCCGTGATGGCCAAAGAACGGTGCCATCAGGCTATCCATGGGCTCCAACAGTTTCGAACTGCGTACGCCCGCGTCCTCGGGCCAGCCAAGCACCCCTTCCCTTCGCCATGTATTCCAACAGGCGTCCCAAAGCAGAACGCCCAGGCGGTCGTGGCGCACGGTATATCCATATCGCGCCACCGGAGGGGCAAGCGTCATACCCTCGGGCCTAGCAAGCCCCTGAAATGTACGCGAGAACTTGCCAATATCATGCAAACCAAGCAAAAAAACGAAAAAGCGTCGTAACTGCTCAGGCGGCATATCGAGGCGCTCTGCCAGCAGTTGGGTAAGCGGCCGCTCCGGGGCGAGCAGGTGCCAACCGACGGCAGCCACATCGAGGCTATGGTAGGGCAGGAGATGGCAGCTTGCGCCTTGCGAGCCTGGTTTCGCTTTTCCCCAATAGAGCCAATAGGTCACCGGCGAACTCCCTTTCGTTTGTTGTTCTCAATGCCCCTCATGTAATCACTTGTTAGGATGGGTAACTAGTGATGTATATCAAACCAGCGTACTAAGCAGCCCGGTCAGTCCATTTTCGTTTGAGTGCGCTGAGCTCATGGAGAAGTTAACGATGGAAAGGACCTCGCTGCCCTGGGACACTCAAGCCCGCTATCGCCTGATCGAGATTCTGGCGCTCTGGGAGGGGCGAGTGACGGCTTCACAGATCGGGGCAGTGTTCGGCATCGGCAGGCAGCAATCTCAAAAAATTATTCGGCAATACAGGGAGTTGGCGCCGAACAGTCTGATCTACGACGAGTCGAGAAAAGGCTTCGTACCCACGGAAGATTTCAGCCCTCTCTTTACCCTCGGTCGGGTCGAAGAGTACCTACATCTACAAGGAGCAAATCATCAGCTCGACTCGCCGTTTACGGGATTGAGTCTAGGGGCAGCCAACACCGAGGCCCTGCCGATGCCCAGCCGTGAGATCTCTCCCCTGGTGGTAAGGGAAATCGTCAAGGCCGCTCGACAAGGTTTGAGGCTGGAAGTTAATTACGCTTCGTTCTCTAATCCCCAGGGTGAGGATCGTATTCTCGTACCGCATACACTGGTATTCGCCGCTGGCCGCTGGCATGTCCGGGCGTTCTGCGAGAAGCACCTGCAGTACCGTGATTTCGTGCTAAGTCGATTCCGTGACGTACCGGAGTCGTGCGGTAGCATGTTGGATAATCACGATGGAATGCACGATGCCGATTGGCATACGCAGGTAGCGGTTCGGCTGATTCCTGATCGCCGACTGCCGGAAGTCGAGCGCACTTTGATTGCCAGAGATTACGGGATGGACAAAGGAGAGCTGTCACTGACCTGTCGCGGCCCGCTCGTGCTATACGCCTTGAGGGAGATGGGGCTTAATCCTCAGCACAGCGAAGTCAACCCGCGCGCTCAGCAGGTCGAAATAGCCAACCGTGAAGTACTGACCCGGTGGATACGCTGGGATTGAACTACTCCTCCCACCACTCTCAGCAAAGCCTCAAACCACCTCCGCTACCTCCTCAAACGCCAACCTCGCCCCCCTTGGGCGCTGGCTCTCGGGGTCACCTGCGCCCAGGTTGACCAGGAAGTTGCTCTTGTAGCGGCCGTCGGGGAAGAACTCTTCGTCGACCATGGCGTTGTCGAAGCCGCTCATGGGGCCGACGTCCAGGCCCAGCATGCGGGCGGCAATGATCAGATAGGCGCCCTGCAGGGTGCCGTTGCGCCAGGCGGTGTCGCTGGTCGTTTCGGGGTTTGCGGCGAAGCGTTCGCGGGCGTTGGGCGAACTGGGAAAGACCTTGAGCATGTGTTCGTAGAAGCGGGTATCGACGGCGACGATCACCGTGACCGGGGCTTCGTGGGCCTTGTCGCGGTTGGCTTCGGAGAGCGCCGGCAGCAGGCGCGACTTGCCCTCTTCGCTCATCACGAAGACGTAGCGCGCCGGCTGGCAGTTCATCGAGGTGGGGCCCCACTTCAGCAGGTCGTAGAGCCGGCGCAGGGCGGCCTCGTCGACGGGCTCCGGCCGGAAGCCGTAGTGGGTATGCGCTTGGCGGAAGACGGTGTCGAGCGCGATGTCGTCGAGGGGCGGTCGCATGGGGTCTCCTGCTGTAATGGGGTTTTTGTCCCTGTGGCCGTGCCTGGAAGGGGTCGCCTCGTCTCACATCACATGATGCGCTGCGGGCAGGTTTTCGGAGAAGTAGATTTCCATGGCCACCGGGGCCATGTCCGTCTGCTCACCTGTCGCCGCGGCAATGGCTCGCGAATAGATCAGGTCGGGACTCTGGGTGATGACGGCATCCATCGTTCCATCGAGTAGCATGCTACGAGTATCGGGCGTCAGTCCATGACCTATGAAACAGATATCGGCATCACGTCGTGATTCGCGCAGTGCTCGCCCAATGCCATCCGACGCACCGCCCACATTGTAGATGCCCACGATATCGGGATGCGCTTCCAATAGGCGGCAGGTGTTCTGGTAGTTCTCGTCGCGGTTGTCGTGCCCTTCGTGCGGGCCGATCACGCTCAGGTAGGGGAAGTTCGCCTCCGTCAGGGCCAGAAAGCCCATCTCGCGCTCCATGTGGGCACGGTAGGCCCGGCTTGCTGCAATGAGCGCCAGCTTGCCCGAGGTGACATGGCAGAACCGCCCCATGATCTGGGCGGCGGTGCGCCCCGCGGCGAAGTTGTCGATACCGAGATAGAGGTGGCGGTTCGAGCTTGGCAGGTCCGAAATGATGGTGATGATGCGTTTTCCTGCCATCACGAGTTCGTCGATGGCCTGCCTCACCCGTGGATGATCGATGGCCATGAACACGACGGTATCTGCGCTTCTGCCGTAGCGCCTCAGCGCCTGTGCCAACGCATCGGGATTGAAGCTCTCGATGAAGTGGCTCCGGACCTTGACCGGCCCGGGAGAGAGAGCCGCCAGTTCGCGTACGCGCGTATTGAGCCCCGTGAGGTAAGGGTTCGTTCCCCTGGGCAATAGAAAGACCACCTTGGCAAAGCGCGGGCCGAGCCGTTTGCTCAACTCCTCCTCGTCCATGTAGCCGATGTGCACGGCCGCTTCGAGCACTCGGCGCAGCGTGGCCTCCCGTACGCCAGGGCGACGGTTCAGGACCCGATCCACCGTCGCCGTCGACACCCCTGCCAGGTCGGCAATATCCGGTATCAGCGGTCGCCTTCCATCAAAAACCATCAAGAAGTCCTCATTGCCTCTTCGCAGGATCGTGCCCTAGCCTTGAGAATCGTAGGGTACGAACATCATTACCTACAAATAAATAAAAAAACATCAGCCGGAGAACGTCATGCTTAACAAGATCAACAAGCTCGGCCGCCTGACGGCCGTAGCGAGTGCGCTGGCCATGTGCGCTGGCACGGCGGCGGCCCAGGAAGTCACCCTGCGCTACGGCCACATGCATACGCCGAACTCGATCGCCGGCATGCAGGCCGAGTGGCTGGCCGAGGCCATCGCGGAGAAGACCAACGGCGAGGTCGCGGTGGATATCTTCCCCAATTCGCAGCTCGGCAAGCTTCAGGAGCTGGCCGAAGCGGTATCGACGGGATCGATCGCCATCTCCCACAACACGGCTGGCGCGATCGGCTCGCTCTACCCTCCCTTTGCCGCGTTCGATACGCCCTACCTGTACCGCGACATCGACCACTTGATGGCCGTGATGGATGTGGATTCGCCCGTCATGCAGGAACTCAACGAGGGCCTGGTGGACGCCTCCGGGGTGCGCTTGCTCTACGCCTTCTACTTCGGCACCCGCCACCTGACGACCAACCAGGAGATCAAGTCGCCGGACGATCTCGAAGGCGTCAAGATTCGGTCCATTCCCTTCCCGATCTACATGGCCACCGTAGAAGGGATGGGCGCGGTTCCCGTTCCCGTGGATTGGGCCGAGGTGCCCACGGCACTGGCAACCGGCGTGGTCGAAGGCCAGGAGAACCCGGTCAACGTGGTCGTCACCTCGAAGCTGAATGAGGTGCAGAGCCACATGATGCTGACCGGCCATATCAGCGCCGCCCAGGTCATCGTCATGAACGACGACACCTGGCAGTCGCTGTCGCCGGAGCATCGGGACGCCATCACCGAAGCCGCCGCCGAGGTTCGCGAGCGCGCCACGGCCGCCATGCTGGAGGCGGAAGCCGAGGATTTCGCCACCCTGCGAGCCGCGGGCATGCACATCGTCGGCCCGGAGGAGGGCCTGGAGCTCGAGGCGTTCCGCACCCGCGTCAGTGATCGTATTGCCGAGGAGTTCACCGCGCAGTATGGCGAACTGTACGAGCAGATCGCAGCCGTCGACTGAGCCATGAACGAGCACAAGCCGATTGTCGGGCGAGCGGTCACCTGGCTGACCCAAGCGTGCCTTGGGGTGTCGATGGTCCTGCTGATCCTCATTGCCGTACTGATCGTGACCCAGGTCGTGGCGCGCAACCTGTTCAACACTGGCCTGCCCAGGGTTGATGAGGCCGCCCGCTTTGCCGGCATCGCCATGGTCTATCTTGCCGCCCCGTTTCTGCTGCTACGCGGCCAGCACGTGGCGGTCACGCTACTGGTGGAGCTGCTGCCCCGACTGGGGCGCCGGCTCTGCCTGGTGGTGGGTGAACTAGCCACGCTGGGGTTCTGCGCCCTGATGCTGTACGGCTTCTATCGCTTCCTGTTGCGTGCTGGGCGCTTCGCCACACCGGCAATGGGCATGCCGAACCTGTGGTTCTACATGCCTGCACTGGTGGGGCTGGCCATTCTCGCCGTGGTGGCCGCCTACCGCCTCGGCCTGTTGGCGTCGGGCAGGGAGGTCGAGGAATGACCGTTACCCTGCTCATGCTGTTCGCCCTGGGCCTGCTCATCGGCGCCCCCGTGGCCGTCAGCCTTGGCCTGTCGGCGGGGCTCGTCATCCTGATTCACGACCTGCCGGTCACGGTACTCGCCCAGCGGGCCGTGAACACCCTCGACAGCTCGCCGCTGCTGGCGGTACCGCTGTTCATACTGGCCGCCTCGCTGCTGGGGGCGACGGGTGTGACAACCCACCTGTTCGATCTCATGCGAATGCTGGTGGGGCGAGTACGCGGCGGCATGGCGCACGTGAACGTGCTGGTCAGCCTGATATTTTCCGGCATGTCGGGGGCGGCGCTGGCGGATATCGGCGCGCTCGGCGGCATCCAGATCCGCCAGATGGTGCACCAGGGCTACAGCCAGCGCTTCGCCTCGGGCGTTACCATCGCGGCGGCCACCATCGGCCCCATCTTTCCGCCTTCCATTCCGTTGATCATCTTCGCCACGGCCGCCGAGGTGTCGACCATTCGCGCCCTGCTGGCGGGCGTGGTACCCGCCCTCGTAGTGGCCTTGGCACTGATGATCCAGATCGCGGTGATGGCGCGCCGTCATGACCTGCCGCGCGACGACATCCGGCCCACCTTGCCCGCCATTCGGCGCAAGGCTTGGATCTCGCTGCCTGCGCTGCTCGCGCCCGTGCTGCTCGTTGGCGGCATGATCAGCGGTTTCTTCGGCCCCACCGAAGCGGCCGGAGTGACGGTAGCCTATGCCGTGCTGATCGGGCTGCTGGTCTATCGTTCGCTCACCCTGGAGGGATTTGTCGGCTGCACGCGCGACACGGTGCTGGCCACGGCCAACGTGCTGTTCGTCGTAGCGGCGGCGGCGCTCTTCGCCTGGGTATTGACGATGGACCGGGTACCGGCACGGGCCGGGGCATGGCTGCTGGAGGTGTCGGAAAATCCGCTGGTCTTGCTGCTGATCTTGAACCTGCTGCTGCTGGTGGTCGGCATGTTCCTGGAGGCCATCGTGGCCATCCTGATCATTGCGCCCATCGTCACCCCGGCGCTACTGCAGGCAGGCGTTCCGCCCGAGCAGCTGGGTGTGGTCTTCGTGCTCAACCTGATGCTCGGGTTGCTGACACCCCCGGTGGGAATGAGCCTCTACATGGTCTCGATCATCACCAAGATGCCGCTGCTGTCGGTCATCCGCGGCGTCGCCCCTTTCTATCTTTCCCTTTTCGCAGCCCTTGCGCTGGTAACGCTGGTTCCCGGCCTTTCCACCTGGCTGCCCAACCTTGTCATGAAGTGAGATTCCATGAGCAGACATCTCGGCGCGATCCGCCAACTGGGGTACGTGGTAACGGATATCGAGGAAGCGATGGACCATTGGTCCCGGGTCATGGGCGTCGGCCCGTTCTTCTACAATCCGCGCGTGCCGATAGAGAACTACACCTATGAGGGGCAACGGTACGAGGTTCACAACTCGGTCGCCCTGGCCAACTCGGGATTCATCCAGGTCGAGCTGATCCAGACGCGTAACGATGCGCCCTCGATGTACCGCGACTTCCTCCAGGCCGGGCGCACCGGGCTCCAGCACGTGGCCTTCTGGACCGAAGATTACGACACCGACCTGGCTGCCATGGAAGCCCAGGGGTTTAACGTCAAGATGAGTGGCGAGGTCGGCGAGAACGGGCGTTTCGCCTATTTCGACCGCGAGCATCACCCCGGCACGGTGATCGAGCTTTCCGAAGTGCGTGGCCCCAAGGGCGACATGTTCCGCCTGATACGCGAGGCCTCGCAGGACTGGGATGGCAGCGACCCGGTTCGTCCCTTCCCTTCGCTCGACAGGGGCAGCGCATGATCCGTGCCTCTTATCTCGTGGAAACCCCGCTTGACCCTCGCACGGTAGCGGAAATGATGGCCGGGGAGCAGAGTTCGGGCACTTTCGTGCGCGTCGAAGGTGAAACCGAGGCGCTGCGAACGCGATTCGGTGCCCGTGTCGCCAGGGTCGAGGTGATCGACGAGCAGGACGGCCCCAGCCTGCGCAGCGCCTACCTGGAGCGCAAGCGCGTCTCGGGTCCATGGCGACGCGTGGCGGTGGAGATCGACTACCCCGAGGAGAACGTGGGCCTCAACCTGCCCAACCTGGCGGCGACGGTGGCCGGCAATCTCTTCGACCTTGGCGAGGTGACCGGGCTACGCCTCACCGGGCTCACCCTGCGCCCCGAGTACCGGGACCGCTACTTGCTGCCCCGCCTGGGCGTGGCCGGCACGCGCGCGGCGCTGGGCGTTCAGGAGAGACCGCTGTTCGGCACTATTCTCAAGCCCAATATCGGCCTTTCCCCCGAGGAGACCGCCGATCTCGTCGAGCGGCTGTGTGAAGCGGGGGTCGACTTCATCAAGGATGACGAGATCGCCGGCAACCATCCCCACGCCCCGGTGCGCGAGCGGGTCAGCGCGGTGATGGCACGGGTGCGCCGCTGGCGGCAACGCAGCGGCCGCGACGTGATGGTGGCTTTCAACATCTCCGACGAAGTGGATGCCATGCGCGGCCATGCCGACCACGTCGAAGCGGAGGGCGGCACCTGCGTGATGGCCAGCCTCAACTGGTGCGGGCTCTCGGCGATGCAGAGCCTGCGCGCCTCGACGCCGCTGGCCATTCACGGGCATCGCAACGGCTTTGGTGCCTTCGCTCGTCACCCGGCGCTGGGAATCGATTTCTCCGCCTACCAGGTACTCTACCGGCTGGCGGGAATCGACCACCTGCATGTCCACGGCATGGGCGGCAAGTTTGCCGACCTGACCGAGGAAGTGGCCCACGCGGCGAAGCTCTCGCTGCAGCCGCTCGGGCATTCGGACGACCGGGTGATGCCAGTGTTCTCTTCCGGACAGTGGGCGGGCACCTTGCCGACGACGCTGACGGAAACCGGCAGCGCCGACTTCATGTTCCTGGCCGGTGGCGGCATCCTGGCCCATCCCGACGGAGCCGCCGCGGGGGTCAGGAGCCTGCGCGAGGCCTGGGACGCCATACAGGCCGGCGAACCGCTGGAGACCCCCGGACGCCCGGCGCTTGCCGCCGCGATCGACTTCTTCGGAGCACGCTAGGCATGCGCTACGTATTCGTTGCGGATGACTTCACCGGCGCGTCCGATACGCTCGCCACGCTGAGCCGGGCGGGCCTGAGGGCACGGCTCTACCTGGCCCCGCCCACCCTGGCGGAAGTGCGCGACCTCGACGCCTTCGGCATCGCGACGGCAGCCCGCAGCATGGAGCGGGATGCCTTGACCGCGACCATGCGGCACATCGTCGAAGCCCTGAAGCCCCATGCGCCAGAGGTCATCCACCTCAAGGTCTGCTCGACCTTCGATAGCAGCGTTGAGGTAGGCAATATTGCCACTGCCATGCACGTGCTGACCGAAGGTCTGGCCCCGGCTACCACGGTCATCCTGGGAGGCCAGCCAAGCCTCGGCCGCTATTGCCTTTTCGGCAACCTGTTCGCCAAGGGAGGCGATGGCAACCTTCACCGGATCGACCGCCACCCCGTCATGCGAGACCACCCCGTCACTCCCATGCGCGAAGCGGACTTGCGCCGCCATTTCGAGGCCCTGGGGCTGCCGAACCTGGCACTTTTCGATCTCCTGGCGCTACGCTGCGGCGAGACACTGCCCAGCAACCCGATGCTGTGTGACGTGCTGGACGAAAGCGACCAGCGACTGCTCAAGGGGCGGCTGGCGTGCTCGCCCTTTCCTCAACTCTGGGTCGGGCCCAGCAGCGTTGCCGAGACCTGCTTTCCCGAGGCTTCTGCACCTCAGTTGCCGGACACCTTGCCCGGCCCCCTGCTGGTGTTCGTCGGTAGCCGTTCGCCCATGACCGCTGCCCAGGCGGCAGCCGCTACCGGATTTGCCAAGGTCGTCATTCCCGCCGGCTCCCTCGCGCACCAGCCTGACGAATCCTATCGACAGCTCCGTGAACTCCTGGCTTCGGGCAAGCATGTGCTGGCGGTACTCGACGATGACCTGAGCCATGGCCTGTCGCCTGCGGCCATGGCGCAGCGCTCTGCCGACCTGCTGGCCCACCTGATGGCCGAGCATGCCGCCGGCACTGTGCTGGTGGCGGGGGGCGATACCTCCAGCCTGGCCATCCACGCCCTCGCCCCACGCAGCATCGACTATACGGGGCAGCTGTCGCCGGGCGTCGCCATCTGCTGCGCGCACTTCGCGGATGGCAAACGGCTGCCCATCATTCTCAAGGGCGGCCAGATGGGCGAAATCGACTTGTTCGACAAGGTTCGAGCCATGGTCCAGAGAGAACCGCTGTGACATGGAGACTGGCGGCTCGCCTACCCGTTCAGCCAACCGATGCCCGCATTGAGATACCCCGCGAAGCCGACCCAGGCCAGGTAGGGCACGAGCAGCCAGGCGGCAAGTGACGAAACGCGAGCGAAGCGGCTGATCGTGAGCAGGATGAGGCCCCACAGCAGCAGCAGGTCAGCCAGGGCAACAAAGATCCAGTGCAGGCCGAAGAACAGGATCGACCAGAGCCCATTGGCCGCTAGCTGGGCGACGAACGGCCACAGCACCGTGAAGCGCTCCGCGGCAGGCACCCGAAGCGTAGCCCGCCAGGCGGCCACGGCCATCATCAGGTAGAGCGTCGTCCAGGCTAACGGGAACAGCCAATCGGGCGGGGTGAGCGGCGGCTTGTCGAGTGCGGCGTACCAGGCGCCTGGCGGCGTCAGCACACCGGTCATCGCGACGAGGGCGACCAGCAGCAACCAGCCGAAAAGAATCGCCATCGAATGGCGGGGGGCGACGGTCATTGCGCATCTCCTTTGCGGCTGGATGCCGCCAGTGTGGGATGCCACCTCGGCAAATGCTACTTTCATAAGGCATACCTTCATCGCCTGATAAGGAATCCCTCATGCCCAGTTGCCGCTTCCTGCCCTTCGTGTGCGCAGCCCTGATGCTCCTCGCCTCTCCGCTCGCCTTGGCGCAATCTGCCGAGGGCGAGTACCAAGCCTACGAGGACGCCCTGGCCCGCGGCGAGCGCCATGCCAATGTGTGGCAGTACGGCTGGGCCGGCATCTACGCCTCCTCGCTGGCGCTGAACGTCTACCAGGCCAGCGAGTCGGATAGCCGCGACACGCGCTACGACGCCCGGGTGGGCGCGGTGAAGTCGGTGCTGGCGCTGGCCGGCACGCTGATGGATACCCAGCCGCACCCGGCCGCCAACCGTGAGTTGCGCGAAGGCGATGGCGATATCGAAAGCGCCCGTCGGTTGCTGCACGCGGTGGCCGCGGAGGAGCGCCAGCGCCGCAGCATGCAGGCCCGCCTGGGCTCGCTGGCGATAAATGCCGCTTCGGGACTGTTGATCGGCGTGGGCGACGGCCGCGGCCGCGACGGGGCGATCAACTTCGCCACCGGCATGCTGATCAGCGAGCTGCAGTTGCAGACCCAGCCACGCCAGGCCTCGGTGGCGATCAATCGCTTCAAGCCGGCACGGGTCTCGCTGGGCGATGTGCATCTTGAAGGGGAATACGCCCTGCTGGTGGCCCCGAACCAGCTGGGCGTCGCGCTGCGCTATTGAAGCAGGTGGCGGTTGACGATTACGCCACCGGCCTCGATCTGCTCCAGCAGGTAAGCCGAGTCGACCAGGCTTTCCGGCAGGTATAGCCCGGAGCCTGGCAGGGCCCCGCCGTCGAGCCCCAACAACCGCTCGATACATACCGCCACACCGCGCGCGCTAAGCATCGCGTAGCCTTGCGGATCCACCAGTTCGTACCGATAGCGTCCGATGTCGCCCCCGATCATCTCCCCGCTGATTTCGATGATCACTTCGTGGGACGGTCCTTGGCCGCTGCGGCTGCTTGCGGTACGTCCTTCGGCCACATCCACCCGCATCGAACTCAGTGTCTCGATCGAGCACAGGCTGAGCAGATCGGCCAAACCCACCGCCTGGCCTTGATGGTGGACCCCGCCGACGCCGGTGAACGTACGTGCAGCCTCTTCTCCGGCGGCGTAACTCCAGCGCCCCTCACGCAGCACCAGTGGCTGCGGCCCCACTTGGGCGATCCGTGCCATATCCGCGTTGGACATGGCGCCGAAGGGGTCGTCCGGATCGAACACCAAACCAATCTCGATCGCCTCAACGCGGCTGAATCGACCAGCAAAGTGCAGTGCCGCCAACGTGGGTACCGCGCCGATACTGTGGCCGAGCATCAGTACCGGCACTGTGGGCTCATGGATATATCGCGCCACCAGCGGGCCCAGCTCGAAGGGCGCATCGGAAAGGGCGATATAGGCGATGCCACGGGCTTGGGCGAAGCACATGCTGTTGAGCGAGAGGTCCCTCACCGCGGTCGCCACAGCACTGAACGCGCGATCTTGCGGCAAGCCCAGATCGGCACGGCTCAAGTCCACCAGGGTGGCATCGGCATTGCCCAGCTCCGTGGCCAGCGCCTCGGCTTTTTCCCGGTTGCGCCCGGCGATGGTCAGATGCAGTTCGGGATGACGGCGGCGTAGCAGCCGCGCGATTCTGGAACCCAGGCTGCCGTAGCCACCGAGCAGCAGTACCGACGCACTATGTAGCGGCGTCATGACGACAGCTCCCCAGGGGATTCAATGCGGGCGCCAAACTCCAGCAGGCGCTCGACGAAATAATCCGGCTCGATAATCACTTCCGGTAGATACAACCCCGGGGCAACCGGCCCACCGCCCGTAAGGCCGAGCAGGCGCTCCACTCCAAGCGCAACCCCAAGGGCGGTCAGTGGTGCCTGCCCTGCGGGGTGTACGATTTCGTGGCGTGAACGGTGGGGCTCGCCATCCTTACCCAGACCCTGCAACTCGACCACGATTTCAGTGGAAAAGGGCTCACCGCGCCGACGGCTGGCGGATTCGCCCAAGGCGAGATCGAGGCGGATGGAGTTGGCATCGGTAGCTGCGGCCAGGCCCATGATGTCGAAAGGGGAGTAGGCCTGCGCCACCATCGGTGTGCCGTCCACGCTGGTAAAGCGGCCTTCGGCTTTTATCCCGTTGACCCAGGTGAAGTGGCCGTTCCGGAGAGTCAGCGCGGCGGGAGACACACCGGTGATGCGCTCATAGTCCGCATAGGCGGCCGGGCCACCCATATCCTCCTCATCCAGCAGCACGCCGATGTGGATGGTTTCCAGCGCTCGATAGGACTTGGCAAAATGCAGCACCGGAAAGATCGCTGCCCCTGCGAGCCAGTGGCTGGCCATCAGGATCGGCGCAGCCTCCGGGCGGTGGACGAAGCGAGACACCTCCGGCCCCAACTCGAAGGAGCCGCTGGAAACGCTGATATAGGGCAGCCCTCGATGCTGGGCGAAGCGCATCGAGTTCAGCGTCTCATCTTTGAGAAAAATGGCCACCGCGCTGTATTCGGCATTTTCCGCCAAGCCGAGATCTGCGCGCTTGAGATCCACCGCTACGCCATGGGCGCCGCCCACTTTGGCGGCCACCGCCTCGGCCTTGGCCAGATCGCGGCCACCGATGGCAATGGGTAATTGCGGCTGCAGGCGGCGCAGGGTGTGCGCGGCCTGCGAGCCGACAATGCCGGAACCGCCTCGATCTCCGCAGAGGTGATCCGCGAACGGGTGGGACTGGAACAGGCCACGGCCAACCTCGCTGCGCTGATCATCAATGGGGTCCATGGCGACTAATGAGTGTGCAAGCTCACCAAGTTGCTCAAGCCTGACCATCAGGCTGTCGCTTGGGCAGGGCGGCGTCAGCTCACCACTTGGACCGGGCCTGGTTGTCGCAGTGGTCCCCGTGGGGGTGATGCAAGTGCCCATCGACGAGGTAGTCGATGTGATCGCCATGGGGCACCGGCTCATGGCCGCAGCCTGGCCCGTGCACGTGGTCTGGATCATGCCCGGCGCACTGGGCATCCACTGGGGTTCTGAACGGGCGCTCATTGGTCGAATCGCGCCATACCCTCACGGCTTGCCAGGCAGTTACGCTTAACGGTTCCCTTCTGCGCCAAATCCTGGATACTGCCGCCCGTGAGGACAGTCAATTTACTGTCATCACGTGTCGTAATGAAGACTCCCACTTTGCCGGCCGTCTTGTTATGTTATATCTTAATCGGTTTTTGCGAGGGCCACTCATGGCGCACCGTACGCATCGGCACCGCCCCGAAGGGCCGTGCCATTTTTCGTTGATGTCGCTTTCCGCCACACGCCGGCTGCTGCTGGCCGCCCTGCCCCTGGGCGTGCTTTGGCTGACCGTTTCCTGGGCAGCGGGATGGTGGGGCTGATGGTCGAGACGCACCCTTCACGTCTGGAGCTTCACGACCTGCAGCTGGCCCAAGCCAACCGCACCGTGCTCGAACACGTGAGCGGCCGTTTTCGCGACGGTGCAATCACCGCCCTGGTCGGTGCCAACGGTGCCGGCAAGAGCACCCTGATCCAGGGCATCATGGGCATGCTGCGCCCCGTGGCGGGCAAGGTGATCTGCTCGGTGCCCAAGGAGCGCCGTGCCTGGCTGCCCCAGCAGTTGGCGCTCGACCTCACCTTCCCCATGAGCGTGGAAGAGCTAGTGATGACCGGTAGTTGGCCGAGCCACGGCGCCCTCGTCGGTTACTGCGCCCACCACTACCGGCGTGGCCGCGAGGTGATGGCACGCCTGGGCATTTCCCACCTGGCCCACCGCCCGCTGGGCGAACTCTCCGGCGGCCAGCGCCAGCGCGCGTTGATCGGCCGTACCCTGATGCAGGAAGCCGAACTGCTGCTGCTCGACGAGCCGTTTGCCAACGTCGATGTGGAAACCGTCGAGGTGCTGATGACGGTACTGCGAGACATGGCGGCCGAAGGCGCCACCATCATCGTGGTACTGCACGACATGGAGCAACTGACCCGCCTGGCGGAAGAAGTCGTGGTGTTGACGGGCGGCCACGCCCGCTGGACCACTGCCCAGGCCGTGCTGCAGAACCAACCCTCCGCCGTCGGATCCGCGCGGCTGGCCCTTGGCATGCCGGGGGTCGACGCATGATGGAGCTGCTGTACGAGTGGCTGATTGCCCCCTTCGACTACGGCTTCATGCGCCGCGCGGCGGTAGCCGGCCTGGCCCTGTCACTAGCGGCTCCGCCCATGGGCGTGTTCCTGATGCTGCGCGGCATGAGTCTGATCGGCGATGCCATGGCTCACGCCATCCTGCCGGGTGTGGCGCTGGGCTTTCTGCTCGCCGGCTTCTCGCTGCCGGCCATGAGCCTGGGCGGCGTGCTGTCGGGGCTACTGGTGGCCATGCTGGCAGGCAGCGTGTCGCAGATGACCGGCCACCGGGAGGACTCGGCCATGGCCAGTTTCTTCCTGATCTCGCTGGCAGCGGGCGTCATGCTCGTCTCGCTGGGGGGCAGCAGCGTGGACCTGACCCACGTACTGTTCGGCTCGATCCTGGCAGTGAATACCACCGCCCTGCTGCTGATCGCGGCGATCAGCAGTGTGATCGTGATCACGCTGGCGCTGATCTTCCGCGCCCTGGTGGTCGAATGCCTCGACCCGCTGTTTCTACGCGGCCAGGGCATGCACGGCAGCCTGGTGCACGGCATCTTCCTCGGCCTGGTTGTGCTCAACCTCACCGCCGGCTTCCAGACCCTGGGGACCTTGATGGCAGTAGGCCTGATGATGCTGCCGGCGACGACCGCGCGCTTCTGGAGCAAACGCTTGGAGGGGCTGATTGGCATTGCCGTGGTGCTGGCCATGCTCGCCAGTACCGGGGGGCTGCTGCTGTCGTATCACCTCAGCATTCCATCCGGGCCGGCCATCATCCTGCTGGCAGGCGTGGGCTATATGCTCTCCGCCCTGTTCGGCCGTCATCACAGCCTGATTGCGAAGATGCGGCGGCATGCTGCGCCGCTCGGCACGCCCGAGTCCCATTGAATCATTGAGCATATCCATCACCTGAAGGAGGCCATTCATGCGACACGTCACTCCCGCCGCCCTGATGCTGGGCGCCTCGGCCATGCTGGCTTTGCCTGCCGCCATTGCCGCCGAACGCGTTCAGGTCGTCACCAGCTTCAGCATCCTGGCCGACATGGTGCAGAACGTGGGCGGCGAGCACGTGGAGGTCACCTCGCTGGTCGGCCCCGACAGCGATGCCCATGTTTTCTCTCCCAGCCCGCGCGATGCTCGCTCGCTGGCCGAAGCCGACCTGGTGGTATTCAACGGCCTGTTGTTCGAAGGCTGGATGGAGCGGTTGATCGACTCCAGCGATTACCGCGGCGCGCTGGTAACCGCTACCGACGGCATCGACAAGCTCGACTATCATGGCCACGACCATGACCATGCCCATGGTCACGACGACCACGGCCATGACGACCACGACGACGACCATGACGATCGCGGGCACGACCACGACGACCATGACGGCCACGATCATGGCGACGACGACCCGCACGGCTGGCAGGATCTGGCCATGGGCAAGATCTACGTGGGCAATATCCGCGATGGCCTGATCGAGGCGGACCCGGACAACGAAGCGGCCTACCGTGAGAATGCCGAACGCTACATCAACGAGCTGGAAGCCACCGACGCCGAGATCCGCGAGCTGCTGGGCGAAATTCCTTCATCAACCAGCGTGATCACCGGCCACGACTCCTTCGGCTATTTTTCCAACGCCTATGGCATTCGTTTTCTCTCGCCGGTAGGGCTCTCCACCGAAGCCGAGCCCAGCGCCGCCGACATGGCCCGCCTGATCGACGTGATTCGCGAGCAGAACGTACGCGCCCTGTTCCACGAGAACATGACCAGCCCGGCGGTGATCAATCAGCTCGCCGAGGAGACCGGCCTGGAGATTGCCGGCACACTCTATGCCGATGCGCTTGCCGCAGAAGGCGAAGCCAGCACCTACCTGGGCATGATGCGCCACAACGCCCAAGTGCTGCATGACGCCCTGGCCGAGCATGGCCATGACGATCATGGGCACGACCACGACCACGACGGACATGGTCACGATCACGATCACGACCATGGTCACGGCCATAGCCACTAAAAGAGTTATTTCATGATGGACGAGGCGCCACCCGAAAGGGGGCGCCTTTTTCGTTCTTGTCTACCCGAAAGCGAGCCTACATGCGCAAACAGCGGTAGGCGCGACTAAGCTGGTAAGCCTCTCATCGCAATCGACACCCAGAACCCTACACAACAAGACAGAGGGGAGGATGAAGCATGCATGACGATACCCAGCACGATGGCGAGAGGGCCTCTGTGTCGCTGTCCCGCCGCACCTTTCTTGGCGTGGCCGCCGCCGCAGGTGCCACGGCGGCATTCAAGCCTGGTGAGCTGATCGCTCAGGAGCGACCCTGGGATGGCTCACCCGTGTCTTACCCCGACCCGGCCATCGAAGTCATCGACGAGCGCTTCGGTGCCTACCGCCTGGCCAATGCGGCGGTAGAACGCCTGGCCACCGGCTTCCGCTGGGCAGAGGGGCCGGTCTATTTCGGTGACGGCCGCTTTCTCGTCTGGAGCGATATTCCCAATAACCGGCAGATGCGCTGGCTCGAGGATACCGAAGAGGTGAGCGTCTTCCGCGAGTCCTCCAACTATTCCAACGGCAACACGCGGGACCGCGAAGGGCGGCTGCTGTCCTGCGAACACGACACGCGCCGCGTGACCCGTACCGAGCACGACGGCACCATCACCGTGCTCGCCGATGAGTTCGAGGGCAAGCCACTCAATGCCCCCAACGACATCATCGTGCACCCCGACGGCGGCATCTGGTTCACTGATCCGGGCTACGGCATCCTGATGCATTATGAAGGCCATATCGCCGACTTCGAGCTACCCGAAGCCGTCTACCGCATCGATCCTGACAGCGGCCGACTGGAGAAGATGGCCGAGGTAGAGAAGCCCAACGGCATCGCCTTTTCCCCGGACTACTCCCGCCTCTACGTCTCCGACACAGGAGGTACCCACACGCCCGGGCATCCCCATCAGATCCTGATGTGGGACGTCGTGGACAACGGCACCCGCCTGGCCAACGAGCGTCAGTTCGCCGAGGTCGGGCCGGGCTTCGTCGACGGCTTGGCCGTGGACATGGACGGCAACCTCTGGTGTGGTGCCATTTTCGGTGGGCTTTTCGATGCCGACGATCATGATGGCGTACATGTCTATGCCGACGACGGTACCCTCATCGGCAAGATCCACCTACCGGAGCCCTGCGCCAACGTCTGTTTCGGTGGCCCCAAGCGCAACCGCCTGTTCATGACTGCCAGCCAGTCGCTCTATGCCGTCTACGTCGAAACCCAGGGTGTAGCCGTCTGGGCTGGCAACAGGTAGCCCTACATCCTGGCAACCACAGGAGCGGAGGGCCTAGTTCTCCGTTCCTGCCTCCTCCTCCCGCCTTCGATCGCCATTTCACCTGGCACGATTCGTCATATCCGCTCACAAAGCTCTTTGCCGCAGCTTCGCCACACCTCTACCCGTTCTTCCGCACTCTCCTTTCACGCTCTGCGCCTCACGAGCATTTACTAAAGTCTTAACCGGTCTTCTCGCGAGAAAGATTGGCACGAAATGCAAATACTGTGGCGCGAAGCGTAAACCTGCCCAACCGCTTTCTTTCTACCATGAACGGGCATGCCAAGGGCCAGCAGGCCTCTCACAGGCAACCCACATCCTTTGCACAAAAGTTCACCAAATTACGCACAGGTTTATCCACAGACGCGCATTTAACGCCAAACACAAGAAAACAATCAAAAGGCCACACTATGACATCGACACGCCGCTTCGCCCTGGGTGCGCTCGCCGCCTCCATCATGCTCGCCGGCCAGGCAGTACAGGCCGAAATAACCGACAACGAGATCCGCATCGGCTACCTGGCCGACATGTCGGGCCCCTACCGCGACCCCATCGGCCCCTTGGGCCTGGACGCCATTCAGATGGCCATCGAGGATGTGGGCGGCAGCGTGGCCGGCGCCAGCATCGAGGTTTTCAGTGCCGACGACCGCAACAGCCCCGACGTAGGCTCGAGTGTGGTTCGCGAGTGGATCGACCAACGCAACGTCGACATGGTCACCGGCCTGGTGGCCTCTTCCGTCACCCTGGCCGCCGTGCGCCTGCTGGAAGAGGAGAATCGCCTGGGGCTGGTCAACGGTGCCGTCTCCTCCGGCGTGACCAACGAGAGCTGCTCGCCCAACCATATCCACTGGGTCTACGACACCTGGGCGATGTCCAACGGCACCGCCAAGGCGATCACCCAGGAGGGCCACAAGAACTGGTACCTGCTGAGCGCCGACTACGCCTTCGGCCACGCGCTGGAAGGCGACGTGGAGCGGGTGGTTACCGAGAACGGTGGAAGCATCGTGGGCAAGGCGCGCCACCCCTTCCCCAGCAGCGACTTCTCCTCGTTCCTGCTGCAGGCCCAGGCCTCCGGCGCCGATGTGATTGCGCTCAACAATGCCGGCTCCGACACCATCAATGCCATCACCACCGCTGGTGAGTTCGGCATCACCCAGGCGGGCCAGGTGCTCGCCGGCATGGTCCTGTTCAGTACCGACGTGCGCAGCATCGGCCTCGATGCTGCCCAGGGGCTGCAATTCACCAAGGCGTGGTACTACGACCTCAACGACGAGACCCGCGCCTGGGCCGAGCGCTTCCGCGAGCGCACCGGCAGCATGCCGACCATGGTTCACGCCGGACTCTACTCCAGCACCCTGCACTACCTTCAGGCCGTCGATGCTATCGGTACCGACGAAGCCCAGGCCGTGCGCCAACAGATGGCGGCAACGCCGATCGACGACATCTTCGCCACCGGCGGCTATATCCGCGAGGACGGCCGCATGGTGCACGACATGTACCTGGTCGAGGTGAAGACGCCGGAAGAGTCGCAGAACGAGGACGACCTGTTCCGCGTGGTGCGCACCATTCCCGCCGAAGAAGCCTTCCGCCCGCTTTCCGAAAGCCAGTGTCGCCTGGTCAACGGCGCTTGAACAGGAGGATGAGATGAGGATTCAGCAGAACACCATCGGCGCCGCGCTCAGCCGCAGCGCACGCAAGCATGGCAACAAGCTGGCGCTGGCCTTCGAAGGCCGGCGCTGGAGCTACGATGAACTGAACCGGGCGGTCAACCGGGTCGCCAATCGCCTGCTGGAAGCGGGCCTGACGCCGGGCGACCGCCTGGCCGCCTACGGCAAGAACTCCGACGCCTACGCCATTGCCTGGCTGGCCGCTACCCGCGCCGGCCTGGTGCACGTGCCGGTCAACTTCGCGCTGAGCGCCGACGAGCTGCGCTACATCCTCGAGCAGTCCGGCGCGACTGGGCTGCTCAGCGACACGAGCCTGGCCGAGAACGTGGCCAAGGCGAGCGAAGGGCTTGGCCTCACGCTTTCCGGCACATTGCATACTGAAGGCGAGACAGGTTTCGACGTACTGCAAGTGGCCCTCGACGTAGCCAGCGATGATAGTGAGCCGGACGTGGCCGTCGCAGCCGACAGCCTGGCCCAGTTGCTCTACACCTCGGGCACCACGGCAGCGCCCAAGGCGGCGATGATGACCCACCAGGCGCTGCTCGCCGAGTACATGGCCTGCATGGTGGAGCTCGACATCAAGGGCGACGAGCCGATGCTGGCCGCCCTGCCGCTCTACCATTCGGCGCAGATGCATGTGTTCCTGATGCCGGCACTGCTGCTGGGTGCTCCGGTGCACCTGCGCATGGCGCCGCTGCCTGACGACTGCCTGGCGCAGATCGCCGCCGAGGGCATCGCCTCGTTCTTCGCCCCGCCCACGGTGTGGATCAGCCTGCTGCGTCATCCCGACTTCGACACCTTCGACCTCTCCACGCTGAAGAAGGCCTACTACGGCGCTTCGATCATGCCGGTGCCGGTATTGGAAGAGCTGCAGCAACGCCTGCCCGGCGTGGGGCTCTACAACTGTTATGGCCAGAGCGAAATCGCTCCGCTGGCCACCGTACTGCGCCCCGAGGAGCATGCCGAACGTCCGGCATCGGCGGGCCGTCCCATCCTCACGGTGGAAACGCGCATCGTCGATCTGGAGATGAACGACGTGCCGGCCGGCGAGCACGGCGAAATCGTCCACCGCTCACCGCAGCTGCTTACCGGCTACTGGAACAAGCCCGAGATGAGCGAGGAAGCCTTCACCGGCGGCTGGTTCCACTCCGGCGACGTGGGCTACTTCGACGAAGCGGGCTATCTCTACATCGTCGATCGCATCAAGGACGTGATCAACACCGGCGGCGTGGTGGTGGCCAGCCGCGAGGTGGAGGAGGGCCTGTTCAAGCACCCTGCCGTCTCCGAGGTCGCCGTGGTGGGCCTGCCCGACGCGAAGTGGATCGAGGCGCTCACCGCCGTGGTGGTCACCAAGGAGGGTATGGAAGTGAGCGAAGAGGAACTGATCGCCCATGCCAAGGCCCACATGGCGCCCTACAAGGTACCCAAGCGCATCCTGTTCGCGGAGACCCTGCCCAAGAGCACCGCCGGCAAGATTCTCAAGCGCCACCTGCGCAAGGAGCTGAGCTGACCCATGACGGCACCGCAAGACGACCTGACGCCGCTGTTCCACGACACCATCCGCCGCTTCCTCGAGCAGGAAGTGGCGCCCCACTACGAGGCGTGGGAGGCCGCCGGTGAAATGCCGCGCTCGCTGTGGACAAAGCTCGGCGAGGCCGGCCTGCTGGGCATCGATTTGCCTGATGAGCTAGGCGGCAGCGGCGCCGACTTCGCCATCGTCCAGTTGGCGCTGGAGGAGATCTCGCGCCAGGGCTTCGGTGGCCTGGCCAGCGCCTATAACATTCACGCCAACATCGTGATGCCCTACCTGCTGCACATCGCCACGCCGGCCCAGCGCGAGCGCTGGCTGCCTGCCATGGCCAGCGGCGAGGCCATCGGCGCCATCGCCATGACCGAGCCCGGCGCGGGCAGCGACCTGGCGGCGATGAAGACCCGCGCCAGCCGTACCGAAACGGGGTGGCGGCTGGACGGCAGCAAGCTGTTCATCACCAACGGTCAGGTGGCCGACCTGGTGATCGTTTGCGCCAAGACCGACCCCGCCGCCGGTGCTCGCGGTGTGTCGCTGTTTCTGGTCGACACCACGCTTGCCGGCTTCTCCCGCGGCCAGCCAATCAAGAAGATCGGCCAGCATACCAGCGACACCGCCGAGCTGTTCTTCGATGACCTGCGCCTGCCGGCAGACGCCCTGCTCGGCGAGGCCGGCGCCGGCTTCGCCTACCTGATGCAGGAGCTGCCCCGCGAGCGCCTCGGCGTGGCAGCCCAGGCGCTGGGCGCCATGGAGGGGGCGCTGGCGCTGACCCTCGACTATGTGCGTGAACGCCGCGCCTTCGGCCGCGCCGTGGGCGACTTCCAGAACACCCGCTTCACCCTGGCCGAAGTGCGTGCGCAGATCGACATGGGCCGCGCCTATTTCGAGCAGTGCGTGACCAAGTACCGCCGCGGCGAGATGAGCAGCACCGACGCCGCCATCCTCAAGCTGCAACTCAGCGAGATGCAGTGCCGCACCATCGACGCCTGCCTGCAGCTGTTCGGCGGCTATGGTTATACCCGGGAATACCCGATTTCGCGTTTCTATCTGGATGCCCGCGTACAGACCCTCTACGCCGGCACCTCGGAAATCATGAAGGAAGTGATCGCTCGTTCGCTGCTCGGCAAGAGCGACGCCGCCTGATCGCTTGCTCGCGGCAATTCAAGAAGGCTAATTCAGGAAGAGAGGAGAACTCCATGCGGCTCGATTCCGTCGTCATTCTCGGCAGTGCGCGCACCGCCATCGGCAGCTTCGGCGGCAGCCTGGCCGGGCTCGCCCCGCATGAGCTGGGCACCATTACCGCCCGCGAGGCGCTGACTCGTGCCGGCGTCGAGGCTGGCGAGATCGACCACGCCGTCTACGGCCATATCATTACCACCGGGCCGCAGGACGCCTACCTGGCCCGCCACATTGCGCTGGAATCCGGCGTGCCCGAAGGCGCGGCGGCGTTCAACGTCAACCGCCTGTGCGGCTCAGGCGTGCAGGCGATCCTCTCTGCCGCCCAGCAGATCGTGCTCGGCGACAGCCGTCTGGCGCTGGCCGGCGGCGCCGAGTCGATGAGCCGCGGCGCCTACCTGCTGCCGCCCCAGGCGCGCAACGGCCTGCGCATGGGTCACGCCAACGTCACCGACCTGACGCTCGGCGTGCTCAGCGACCCCTTCGGCAGCGGCCACATGGGCGTGACCGCGGAGAACATCGCCAAGCGCTGCGGGCTCGGCCGCGAGGAGATCGATCGCTTCGCCCTGGAGAGCCACCGAAAGGCCGCCCGTGCCATCGCCGAGGGCCGCTTCGATGAACAGATCGTGCCGGTCACGGTGCGCGAGGGTAAGAACGAGCGACAGTTCGACCGTGACGAGCACGTACGTGAAGGCGTCACGCTGGAAGATCTCGCCCGGCTCAAGCCCGCCTTCGCCAAGGAGGGCGTGGTTACCGCCGGCAATGCCTCGGGCATCAACGACGGCGCCGCTACCCTGGTGCTGGCCCACGCCGACGAGGCCAGCCGCCGCGGCCAGACACCGCGCGCCCGACTGATCTGCGCCAGCACTGCGGGAGTCGAACCGAGCGTGATGGGCCTGGGGCCGATTCCCGCCGTGCGCCGTTGCCTCGACGAGGCGGGTCTCTCCATTGCCGATATCGACGTGATCGAGTCCAACGAGGCCTTCGCCGCCCAGGCCATGGCAGTGGCCCAGGAACTGGACTTTCCCGCCGAGCGGCTCAACCCCAACGGCGGCGCAGTGGGGCTGGGACATCCCGTCGGCGCCACTGGCGCCATCCTCACCATCAAGGCGCTGGCCGAACTGGAGCGCACCGGCGGCCGCTACGGGCTGATCACGCTGTGCATCGGCGGTGGCCAGGGCATCGCGCTGTTGATCGAGCGCCAACGCTGAAGCCAGCGGCCCTGGACTGCTGCTATTCAACTGTTGTTCAACAGCAGAGCTGGTTACTGTAAGAAGTTAATAATAAGGGTCTGTGTCGCTGTCGTCGGGTCGGGGGTCACCGCTTTGCGCAGCAACCAGGCCACTCACGAGAGGCCATTCATGTCGAACGTTCAGTATTACGATAACAAACCCTGGATGAGCCATTACCTCGCCGTCCGCCCTGATGCCGATGAAGCCTCTGCCAACCACCATTTGCACGACAACCTGCCAGCACTGATCCAGGCAGCCGGGCAGCATTACCGCCAGCAGCTCGCCTTCACCACCTGCATGCCCAACGGCATGAACGGCAGCCTGACCTATGCCGAAGTCGACGAGTTGTCGGATGCCTTCGCCGTCTATCTGCGCGAGTGCGTCAAGCTGGAGACCGGCGCCCGCGTGGCCGTGCAGATGCCCAACTGTTTGACGCTGCCCGTGGTGGCCTTCGGTGTCCTCAAGGCCGGCTGTGTCCTGGTGAACGTCAATCCGCTCTATACCAAGCGGGAAATGGAGCATCAGTTCAACGACAGCGGTGCCCAAGCGTTGGTCATCGTCGATATGTTCGTCGACAAGCTGGAGGCCATCATTGAAAGCACGGGCATCAAGCAGGTGGTGGTGACCTCCGTTGCCCAGTGGTTTCCGCCCGTCGTGAAAGGGGTGTTGAAGCTGGTGCTCAAATACTGGAACCGGGCGATTCCCGCCCATCGGCTGGATGTCGATACCATCGATCAAGCCTTGAAAAAGGGACGGGAAGCCAAGGCCGCTGCCGGTATCGACGTTCGCCAGTACTGGCAGCACTTGACCCGCTCGGACACCGCCTTGTTGCAATACACGGGGGGCACCACGGGGGTCAGCAAGGGCGCCGAGCTGACCCACGGCAACCTGATCAGCAATCTGGAGCAGGTCGATTCGGTCGCCGGTGGCCACATCGAGCCGGGCAAGGAGTGCATCCTGACGGCCCTGCCGATCTATCACATCTTTGCCTTCACCGTTAACCTGCTGGCCTTCTACCACAAGGGCGCGCACAACGTTCTGGTGCCCAATCCACGCCCAATCCAGAACTGCCAGCGAGCTTTCGACAACTACGACATTTCCTGGATCTCGGGGGTCAACACCCTTTACAACGCCCTGTTGAACGAGGAGTGGTTCACCGTCTACCCGCCTCGATCCATGAAGGTGGCGCTGGCGGGAGGTACCGCCCTGCACAAGGCGGTCGCCGAGCGTTGGCGCACTGTGGTGGGCAGCCCCATCGTCGAAGGTTACGGACTGACGGAAACTTCCCCTGTCATCTGTTTCAACCCCATCGGCAAGGAGCGCCCGGACTCCATCGGCATACCCGCCCCGGATACCGATGTACGCATCGTCGATGATCAGGGCGAGCCGGTAGCGATCGGTGAGCCGGGTGAAATCATCGTGCGTGGCCCCCAGGTGATGAAGGGGTATTGGAATCGCCCGGAAGAAACCGCCAACTCCCTCAAGGAGGGCTGGTTCTACACCGGCGACATCGGTGTCATGACCGAAGACGGCCATTTCAGCATCGTCGATCGCAAGAAGGACATGATCCTGGTCAGCGGCTTCAACGTTTACCCCAATGAAGTCGAGGACTGCATCGCCCGCATTCCGCAGGTTCAGGAGTCCGCAGTGATCGGGGTCGACGACGTTCAGACCGGTGAAGCCGTCCATGCCTATGTGGTCTTGCGTGATGAGAGCATCACCGAGAAGGATGTCATCGCGCACTGCAAGAAGGAGCTGGCGGCCTACAAGGTGCCCAAGAAAGTCGTGTTCTGGGACGAATTACCCAAGACACCGGTTGGCAAGGTACTGCGCAAGGAAGTGCGAGCCGCAGCCGCTGGCAATTGACCTCTCATCGATGGCTGTATCGGTGTCGATAAAAATAACGTGGGAGCCTAATGCATGCTGAGTCCATTGGAAGAGAGTCTGTTGTCCATCATGATGGTGATCATCATGTTTGGCATGGGGTCATCGCTGACCTTCAAGGATTTCAGGCTGGCCTTGCGCCATCCGCAGGCAGTGGGGGTGGGTTTTGCCTCCCAGTACATGCTGATGCCGTTGATCGCCTTCTCGTTGTCACGCGTGCTGAACCTGACGCCTGAGCAAACGGTGGGCCTGGTGCTGATCGGCTGCATGCCCGGCGGTACGACCTCCAACATCTTCGCCTATTTTTCCAAAAGCCTGCTCAGCTTGAGCATCATGATGACCATCTGCTCCACCCTGGCCGGCTTCATCATGGTGCCGCTGCTGATGGAGTTCTACACCCAGGGCATCGATGACGCCTTCCGCATCCCGCCGGATCAGATCGCCCGGCTGCTCTTTGTGCTGCTGATCCCCACCCTGATCGGCATGTGGCTGCGTCGCAAGAATTCCAATATCGGTGCCGTCATCGAACTGATGGGGGGGATTCTCGGCGCCATCGTCATCCTCTTCCTGGTGGTGACCTGGGTACCCCGGAACTGGCGTCTGCTGGCCGAGACCGGCTGGGAAGTGTATGCCGCCGTCATTCTGGTCGGCCTGATCGGCTTCGCCTTCGGCTACCTCTTCTCCCGGGTACTGCGGCTCAATCCACAGAAAGCCAGAACGGTGTCGCTGGAAACCGGAATTCAGAATGGCCCCCTGGCGGCGCTGATCGTGATCATGACGTTCGCTGGTGAAACCCAGCAGCTCATCCTGTTGATGCCGGTCATGTATTCGCTGTTCATCGTCATCAACTCGACCTTTGCCACCCTCTTCTATCGTCGCTGGACCCGGCGTGAGGAGCTGGCACGCGACCAGGCCAAAATCGAGCCGGCCTGAATCAGGCAGGCTGCGGAGATGCGATCGCCCGCCGATAGGCGGCAGGCGAGTTGCCGGTCCACGCCTTGAAGGCGCGGCTGAAGCAGGCCAGGTCCTGAAAGCCCAACTCATCGGCAATGGTGAGAAGCGGCCGTTCGGAACGGGTCAGAGCCTGAATCGCGAAGTCGCGCCGGAACTCATCCTTCACCGCCTGGAAGTGGGTGCCCTCGGCGGCCAGCCGCCGCGACAGCGTGCGCACCGACATATGCAGCGCTCGCGCCACGTCGTGCACGCCGCCCGAAGTGGCCAGGTGGCGCGACAGATGCTCACGCACCCGGTGCGACACCATGCGGTCCTCGAAGGAGACGTAGAACCAGTCGGCCGGCGCCCGTCGCAGGAAGGCGCCCAGGTGCTTCTTGGTCTGGCGGATCGGCTGCTCGAGCAGTGCCGCGTCGAAGTAGATGGCGGTCTGCGGCCGTTGGAAACTCACCTTGCCCGGGTAGAAGTAGAGATAGTCGGCGCTATGGGCGGGCTGGGCGTAGGCACACTCCATCATCACCGGTGGAATCTTGCGCGCGATCATCCACGAGCTGATGCCGTGGAACAGCTTCAGCATCAGCTCATGCACCAGAATGCGGCTGCCCATCGGCGGCCGGTGCTCCACCAGTGCTACCCGCGCCAGCCCATTCTCCACGCTGTATTCATAGCCGAAGTCGTCCAGCACGATGCGGAAGAACAGTGTGTAGCGGTGCAATGCCACTTTCAGCGTGGGCGCCTCCAGTACGCTGAGGCAGAGCAGCTTGAGCGTGCCGCTCCTCAGCGGCCGAGCGAAGAACCCCGGCGTCTCGTCGTCGCACTTATTGACCAGCGAGCGGTAGAGGGTAGCGAACTGCTCCACGGTGACCCGCCCATGGGGGGCGGCGAGCAGGAACGGCGAGATTCCCGCTTGGGCGAGACAGGCGGCGCGGGCCGCCTCGCTTTCAGGCACCCCGCGAAACAGCTCGTTGACGAAATGCATGGATACCGTGACGGTCACTTCCCACTTCCCCTCGGTTCCGCCCTGACGACACCAGGCCGTGTGGTCATGGTAAGTTACTCGCTGCCTTGGTTGGATACTCTGCGACCATGGCATCATCGCCGCGACGCCGACGGGAGCCGCCATGCTCGAATTTCGCCAGGTTCACAAGACCTACGCCACGCCCCAGGGGCCGCTTGCGGTGCTGGAAGGCGTCGACCTCGAGCTGCGGGCCGGCGAGAGCCTGGCGCTGATGGGCGAGTCCGGCAGCGGCAAATCGACGCTACTGCACCTGGCGGCGGGGCTCGACCTGCCGGATGCCGGCGAGGTACTCGTTGCCGGCCGTTCGATCCCTACGCTGGACGAGCCGGCCCGCGCCCGGCTGCGCCGCGATAGCCTGGGCCTGGTGTTTCAGCAGTTCCACCTGGTACCGAGCCTGAACGTCATCGACAACCTGCGCCTGCAGGCTCGGCTAGCCGGGCGCGAGCAGCCTGACTGGTCAGCGCATCTCATGCAGCGACTGGGGCTGGCCGGCCTGGAGCGGCGCTACCCCGAGCAGCTCTCCGGTGGTCAGCAGCAGCGCCTTGCCATCGGCCGGGCGCTGGCGCCGCGCCCCGCCCTGCTGCTGGCCGACGAGCCCACCGGCAACCTCGACGAGACCACTGCCGACGAAGTGCTCGAACTGCTGCTGGATTTGGTTCGAGAGGCCGGCAGCGCCCTGCTGATGGTGACCCACAGTCCCCGGGTGGCGGCGCCGCTGAACCGCTGCCTGCGCCTGACCCATGGCCGGCTTGACCCGGCCCATGCAGTAGAAAGGACAGAACGAGAGCCGAGCCGCCGCTGATGCTGACTGCCTTCGCCACCCTGCTCTCCCACTACAAGCGTCACCCCGGCCAGCTTGCCATGCTGCTGCTCGGGCTATGGGTGGCCAGCGCCCTATGGAGCGGCGTACAGGCAATCAACGCCTCGGCCCGCGACAGCTACGCCCGTGCCGAGGCGCTGTTCACCACCGGGCTCGACCGCCTGGAACGGCGCGACGGCGAACCGTTGACCCGCGACGACTATTTGCGCCTGCGCCGAGCCGGCCTGCCCGTCTCGCCGCTGCTGGAAGGCACCATCGAAGCACCGGACGGCACCCGGCTGACGGTGATTGGCATCGAACCCTTCACCCTGCCCGGCGACAACGCCTTCGCCTCGGCAGGCAGCACCAGCGAATTAACCGCCTTTCTCAGCCCGCCGTGGCAGACCCGGGCAGCCCCGGATACCCTACCCGCCCTGGGCGTGAGCCACCGCGAGGCTCCTGGCGCCGAGCCACGCCTGGCAGAGGGCCGGCTGCCACCGCTGACGCTGGCTCCAGCGCTGCCGCCCGGCACCCTGGTAATGGATATCGCCGCCGCCGCGGCACTGCTCGACAGCGGCGAACGGCTGTCGCGATTGGTCACAGCTCCCGGCACACTCGAACACGCCCCCGAAGGACTAGTGCTGACCCGGGCGGCCACGCTGGTCTCGCCCGGCCAGCTCACCGAGAGCTTCCATCTCAACCTCAGCGCCATGGCCCTGCTCGCCCTGGTGGTGGGGCTGTTCATCGTGCAGGCGGCGCTGGGTCTGGCCCTGGAGCAGCGCCTGGGGTTGCTGCGGACGTTGCGGGCGCTGGGCGTCTCAGGGCGCGGGCTGGTCGGGCTGCTCGCCCTGGAGCTTGTGCTGCTGGGTGTCATCGGTGCCCTGGCCGGTATCGTCAGCGGCGTGTGGCTGGCGCGCGTGCTGCTGCCCGATGTAGCCGCCACCCTGGGCAGCCTGTATGGCGCCGACGTGGCGGTGACCCTCAACCTGCCCTGGCACTACTGGCTGGGTGGGCTGGCCGTGACCCTTGGCGGGCTGCTGCTGGCCGGCAGCGGCGTGCTGTGGCGGGCGGCAACGCTCAGCGTGCTGGGGCTGGGCCAAGCCCAGGCCTGGCGCGCCGGTTTTTATCGCCAGCTCAAGGTAATGAGCATGGCTGGCGGTGCGGTCGCCCTGGGTGGCCTGGCGCTGTGGGCATGGCTTTTGCGCCAGCCACCGGGAGAGGGGCTGCTGGCCGGCTTCGGCCTGGTCGGCGCCCTGTTGCTGGCCAGTGCACTGCTGCTACCGCCGCTGATTGCCCTGCTGCTGGCCGGGCTCGCTCGCCTGCTGCGCCGCCGCCCCCTGGCCCAGTGGGCGCTGGCCGACCTTCAGCTGCAGCTGCCACGGTTGGCACTGGCCATGATGGCGCTGCTGATCGCGCTCTCCGCCAACCTGGGCGTGAGCAGCATGGTCGGCGGCTTCCGCCTGACCTTCCTCGACTGGCTCGACCAGCGCCTGGTGGCGGACTTCTACCTGCGCCCGCCCGCCGAGCAGCACGACGACATTCACGCCTGGCTGGCCGAGCACGACGAGGTCACCGAGCTGCTGCCCACCCGCCGCAGCGAGGCCACCCTGCTTGCCGTGGGGCGTGGTGAGGAAACTCGCGAGCTGGCGCTGCCGGTGAGCGTCTACGGTATCACGCCCGGGGCGACGCTGATCCCAAGCTGGCCGCTGCTGACGACCCAGGCCGGACGCGACACCGCCTGGCAGGCTTTTGCCGCGGGCGAGGCCGCTTTCATCAACGAACAGCTCGCCATTGCCGAGGAGCTCGCCCCGGGCGACCGGCTCACACTGATGGCGCCGGGCGGACACGAGACTCTCGCGGTAGCCGCCATCTACCCCGACTACGGCAACACCCAAGGCGAGGTGCTGCTGGCCACGCCCCAGCTCGCCGGCCGCTTCGCCGCACCGCCGGGCTCCATCGGCATCGTGCTGGCCTCGGATGGCGACGGGACAGCGCTGAGAGAGGGATTGCGCCAGCACTTTGCGATCGGCAGCGACGAACTGGTGGACCAGCGCGAGGTGAAGCGCATCGCCACCGGCATCTTCGAACGCACCTTCACCATCACCCGCGCGCTGAGCGCGCTGACCCTGGCGGTGGCCGCGCTGGCGCTGCTGGCAAGCCTGCTGGCCCAGGCCCGGGAGCGCCGCCGCCAGTTGGCCCCGCTGTGGGCGCTGGGCGTGCCACGCAAGCGGCTGGTGACGGTGCAATTGGCCCAGCTCGGCGGCTCGGCCTTCGTCGTCGGCGCTATGGCGCTGCCGCTGGGCGTGCTGCTGGCGCTGGGGCTGGTGGCGGTGATCAACGTGGCCGCCTTCGGCTGGCGCCTGCCGTTGCATGTCTTTCCCGCCGAGATGGCCTTGACCCTGGCCACCGCAGTGGGCGTGGCTCTGATAGCTTCCGCTGTGCCGGCAATAAAGCTGTGGCGCACGCCACCCCGCGCCCTGCTGGCGGAGGAGGCCACATGAAACGCATTGTCACTTGGGCCACTCTGCTGGCCATGTTCTCGCTGGTGGGCTGCGGTGACGAGACCCCACCCACTCAGACCGCCGGCTTCGCCGGATTGGGCGAGGAGGCCGGCGACTTCGCCCAGGCCCATGACGGCATCACCCTGCGCTTCCCCGAGGATCACGCCGCCCACCCCGACTACCGCATCGAGTGGTGGTACCTCACCGCCAACCTCGAAGACGAGCGCGGCGAGCCCCTGGGACTGCAGTGGACGCTGTTCCGCCAAGCGCTCACTTCACCGAAAGAGCGCCCCGCACCCGGCCCCTGGGCCGCCGATCAGCTGTGGATGGCGCACATGGCGGTCTCACAGGGCGAGACCCACCGCGTGGCGGAGCGCTTCGCCCGCAGCCACTCGGCCGATGAAGAGGGCCAAGCGGGCGCGATGGCCGAGCCGTTTCGCGCCTGGATCGACCACTGGCAGCTGGCCAGCCATATAGAAACGCCGGACGACACGTCCGACGAGGCGAACGCAGGCGACACCTTCACCGAGCTGCAGCTGACGGCGCATCAGGACGACGAGCACGGTGGCTTCGGCTATGACCTGGCGCTCACCGCAGAAGGGCCGCTGGTCCTACACGGCGCGGCAGGCTTCAGCCAGAAATCTGCCGACGGCCAGGGCTCGATGTACTACAGCCAGCCGTTCTGGCGCGTCGAAGGCGAGGTCACCCTGGATGGCGAGACGCGTGCGGTGAGCGGCCGCGGCTGGCTCGACCGCGAGTGGAGCAGCCAACTACTGGGGCCCGAACAGCGCGGCTGGGACTGGTTTTCGCTGCACCTGGCAAGCGGCCACAAGCTGATGGCCTTCCAACTGCGCGGTGGCGGCGAGGGCGGCAGCGACTACCGCTCCGGCACCTGGATCAGCCCCGAGGGCGAGCCCACTGCACTGGCGACGGACGAAATCGGCCTGACACCGCTAGAAAGCCGTCGCGTGGCGGGGCGCGAGGTGCCGACCCGTTGGCGCCTGACGATTCCCCGCGCCGGGCTCGACCTGAGCGTCGATGCCCCCCATGCCGAGCGCTGGATGGATACCAGCGTGGCCTACTGGGAAGGCGAAGTGATCGCCCGCGATGCCGATAGCGGCGAGAATCGAGGCATCGGCTATCTGGAAATGACGGGTTATTGAAGTTGCGCGAGGAGACACCATGAACCTGCTGGACGCCATGACCGCCTACGTGCGCGTCGCCGAACTCGGCAGTTATACCCGCGCGGCGGAAGCCTTGGACCTGTCGCGCACGCGGGTCTCGCGGCTGGTGATGGAGCTCGAATCCCACCTTGGCGTACGCCTGCTGCAGCGTACGACGCGGCGCCTGCATCTCACCGAGGCCGGCGAGAGCTACCTGGCCCGCGCCCAGGGCATCCTGCAGGCGCTGGATGAAGCCGAGGCCGAGCTGGGCGCCGGCAGCACCGAGGTGTGCGGCAGGCTGCGGGTCAACGGGCCGATGTCCTTCGGCACCCGCTTTCTCTCGCCACTGATCGCGCGGTTCATGGTCGAGCACCCGGCGCTGGAGGTACGCCTCGACCTCAACGACCGTCGGGTGGACCTGTTGGAGGAAGGCTACGACCTCGCCATCCGCATCGGCGAGCTGCCGGACTCCAGCCTGGTGGCTCGCCGCCTGGCGCGCTGCCGCATGATACCGTGCGCCTCGCCCGAGTACCTGGCGCGCTTCGGCGAACCGCGCACGCTGGCCGAACTGGCCGAGCATCGCTGCCTGCGCTACCGCACGGCCAGCGGCACTGACTGGCAGTTGGGTGGGCAGCGTCTGGCGGTCCATGGCCCACTGGAGAGCAACAACGGCGATGTGCTGACACAGGCCGCCGAGGCCGGGCTGGGTATCGCCCACCAGCCGAGTTTCCTGATCACCGAGAGCATAAAGAGCGGGCGCCTGGTGCCGCTGCTGATCGAGGAGGCCAGCGTGTCCATCGATATCTACGGCGTCTACCCTGCGCGGCGCCATCTGCCGGCCAAGGTCGAACGCCTGCTCGACTTCCTGGCCGAGGCCTGGGGGGATCCGCCCGAATGGGAGCGGGAAATGGGCCTGTAGGCGAGACCAATTATCGCAATTACCGCAACAGTGATGTTCAATAACCGCAGATTATCTCCATATTCGGCTCGGGTAGAGTGATAGCCATCGAAGCACAACTCGCCCTTACAACGACCCCCGACGGAGATCACAACCATGACCACTCAAGCTATTCAGTTGACCCGTGCCGACACCCTGCAGGCTCATGCCACCGCCCTGCTGCGCGTATCGCTCGGCGTCATGGCCCTGGCCCACGGCCTGCTCAAGGTATTCGTTTTCACCGTGCCCGGCACCGTCGGCTATTTCGAATCGCTCGGCCTGCCCGGTTTCGTTGCCTACCTGACTATCCTGGCCGAAGTGGGCGGCGGCCTGGCCCTGATTTTCGGCGTCTACACTCGCTGGATGAGCCTGGCATTGATCCCGGTACTGCTCGGCGCCGTCTGGGTGCATGCCGGCAACGGCTGGGTCTTCTCCAACCCGGGCGGCGGCTGGGAATACCCGGCGTTCTGGGCGATCGCCCTGCTGGTGCAAGCAGGCCTCGGCAGCGGTAGCTTCGTGCTCAATCGCCGCTTCGCTTGAGCCACTCGAGTCACCCTGCGCCTGCCTCTCCTGGGCAGGCGTACCCCGTTCACAGGAGCCATCCCATGCTACCCAGCTTCTTTATTTCTCACGGCTCACCCATGCTGGCCCTCACCCCGGGGCCGGCCCACGATTTCCTGCGTGAGCTTGGCCCGACCCTCTCGCCCAAGGCGATCGTGGTGATATCGGCCCACTGGGCCAGCGAGCGCCTGCTGGTGAGCACCAGCGCCCACCCCGAGACCATCCACGACTTCGGCGGCTTTCCGCGCGCACTCTACGAATGCCAGTACCCCGCCCCCGGCGAGCCGGAACTGGCCATGCGCCTGGCCCGTGAGCTCAATGCCATACCCATCGAACGTGGCCTCGATCACGGTACCTGGGTGCCGCTGTCACTGATGTTCCCCACGGCCGACGTGCCGGTGGTGTCGCTGTCGCTGCCGGTGACCTGGTCGAATCAGGCCCTGGCGGAGATCGGCGCCACACTGGCAGTGTTGCGCTCTGAAGGCGTCCTGGTGATCGGCTCCGGCAGCCTGACCCACAACCTGAGCGAGATGCAGGTAGAGGGTACGCCGATGCCGGCCTGGGTCGGCGAGTTCGTCGACTGGGTGCACGGCAAGCTGACCGCAGGCGAACGCGACGCACTGCTGGCGTGGGAAGCCGCGCCCCAGGCCAAGCGCAACCACCCCACACCCGAGCACTTCCAGCCGCTGCTGGTGGCCATGGGCGCCGGCGACCAGGCAAAGCGCCTGCACCACAGCGTGGAGGAAGGGGTGCTGGCCATGGATGTCTACGCCTTCGCCTAGAACTCGCCCTGGTGGCGAGCACGAAAATGCTGCTCTCCCGGGGCCACGTCGTTATGCACCGCAGCGATGAGTTCGGCGTCCAGACTGGGGTCGTCGAGGGAGAGCAGCCCACACTGCGACAGGGCCTGACGCAGGCCCACCTGTTCATCCAAGCGCTCGAAGAGCACTCGCACACAACAGGGCATGCGCTCGCTGTTGTCCGCTACACCGAGTCTTAGCCCGGTAAGCCGCGTCACCTGGCTCTGGAAGGTCGGAAACAGAATGGTGTGAGTCACTTCATATCCATTGAGGGCTTCGTGATCGGTCAGGAAGATACGATCCGCCAGCTTGACCGCTACCCCCATGTAGAGGTTGTGGCAAGGCCGGGCCTGGGTCGTGCCCTGCATGCGCTCGGTGCGCTGATAGACGATGCCGCTGTCCCGCTCCTCAAGACATACCAGCGTGCGGATGAGGTGCCCTGGCTGCGACATCGAATGGTAGTACTCGAAGTAGCGCCCCAGGTAACGCGACATCCCCTCACGACCACGATAGAGCAGCTCGTCCGGCCAGCTGACTCCCGCCCGACGTGACGATTCGTTCGGTATTCTTCCCGCCTGCACCAGGGTGACGAAGTTTTCATGGGGCAGGTAGAGCTCGTGCTCCTCTACCCCGAAGAAAGCGCACAGCCGCTGCATGGCGGCATGCCGGGGTCGGTAGCGACCTTTCAGGTAGCGGTTGAACTGGGCGCGATTGATCTCCAGCCGACGACATACTTCAGCAATGGAGGGGTAGTAGCTGCACAGCAGGCGCAAGTTGGCGACGAAGTCATCATTCATCTGTAGCTCCCAGGGCGCCAAGCGAAGTGGTGCAGTCTGATGCACTTACGTTCGCAGAAAGTGCATCAGAGTGCAACGCAGCGCTAAATCCCACCACATCCACCAATTGTTTCAATCGTTGCCAGGCCTTAACAGATATTCCCCTTCAGTTACCGAATCGGCGCTTCAAAAACAAAATGACCGAAAAACCTTCCGTAATACGCATGAATTTCTGGTCGGGGCTGGGTGTCACCGCCATCGCGGGGCTACTGCTGGTCTGGATCATTCCCGCATATGGCGGTCGCGGTTTCGCCGTTGGCATGCATCCGCGTACCCTGGCCACCCTGGGGGCCTGGGTGATGCTGGCCTGCGCCGCCGCTCTCGCCCTGCTGAGTGCCGTCGCCCTGATCCGCCAGCGCCAGCCCTTCGCTCGCCTTCCCGAGATCGGCCACCTCTGGCACCAGACGTGGCCGTTTCTCTATGTGCTGGGCTTCATCGTGCTGGTCGACCGTTTTCCGCTCACCTGGGTCGCCCCGGCCCTGATCGCCGGGTTGCTGCTGATCCTGGGTGAGCGCCGCTGGCACGTGGTGGTCTTGACCGCCGCCATTCCCGCCGCATGCCTCTATGTACTGACCGCGCACCTGATGCGCATCGGGGTGGTGTGAGATGATCGGGTTCGATGCCATTCTTGCCTCTTTTGCGGCCGCCCTGCACTACGAGTCCATTGCCGTCATCCTCGGCGGCGTGCTGCTCGGCTACATCGTCGGTGTAATTCCAGGGCTCAATCGTGCGGTGGCCATCGCCATCGCCATTCCGCTGACGTTTTACATGTCGGCCTATGCCGCCATCGCCTTTCTGATCGGCCTCTCGAAGGGCACCGCCGCAGGCAGCGCGGTCTCGGCCATCCTGCTCAACACGCCGGGCGAACCTTCTTCTGCCGCCACTTGCCTGGACGGCTACCCCATGGCGAGCGCCGGCAAGCCTCGCAAGGCGCTCAAGGTGGGTCTGCTGGCATCAGTGATAGGCGACCTGCTGGCCACCCTGCTGCTGATCGCAGTGGCCATACCCTTCGCTTCGGTGGCACTCAAGTTCGGCCCCTATGAACTGGCCGCCATTCTGCTCTTCGCCCTGGTGTTCATTGCCGGTATGGCGGGCGGCTCTTTCCTCAAGGGGCTGGCTGCCGGCGGCATGGGTGTCGTGCTCGGCACCGTGGGGCTCGATCCGGAGACCGGGGCGTCGCGCTTGACCTTCGGCTATGCCGAACTGATGGAGGGCGTGCCGATCCTGCCGCTGGTGATCGGCACCCTGGCCCTGGCCGAGATGTTCGTGCAGCTCGACGCGTATCGTCGCAACAAGGGCGCCAGCGTGATCAAGCTGGGCAAGGACAGCGATGACGATCTCTCCTATCAGGAGTTCAAGAGCACCCTACCGACCATCCTGAGGAGTACCGGCGTGGGGGCCTTCGTCGGCGCCCTGCCGGGACTGGGTCCGTCGGTGGGAGCCTTCATGGCCTATGGGCTGGCCAAGCGCACTGCCAAGGACCCGGACAGCTTCGGCAAGGGCAACCCCAACGGCATCGCCGCCGCCGAATCTGCCGACAATGCGGTGATCCCGGCCAGCTACATCCCGCTTTTCGGCCTCGGGATCCCCGGCAGCGTATCGGCGGCGCTGCTGGTAGGTGCCTTCATGATCCACGGCATTCAGGTGGGGCCGCTGATGCTGCGCGACCATCCGCAGATGCTCTTCACGCTGTTCTCGGGAATGATCGTGGCGAGCGTGCTGATGCTGGCGGTGGGCTGGTACGGCCTGCGCATCTTCGCCAAGGTCACCAGCGTACCGCCGCATATCGTGATCCCGGTGGTGATCTTCCTGTGCCTGGCAGGGATCCAGGTCCAGGGCTACGGCACCTTCGGCCTGATCACGGTGTTCGCCTTCGCGATCTTCGGCTACTTCCTGAAGAAGTTCGACTACTCCTTCGTCACCTTCCTGGTCGCCTTCATCGTCACTCCCATGCTGGAAATGAACCTGCGCCAATCGGTGATCCTCTCAGGCGGCGACATCGGCATCCTGCTCAACAGGCCGATTGCCCTGGTCTTCGTCATCTTCACGGCCCTGCTGGTACTTCACTTGTCCTGGAGCGGCTATCGCCAATGGCGACGCACTCGCTTGTCTCCACGCACATGATCCCGCTGCCGGCATCTCCCGGCGGCACCACCAACCACAACAACGCAATCCAGAGGATCGACATCATGAAAAGACAACTACTGGGAACTGTTCTGCTCTCCTCGGCCATGGTCTTCGGCACCGCCGGCCTGGCCCAGGCCAATGACTTCCCCACCAAGCCGCTGACCATGGTGGTCGGCTGGGGCGCTGGCGGCAGCACCGACATCCAGGCCCGCGTGCTGGCCGACATTCTTGCCGAGGAACTCGGCCAGCCGGTGAACGTGGTCAACCAACCGGGCGCCGGCGGCGGCGTGGCCCTGGCCCGCCTGACCAACAGCCGCGACGAGGGCTACACCTTCGTCTTCGGCACCTCGATGACCATTACCTTCGGCCCGCTCTCCAGCGAGGCGAACTATGAGCTGGACGACTTCCGCTATGTGGCCGGCGTGACCCTTGGACAATCGGCCATCGTCACCGGCGAGGACCGCCCATTCGGTAACAGTTGGGAAGAACTGGTGGAGTATGCCCGTGAGAACCCGGGCATGAGCTATGCCACCCAGACCGCGCTGGATCGCATGATCATTCAGTACATCGCCCAGCAGGAAGGGCTCGACCTGCGCGTCGTGCCGACTTCCGGCGGTGCCGGCATGGCGCCACTGATCCTTTCCGGCGATGTCGATTTCGCCTACAGCGGCGGCACCCATTCCGGCTATGCCGAGACAGGCGAAATGCCGGTACTGTTGAGCCTCGCAGAAGACCGCCTGGTGGCGTTCCCCGATGCGCCGACCCTGCAGGAAGCCGGCTACGACGTCAACGCTGCCGAGATCCGCGTGGCCATGGTGCCCAAGAATACCCCGGACGCCCACGTCGAGCGGTTGGCCGAAGCCCTGGAACTGGCCACCGAGGATCCGCGCTTCATCGAGATCACCGAGGAGCGCATCCTGATGCCGGTGACCTACATTCCCGAAGAGGAAATCACCCAGACGCTCCGCGATCAGGTGGAGGGCTACAAGGCGCTGATCGAAGAGCTCGGCGGCCTGCCCGAAGAAGGATGATGGCAGCAGGTTCCTGCTTTCAGCACGGGCAACGACTGTAACCCCGACGCCGCCCAACAGGGCGGCGTCGGTGCGTCTCATGGCGAGAAATTCAAGCCCCCAACGCCGCCAGGCGATCGGCCTGGACCACCTCGATCCAGTAGCCGTCGACATCCTTGACGAACACCACGTCCTTCATCTTGCCCTGGTCCGAGCGCTTGACGAAGGTGACATCGTTGGCATCGAACCAAGCCTCGGCGGCCTCGAGATCGGGCACCGAGAAGCAGATGTGGCCGAAGCCCTGGGGTTGGGCGTTGCCATCGTGATAGGTGAAGTCCTCCTGGGTCTCGGTACCCCAGTTGTGGGTCAGCTCGAGCAAGCCCCGCTGGCTGAAAGTCCATACGGTCCGCTCACCCTCGTTTTCGGGCACCGCATCACCCTCATCCAGCTTGGCCAGGAAGTAGAGCGAGAAGCCCAGCTCCTCGAAGTCGAGCCGGCGCAGGACCTGCATGCCGAATACGCGGGTATAGAAGGCCAGCGCCTTTTCCGGGTCCTTGACCCGCAACATGGTGTGATTGAGGCGAAAGCCCTGCGTATCCGCCGTCGGTGTCTTCACTCCGGGGTGCTGCTCTCCCTTGAAGCTCATTGCCTCTCTCCTATGCTGTCGCGTGTCGCCACGATGATGCGGATCGCTGCGACGTTTTTCCAGCAACATGCGGCTGCCATGGGCGCACGGTTCGCGCTAAAGTAGGAAAAGTACCGCTGCGTAGAGCGACTGCCGATGCCGATCTCGTCCCTGCCGCCCCCGCTTGCACTGAGATTCTTCAGTCAGCACGCCAGGCCTTTCTTTCGCCATCTGGCCTGCCTGCTGGCACTGACGCTGCTGGCCGGCTGCGCCAGCCGTGACCTGGCCACCCATGACCCGCGGCCTGGCTCGGATGCCCTCTCCATCGAACGCGCCTTGATACTCGCCACCGCCAAGAGTGCCTTGGGCACCCCCTATCGCCTGGGTGGCAACTCCGCTGAGGGGCTCGACTGTTCGGGCCTGGTGGAGATGGCCTATCGTTCTGCGGGCATCAAGGTACCGCGCACCGCCGATGAGCAGTACCGCGCCCTGCCGGCCGTCGATCGTGCCCAACCCGGCGACCTGCTGTTCTTCGGCGACCGGCGCAAGGCCACCCATGTCGGTATCTATCGCGGCAACGGCCAGATGATTCATGCCCCCGGCAGCGGGCGCAAGGTCACCAGCGTGCCGCTGCATATCGACTACTGGCAGGACCGTTTTTTGGGAGCCGCCGCCCCAGCGCCCTGACGACACCTCGAGTGCCAGGTATGATCGAGGCATGACCCATCCCTTGCGGTGAGATACATGCGCCTGGATCTTTCTCTCTATCTGGTAACCGACCCCGAACTCTGCGCCCGCCACGGTCTGGTGGAAACCGTCGTCGCCGCGGTACGCGGTGGCGTTACCGTCGTACAACTGCGCGACAAGCAGGCTTCCGACGGTGAGCTGATCGACCAGGCGCGGCGCCTGAAGACGGCGCTCGCCGGCAGCGGCGTACCCCTGATCATCAATGATCGCCTGGCGGTGGCGGTGGCGAGCGGCGCCGACGGCCTGCATCTCGGCCAGGACGACGGCGACGTGGCCGCTGCCCGGGCCGCCCTGGGCGAGAGGGCCATTCTCGGTCTCTCGGTACAAAACCATGGCCAGCTCAGCCGCCTCGACCCGGCGGCACTGGACTACCTGGGCCTGGGCCCGGTGTTCGCCACCGCCACCAAGCAGAACCACGCCACGCCGCTCGGCTTCGACGGCTTGGCCTCACTGGTAGCGGCAAGCCCCCTGCCGGCGGTGGCCATCGGCGGACTCAAGGCCGAGCACGCCCGCCAGGTGCGCGCAGCCGGCGCGCAGGGTCCGGCGGTGGTCTCGGCAATCTGCGGACAGCCGGACCCGGAAGCCGCCGCCCGGGCGTTCTTCGGCGATTGAAAGGCTACCTGAAGCAAGCAAGAGTGAAGCAGGTGGGAGTGCGATAAGCAGAGCGCCTCTCAGGAGCTACGGCGCTCCTGGGCACGCGCGAAGCGCTGCATGACGTCCAGGGTTTCCTGGCTGACGTGGTGCTCCATGCCTTCGGCATCGATGCGCGCGGTACGGTCGCTGACGCCAAGGGCACGCAGGAACTGCAGCACGATGGCGTGGCGCTGATGCGACATCGCCGCCATTCTTTCCCCTTTCTCGGTCAGGAACAGTGAGCGGTAGGGCTTGCTGGAAACCAGTTCCAGCGCCTTGAGCCGGGTCACCATTTTCGACACCGTGGCCTGGCTGACACCCATGCGGGCAGCGATGTCAGTCGAACGCGCTTCCCCCTGATGTTCCTGCAGGTCGGCAATCAGCTCCACGTAATCTTCAATAAGCTCGGTTTCATGGGCGTTGCGCACGGCGGCGTACTGCTGCGCATGCTGGTCGCTAGGCGGCAGGGCGTCCGCCTTGCTCAGGCGATCAGGCGTCACATCGTTCGGGGAGTCGGTCATCGCGCCAATATAGCCAAAGTACTGATAGGGCAGCAACAGTGCCCCGATAGGAATTTCCTACTACCCTACAAGTTAACCTTGGCTAAAATACTAGCCATGCACTTAGAAACTCACTGAAACGAAACAACCAACATTCAACGGCTCCGCCGTCCGAGGAGAGTGACTGATGCTGGTCCCCAAGGGATTGGTGCTGCTCAGCGCCCTAACGATCGTGCTGTCGACCGCGTCCCATGCCGAGGAGCCGCCGCTGCGGGTGGCGGTCACCTTCTCCGTGCTGGGGGACTTGGTGCGCGAGGTCGCGGGTGACGATGCCCAGGTCGACGTCCTGACCCCGGTCGGCGCTGAGGTGCACGAATGGGAACTGGTGCCGAGCAATTTCATCACGCTCGAAAGAGCCGATGTCGTGTTCTACAACGGCTACGGTCTCGAGCAGTGGATGGGCCAGGTCCGCGCCACGGTGAGCGACGGCGTGCCGCTGGTCGCCCTGGCCGAGGAGAGCGGCTACGCCACCCAGCCGATCGCCACCGGCGACTTCGCCGGCGAGCCCGATCCGCACATGTGGATGGATCCGCGTGCCGCTGCCGAATACGCCCAGGTGATCGCCAACACCCTCGCCGAGGCCCGGCCGGACGCCGCCGAGGCCTTCCAGGCGCGCGGCGAGGCGCTTTCAGAATCGCTGCACGCCCTGCATGACGAACTCACGGAGGCCCTCGCCGACATTCCCGATGAGCATCGCCTGATCCTTTCCAGCGAAGCGGCCTTCCTCTATTTCGCCGACGCTTTCCGCTTCGAACACGACGGCATCTGGGGCAACAATGCCGAGCAGGAGGGCTCTCCCAATCAGGTCATGCGCATCGTCGACCTGATCGAGGAGAAGCAGCCGGCCGCCATCTTCTGGGAGAGCACCATTTCCGACCGTCACGTGCGCAGCGTGGCCAGCGAAACCCAGGTGGAAATCGCCGGCCCGCTCTATGTCGATTCCCTCAGTGAGCCGGAGGGCGAAGCCCCGGACTATGCCGGCATGCTGCGCCACAACGCTCGGCTGCTGCTCGAGGCCCTGGGAGGCGGCCATGACTGACCCTACACCGGCGCTTCAGGCACACCGGCTCTGTGCGGCCTACCACCAGCAAACCGTGCTCGAGGACGTCACCCTGTCGTTGCCCCAAGGGCAGTGGACGGCCATCGTCGGCCCCAACGGCGCCGGCAAGTCGAGCCTGCTCAACGTGGTGATCGGCAGCCTCGCGCCGTTGCGCGGCGAGCTTCGGATTCTTGGCGAGAGCCCCGCCGCACAGCGACGCGCCGGCAGCATTGCCTACATGGCCCAGCAGGAAAACATGGAATGGGATTTTCCCATCTCGGTACGCGATACGGTACTCACCGGCCGCTACGGCCTGATGCGCCATGACCCGCTGTGGCAGCGCCTGGCCCCCCGGCGCTGGGCCAACCCCAGCCATCGGCAGGCCGTGGAGGCCGCCCTGGAAGCCGTCGACATGGCCAACCATGCCGCACGCCCCATCGGCGAGCTTTCCGGTGGACAGAAGAAGCGCGTGATGCTGGCACGCGCCCTGGCGCAGCAGGCCAGGATCCTGCTGCTCGACGAACCCCTGGCAGGCGTGGATCCTCCCAGCGAAGCCCTGATCCTTGCCACCCTCGAGCGCGAACGCGGTGCCGGACGCACCGTCATCATGGTGACCCACGACATGCCGAGCGCACGCCGCCATGCCGACAACGTACTGCTGATCAACCGCACCTTGATCGGCATGGGCACGCCGGACGAAATGCTCAACGACGCCATGCTGGCACGCCTGGCGGTAGGGGCACCCGAGGCCAGGCATGGAGGTGCTCGTGTCGCAGCTTGAGCTATTGGCTCTGGGCGTGATCGACATGCTGACGGCACTGCTGATGATGGCGGTCAACCTGCTGCCCGAGAGCCTGTCCGCCCCCTTCGAATACCGCTTCATGCAACGCGCCCTGCTTACCTCGGTACTGGTGGGGGCGATCTGCGGCCTGCTCTCCTGCTATGTGGTACTCAAGCGCTGGTCGCTGCTCGGCGACGCCATCTCCCATGCGGTGCTGCCTGGCGTTGCCATCGCCTACCTGTTGGGCTGGCCGTTCTTCATCGGCGCCTTCGTCACCGGCGCGCTGACCTCGCTGGGTATCGGCGCCATCGAGCGCCACACCCGCATCAAGTCGGATGCCGCCATGGGGCTGATGTTCACCGCCGCCTTCGCGCTCGGTATCGTGATCATCAGCAAGATCGCCACCAGCACCCACCTGATGCACATTCTGTTCGGCAACGTGCTGGGCGTGCAGACCTCGGCGCTGATATTGACCCTGCTGGCCAGCCTGGTGGCGCTGCTGGCCATCTGGCTGGCCTATCGCCCGCTGCTGCTCTACACCTTCGACCCACAGCAGGCCCAGGCGCTGGGCTTCAATACCGGCGTCATTCACTACGGGCTGATCCTGCTGCTGACGCTGACCATCGTCGCCAGCCTGGAAACCGTGGGTATCATCCTGGTGGTGGCAATGCTGATCACCCCCGGCGCCACGGCTCACCTGCTCACCGACCGCTTCACTACCATGCTGGCCATCTCGGTCGCTGTCGGCGTGACCTCCGCCGTGCTGGGTCTGGTACTCTCGGTGTCGCTGGACGTCGCCTCGGGCGGTGCCATCGTGCTGGTGGCCTCGACCCTGTTCTTCGTCGCCCTGCTGGCGGCCCCCAAGCACGGCCTGATTGCGCGCCATTGGCGGCGCTGGCGGTTGAACCGAGCCTAAGCCGTCGGGCGGCGCTTCAGGGTGGTTCGGCGGTCGTGATAAGCGATCGCCAGACCGCTGCCGATAATCAGCGCACTGCCGACGAAGACCCAGATATCCGGCATCTCCCCCCAGAACCACCAGCCCAGCAGTACTGCCCACAGCATCGCGGTGTAGTCGAAGGGCGCGGCAATCGCTGCCGGAGCAAAACGGAATGCCAGGGTAATGAAGGCCGTGGCCCCCACGCCGATGATGCCCGCCCCCAGGAAGCCCAGCCAATGCCAGGGATGGGGCGTCTGCCAGACCCATGGCAGGGTGACGGAGGTGATCACCAGCGGCACCAGGGTGATATAGAACACCATCGCCCAGAGGTGCTCGCGGCCACCGTAGCGTCGTGAAGTGATCATCAGCAAAGCATAGAAAACCGCAGCGGCCAGCATGACCAACGCACCGGGATGGAAACCCTCTCCGCCCGGTCGCACTACCACCATCACGCCGGCAAAACCCAGCAGCGAAGCCGCCACGACTTGATAATCGACCCGCTCGCCGAGCAGCGGCACCGAAAGCAGCGTGACGAACAGCGGTGCGGCAAAAGCGATGGCCGTGGCCTCAGCCAGGGGCAAGAGCGTCAGGCCTAGTACGAAGAAGAACATGGTGCCGGTATAGATCAGGCCACGTATCAGATGCACCCCGGGGCGGCGAGTGCGCAGCTTGATGAGCCCGCCACCGAAGTGGGCCAGCACGGCGATCAGCGGCAGCGAAACCAGGGTACGAAAGAAGATGATCTGCAGCGGCGAGTGAACCTCGCCCAGCCATTTGGCGATGGCGTCGCCTATGGCCAGGCACAGCACGCCGGCACACATGCACAGAATGCCCTTCAATGATGGCGACATATACCCCTCCCTGTTGGCCTGCACCTTATCGGTGCAAGCGCCGACCCCCTAACATAGCCGACTCCGGGGCCCCGGGCGATGCCGATAACGCACTCGCTGAGTTTCAGGAGCGACCAAAACCGGGCCTGGTACATGGTTTAATGGAAGGAGTAAGGTACAAACTGTGCCGAAGGGGAGCATGACCATGACGGATCATTCAGTTCACGCCCTTGAGACTAGCCTGGGAACTAGCCGGGAAACCGGCCCGACCGAACGCGTATATCAGTCGGAACTGACCCAGAGGGCACTACGCCTGGCGCCCGAGGATGGCTTCTTCCGCTCCGCCATCGCGCCGCTGACGCTGATTCGCGTCAGCGAGACGACGGCTCCCATGCCATGCGTCACCGAACCCAGCCTGTTCGTGGCGATACAGGGCCGCAAGCGCATGGAGCTGGCCAGCCAGCCGTTCATCTACGATCCGCTCCACTACCTGGTCGTTTCCCTCGCCCTGCCGGTCACCGGCCAGATCATCGAGGCCAGCCCACAGGTGCCCTACCTGTGTGCGCGGCTCGACATCGACCTCGCCATGCTCGGTGAGCTGCTCCTCGAGTACGACCCCGGCGAGCCGGCGATCGACAGCGACGAGCGCCGCGGCCTGTTCGTCGCGCGCATGTCCGATTCGCTGATCGATGCGGTGTTGCGCCTGGTGCGCCTGCTGGATACGCCCCACGACATTCCCGCGCTGGCACCGCTGATACTGCGCGAGATCCATTACCGGGTGCTGTGTGGCGAATTGGGCCACCGCTTGCGCGATCTTGCCGGCATCAATGGGCAGGGCAGATCCATCGCCGAGGTCATCCAACTGCTCAAGTCGCGCTACGCCGAGCCACTGCGCATCGAGGAGCTGGCCGCTGCGGTGCATATGAGCCCGTCCACGCTTCATCATCGCTTCAAGGACCTGACCTCGATGTCACCGCTGCAGTTCCAGAAGCAACTGCGCCTACACGAGGCGCGCCGGCTGATGCTGAGCGAGGGGGTGAACGCCTCGACGGCCAGCCATCGGGTCGGCTACAACAGCCCGTCTCAATTCAGCCGCGAGTATCGTCGCCTGTTCGGTGCGCCGCCCAACCAGGAAATCGCCCAGCAGCGAGAAGCGACCACGGGAAATCTCCTGGCCAGCCCAGTGTGATAGTGCTCAGAGCCCGCTACCGCGGCTTGCCATGATAGACGCGCACGATATCGGCCATGACCGCCAGGGCGATCTCGGCGGGCGTCTTGCTGCCGATATCGAGGCCGATCGGCATGTGGATGCGCGCAATTTCCTCGCTGCTGAGCCCACCCGAGCGTGACAGGCGTTCGGCGCGTGCCGCGGAGGTCTGGCGCGAACCCATTGCGCCGATATAGAAGGCCGGGGTACGCACCGCTTCGATCATGGCCAGGTCATCGATACGTGGATCGTGAGTCAGCGCCACCACGGCCGTCGAGGCGTGACAGCCTTCACTGACGAGATACATCGACGGCAGCACCGGGCGTAGCTCGACACCCGTAACGGAGAAGGCTTCGATCTCTTCCTCGCGCGGGTCGCAGACCACGACCTCGAAGCCCAGGGTACGAGCAAACTCGGCGCACGCGACCGAGACCGGCGACACTCCCGCGATGACCAGCCTCAGCGACGGGCCTACGCGGATTCGCACGCGCTCACCCTGGCGCTCGACACGCGGCCGCTCCTGATCGCGGCTGCCGCCCGGAGGGGCCTCGGTCTGCAGGTCGACCTCACCCGTGGTCAGATCGACCTCGCGAATCAACCGCTGCTGGCCGTGCAGCGCCTCCTGCAGCGCAGCCAGGTGCTGCCACGTGGAAGGCGCTGCCTCCATGCGCTCGATCAGTACCTCGAGAATGCCGCCGCAAGGCAACTTCAGGCGTTGCTGATCGTCCGACGATTCGCCGTAACGGATCACCTGCAGGGGCGCCTGGAAATCGCCGGCCGCGAGCCGCGACAAGAAGTCCTCCTCGACACAGCCTCCCGAGAGCGAGCCGGCATGACGCCCGTTCCGGCACGCCACCAGCAGCGACCCCGGCGCGCGGGGAGACGAGCCATAGGTCGCCAGTACCGTGCACAGCCACACGGTGTCGCCCGCACGACTCCAGCGGCTGCCGCTCTCAATCACTTCGAGATCGAGATGTTGCATGGGGCTAGACCGGAAGCCGACGGCCAAACGGCATCTTGCGCAACCGCTCGCCGCTCGCATCGAAGAGCGCATTGGCCACGGCCGGGGCAAGCGGTGGCACACCCGGCTCGCCAACCCCGGTAGGGGCTTCGGTCGACGGCACGATGTGCACCTCGACCGCCGGCATCTCATTGATGCGCAGCACTTCGTAGTCGTTGAAGTTGGATTGCTGCACGACTCCCTCCTCCAGGGTGATCTCGCCATGCAGCGCGGCTGCCAAAGCGAAGCCGATCCCACCCTCCATCTGCGCCACGATCACGTCCGGATTGACGGCGATCCCGCAATCCACCGCACACACGACCCGGTCGACACGGTAGCTACCGTCCTCCTCGACCGTAACCTCGGCGACCTCCGCAACGAAGGAGCTGAAAGACTCGTGCACGGCGACACCACGGCCGCGCCGCTGCCCATCGCTACCGGGCTCGAGCGGCTGGTCCCAGCCTGCCTTCTCCGCCACCAGGTCCAGTACGCCACGAAGGCGGGGGTGCTCGCTCAGCAGCGCACGACGGAACGCGACGGGATCCTGCTCGGCGGCGACTGCCGCCTCATCGATCAGGCACTCCGTCGAGAACGCGGTATGCGTATGTCCCACCGAGCGCCACCATTGAATCGGCACGCCGATATCCTCCGGCGTATGCAGCTCGACCTGCAGGTTGGGCACGTCGTAGGCCAGGTTCGAGGCACCTTCGACCGAGGTCACGTCGACCCCGTCCTGAATCATGAAGGACTCCAGGGAGGTACCCAGTGCGATCGACTGGCCAACGAGGCGTTGGTGCCAGGCAATCAGTTGGCCATCGGCATCGAGGGCCAGGCGTCCGCGGTGGAAATACATCGGCCGGTAGTAGCCGCCGCGGGTATCGTCCGCACGCATCCAGACCAGCTTGACCGGGGCATCGATACCCTGCTCCCGCGCAGCCATGGCGATCGAAACCGCCTCCAGCAAGTAATCCGAGTGCGGGTTGCCACGCCTGCCGAAGCTGCCTCCCGCATACAGCTGTGTCAGGCTGACGTTCTCCGGGGCGATGCCCAGCAGCTCCGCCACGTACTGCTGGTCCATCGTTTGCCACTGCTCGCCGTTCCAGATATCGCAGCGTTCGTCGCCCAACTGGACCAGGCAGTTCAACGGCTCCATGGCCGCATGGGCAAGGTAGGGAAACTCGTAGTCGGCCTCGATCAGGGTCGCCGGCTCGGCCAGCGCCTCGGCCACATCGCCACGCTGTGCCGCCATCGTCCCTTCCTGCCCGGCCAGTTCACGATAGCGCGCCATGATCTCGTCGCTGCCCAGCGAGAAAGCCTCGCTGTCGTCCCACTCTATCTCCAGCGCATCGCGCCCCTGGCTCGCTGCCCAGGTGTTTTCCGCCAGCACCGCCACACCCTCGAAGCGGTGCGGTCCGCCGGCGAACTGCACCACATCGACGACGCCGGGTACTTCCCTGGCCTTGGTGTCGTCGAAACTCGCGACCCGGGATCCGAAACGGCTGGGGTGTGCCGGCACTGCGATCAGCATACCGGGCAACTTGATGTCCTGGGTAAAGACGGCGCTGCCGTCGGTCTTGCCGGCACTGTCCGTACGCGGCGTGTTACGCGTCCCGATCAAGGTGAAATCCTTGGGATCCTTGAGCGTCACCTCCTGCGGTACCGGCAGCTCGCCAGCGGCCTCGGCAAGCTCGCTGAAGTCCGCCTCGCGGCCTGATGCCTCATGCTTCACCACGCTCTGGCTGACGCTGATCTCCTCGGCCGAGACACCCCAGCGTTCGGCAGCGGCCGCCACCAGCATGGCGCGGGCCGTAGCGCCAGCCGTACGCATCTGTTCGTAGGAGTTGGCGATGGCCGTGCTGCCCCCGGTGCCTTGCAGGCCGAAGGCGAGGTTCTTGTAGCGCTCGGTATCCGCCGGGGCGCCTTCCACTCTCACGCGGCTCCAGTCCGCGTCCAGCTCCTCGGCGACCAGGGTGGCGAGCCCGGTATAGGTGCCCTGCCCCATCTCCAGGTGCTTGGCCAGGACGATGACGGTGCCATCAGCGGCAATCCGCACGAAGGCATTGGGCTCGAAGTCGGCCTCCGCGTCTTCCTGCGCGGCGGCCCGGTTTCCATTCAGGACCAACGGCGCCAGGTAGAGCCCCAGCACCAGGCCGGTGGAACCTTGCAGAAAGCGACGCCGGCTGACGTTGACGACACCCCCGGCTGCCTGCTCGGAGCCTGGCACTTGCTTGAGAATTCCCATCACAGCACTCCTTAGGCCAGGTTCTCGGCGGCGTCATGGATCGCGGCACGAATTCGAACGTAGGTCGCACAGCGACAGATGTTGCCGCTCATGGCGGAATCGATGTCGTCGTCGCTGGGGTCGGCATTGTCGCGTAGCAGGGCCACGGCCGACATGATCTGGCCGGACTGGCAATATCCGCACTGCACCACGTCGTGCTGGCGCCATGCCTCCTGCACGACCTTGCCGACGCGGTCCTCACCGATCGCCTCGATGGTCGTCACTTCCTTTCCGGCGGCGGCGGAAACGGGTGTGGTGCACGAGCGGATCGCTTGTCCGTCGAGATGCACGGTACAGGCGCCGCACAGGGACACACCGCAACCGTACTTGGTCCCGGTCAGGTTCACGACATCCCGCAGGGCCCAGAGCAGCGGCATGTTATCGGGCACGTCGAGCTGATGGGATTCACCATTGATGGTCAGGGTCGCCATGGGATTCCTCACGCTTTTTTGGTTATAGGCAGCGGTGCTGGGTGGCAATGCGTCCCGCCACCCCAGCGTCTCGATACTCGAGGCTACGCCAGAGTATAGGAAGGTCGCTTCCATGAGGATTAGCCCATTAATGGCGAATCATTGCCTGATCCTGTCACGCCAGGGCTGGGCACGACCTTGCCTTCGCATATCGGGCGAACGATTTGCCAAGTCCAGCGTACGTTATGTTATATAGTTACCTTTCAAGCCACACTGACTCATCAAGGTTACCGTCAATGCCCGCTCTCCCGACTCCCCACTCCCGGGTGACCACGCCTTTGGGCGTGCCAATGCCTGCCCACTGGGCATTCGGCCAGGACATCGAGGTTCTGCCACGTATCTTCGACGACGAGATTACCCTGGCGGTCATGGAGCGCCGGCTCGACTCGGCCCTGACCCTGGCCATACAAGCGCAGCTAGGCTGCCAACGCGGTCTCGAATGGCAATGGCGAGGCGCACCCGGCCAGGCAATGCAGGACGATCTGGCACGCCGGCTGCCTGCCCCCGAGGCAGGTGAAGCGCTGGTGGAGGATATCGGCACCATCGCCGAGGCCATGGCCTATCTCTTCTCGACCGACACCATCGGCATTCGCCTGCGCACGCTGGAAGGGGCCATGTGTCCGCGCTTCCACGTCGACAACCTGCCGGTGCGTCTCGTGAGTACCTATGCCGGCCCGGCCAGCGAGTGGTTGCCCGAACATGCCGCCAACCGAGCGGGGCTCGGCGCCCCGCATCCGGACAAGCCCGATATCGTGGCCGACCCTGGCGCCATTCAGCAGCTCGGCGTGGGTGACCTGGCCCTGCTGAAAGGCTGTGGCTGGGTCGGCAATGAAGAATGCGGCCTGATACACCGTAGCCCTCAGCCCGCACCGGGTGAGCGCCGCCTGCTGCTGGCACTGGATCCGGGCTGAAACGCTTGCGTCACAAACCTCCAACTCATCGAACCCCTGCACGGATGATCCTGCAAATGCCCCTCTCATCCCGATCTCTGACACCCCGATCCCTGCTGCTGGGTCTTGCCCTGCTGCCCCTTGCTGCAGCCGCCGACCGCCCACTCTCCGTGGTTGCCCCCTGGGAGATTACCGGCCCCGACCCGTCGACCTCGGGCTATGTCTTCGCCCGCATGCGCGTCGCCGAGACACTGGTCGATACCGACGCCGACGGTCAGCCCGCACCGGGGCTGGCAGCGTCCTGGCAGCCCAGTGAAGACAGCCTGACCTGGCGCTTCGCCCTGCGTGAAGGCATTACTTTTCACGACGGCAGCCCGCTGACGGCGGAAGCGGCGGCCGCGAGCCTGCAGCACGCCCTGGCCAAGCCGGGCATTCTCGATTCGGCGCCCATCACCGGCATCGAGGCCGACGGCAACGAGGTGGTGATCAAGCTCGAGAGCCCCTTCGCACCGCTGCCGGCCCTGCTGGCCCATTCCACCACCCTGATTCTTGCTCCGGGCGCCTTCGACGACGAGGGGCGGGTCACCCAGGTGATAGGTACCGGCCCCTACCGAGTGGCAAACGTGGCTCCTCCGCAGCGGCTCGACGTGGAGCGCTTCGACAACTACTGGGGCGAGGCGCCCGCCATCGACAGTGCCAGCTACCTGGCGGTAGGCCGCGGCGAGACCCGCGCGCTGATGGCCGAGAGCGGCGATGCCGACGTGGTGTTCACCCTCGATCCGGCCAGCCGTGCGCGTCTGGCGCGCCACGACCGCATTGCGCTGCACGCGGAGCCGCTGCCGCGCACCATCGTGTTCAAGGTCAACGCCTCTCATCCGATTCTCGAAGACGAGCGTGCCCGCCAGGCGCTGAGCCTGGCCATCGATCGCGAAGGTATTGCCGCCGGCCTGCTGCGTGACCCCGAAGCCGCCGCCGCCGAGCTGTTCCCGGCCAGCCTCGGGCCCTGGCACCTGGGTCTTGATGCCGACGAAGCGCAGGACGTGGAGCGCGCCCGCGAGCTGCTCGCCGAGCTGGGTTGGGAAGCCAACGGCAGCGGCATGCTCGAACGCGACGGCCGGCCTTTCGCACTGACCCTGCGGACCTTCTCCGACCGCCCCGAGCTGCCGCTGGTGGCTACCGCCCTGCAGGATCAATGGCGCGAGATCGGCGTGGCGCTGGAGGTCGAGGTGGGCAACGCCAGCGCGATCCCTTCCGGCCACCAGGACGGCAGCCTGGAACTGGGCCTGATGGCACGCAACTACGGCCTGGTGCCCGACCCGCTCGGCACCCTGCTCGACGACTTCGGCATCGACCCCGAGGCCATGGGCGGCGACTGGGGCGCTATGGGCTGGCGCGACGACGACCTGGCAGCCTGGCTCGATACCCTGCGCCAGGAGGCCGACCCCGAGGTCCGTACCGAACTGGCAGGGCAGGTCGCGCGACGCCTGAACGAGGCCATGCCGGTCGTGCCCGTGGCCTGGTACCAGCAGACCGCCGCGGTCAACGCCGAGCTGGAAGGCTTCTCCATCGATGCGCTGGAGCGCAGCTACCGCATCGACGAGCTGAGGTGGAGCGAATGAGTTTAGCGTTGGCCTCACAGACGACTCCACGCTGGACGGCAGGCCTGGGCGGCCTGCTGCTGCAGCGCCTATTCCAGGCCGGGCTGGTGGCGTGGATGGTCGGCACCCTGACCTTCGTGCTGACCCGCTCGCTGCCCGGCGACATGGCCTACCGCATCGCCGCCGGGCGTTACGGTCACGACATGGTCAATACCAATGCCGCCGAAGCCGTGCGCGCCGAGCTGGCGCTGGACCAGCCGGCGCTGACTGCCTACTTCGGCTGGCTGTGGGACCTGGTGCAGTTCGACCTGGGCCGCTCGCTGGTCAGCGGCCAGCCCGTGATATATGAACTTTGGCACCAACTCGGCCACTCCCTGGGCCTCGCGGCGATGGCCGTGCTGCTCTCGCTGCTGCTTGGCCCACCGCTGGGGCTGATCGCCGGGCTCAAACCCAATGGCTGGCTGGACCGGGTCAGTGAAGTGGCGGCCAGCGTGCTGCGTGCCCTGCCGCCTTTCGCCGTGGGCCTGCTGCTGATCCTGATCTTCTCGGTGTCGCTCGGCTGGCTACCCGCCGCCGGCCATGGCCGCCCCGCCCATGGCGTGCTCCCGGCACTCACCCTGGCGCTGGCGCTGGCCGCCATCTCCAGCCGGGTGGCGCGCAACGCCATGGCCGACGTATCGCAGTCAGCCTACTACGCCTTCTCGCGCACAAAGGGCCTGGGCGAGCGCCTGAGCTTCCTGCGCCACGGCCTGCGCAACGCCGCGGTGCCGGTGGTCGCCTACCTCGGCGTGCAGTTCGTCTATCTCATCGAGGGCGTGGTGGTGGTCGAGACCCTGTTCGCCTGGCCCGGTATCGGCCACGCCCTGGTGCATGCCATCGTCGCCCGCGACGTGCCGATGATCCAAGGCACTGCCCTGGTCATGGGGCTGATGTTCGTCGCCCTCAATACCGTGGTGGACCTGATTTGTCATTGGCTCGATCCCAGGAGGCGCAGCGCATGAACACGCTAGCAATGACTCCCGCTCGTCGCTGGCTGCCTGCCTTGAATGGCCGCCAGCGCCTCGGCGCCCTGCTGCTCGCCCTGCTGCTCGCCTTCGCCTGGCTGGTGCCCTGGCTCTCCGATGCCGACCCTGCGCGCCAGCAGTTGACCCGCATCCTGCAGTTGCCGTCGCTTGCCGAACCGCTCGGCACCGACCACCTGGGCCGTAGCCTTTTGGCCCGGCTGGCGTCCGCCGTGCAACTCTCGTTCGGCATGGCGCTGCTCAGCGTGACTACCGCTGCCATTCCGGGCGTGCTGTTGGGCGTGGTTGCTGGCTGGCACGGCGGTTGGACCGACCGCGTGCTGGGCAGTCTGGCCGATGCCTGCCTGGCCCTGCCCGGCCTGCTGCTGGTGCTGCTGCTGGTAGCCATCGCCCCGGGCAACTTCTGGGCGCTTTACGTCGGCATCTCGCTGGTGCTGTGGATCGAGTACTTCCGCGTGGTCAGGGCCCGCACGCGGATATTGGTCGCCACCCCTCAGCTCGAGGCGAGCCGGCTGCTCGGCTTCGGCCCGTTCTACCTGTTCCGCCGACATCTATGGCCGGAGCTCGCACCGCAGGTGCTGACCCTGGCCGCCTTCGGTGCCGCCAGCGCAATACTCGCCATGGCCGCGCTGGGCTTCGTCAGCGTCGGCCTGCGTCCCCCCACCGCCGAGCTGGGGCTAATGATGATCGAGCTGCTGCCCTACTACCATGAGGCGCCCTGGGCCATGGCCCAGCCCATCGTCGTGCTGTTCGTGCTGGTATTGAGCCTGAACCTGCTGGCAGGAAGGGATCCGAGATGAGTACATACTTACTTCAAGCCGAAGGCGTGACGATCCGGGGCGAGGGCGTCACGATCGCGCCCTTCTCCTGCTCGCTCGGACCCGGCGGCCGCCTGACCCTGCTCGGTGAGACCGGCTCGGGCAAGAGCCTGATCGCCCAGGCCATCATGGGCACGCTGCCACGTGGGCTCGTTGCCCAGGGCCAGTTGGTCATCGATGGCGAGGCGTTCGACGCCGCCGACAGCACGTCACGCCGCGCACTGTGGGGCCACCGTCTGGCGCTATTGCCCCAGGAGCCCTGGCATGCCCTGGACCCGACCATGCGCGCCGTTTCCCAGGTCGCCGAGAGCCACCGTCACGTGGCCGGACGCGACCGCCGCGCCGCCCGCCAGGCCGCCTGGGCCGACCTGGCCGAACTGGGTCTGGTTGACGCGGGCAACAGGCTGCCAGGTGAGCTCTCCGGCGGTATGGCGCAGCGCGTGGCCTTTGCCGCCGCCAGTGCCGGCGGCGCACCCATCGTGATCGCCGACGAGCCCACCAAGGGACTCGACGCACCACGCCGGGACGCTGTAGTCGAGCTGCTGGCGCGCACGCCCGAAGCCGGCGGCGCACTGCTCACCATTACCCATGATATCGACGTGGCCCGCCGACTGGGTGGCGAGGTGGTCATCCTGCGCCAGGGCCAGGTGGTCGAGCGCGGCCCGGTCCAGCAAGTGCTCACTCACCCGCAGAGTGAGTACGGCCAACGACTGCTGGCTGCCGAGCCCAGCCGCTGGCCGCGACCGCAGCCACTGGGCGAGCGCCGGGCGCCTGTCGTAAGTGCCACCGGCCTGGCCAAGAGCCGTGGCGGGCGCGAGCTGTTCCGCGACCTTTCGCTCTCGGTCAGCCCCGGCGAGATCGTCGGCGTGGTCGGCCCCTCCGGCTGCGGCAAAAGTACCCTGGGCGACATGCTGCTGGGCGTGACGCGCACCGATAGCGGCGATATTCACCGTGCGCAGGGGCACCCGCTGGGTTTCCAGAAGCTCTACCAGGACCCGCCAGCGGCGTTCTCACCGCACTGGCGGCTCTCCCGCCTGCTCGACGACCTGATGCGCCGCCATCGCCTGGATCGCGCTGCAATCCCGCCGCTGATGGCGCGCCTGGGGCTCGACGAGAATCTGCTGGGGCGGCGCCCCGGCGAAATCTCGGGCGGCGAGCTGCAGCGCTTCGCCATCCTGCGCGTGCTGCTGCTGGAGCCGTGCTTCCTGTTCGCTGACGAGCCCACCTCACGGCTCGACCCCATCACCCAGCGGCAGACGCTGGAGCTGCTGGTGGAGCTGGCCCGCGAGCGGCATTGCGGTGTGATGCTGGTGAGTCATGATCCCGCACTGATCGAGCGGACCTGCGACAAGCGCATATCCCTTGGTGCCACTGCCAGTGTGGCAAAACGGGAGCTGGATCCTGCCATCGCCTGAGGTGTTACAGCCTTGAAGGTGCCAGGCCCAAACGAACGACGCCCCGCAGGCGGGGCGTCGTTCTTGCAACTGGTCAAAAACAAGCGGATCAGCAATCGCTCAGTAGTGGGCGACCACCATGCAATCCATGCCTTGGGCACGCAGGCTGTTGCAGGCGGAGTGAGCGTCGCTCTCCTGCAGGTCGACCAGGCGGGCGCGGAAGACACGCCGCTCGCCGTCCGATTCCGCCACCGACACGCGCACGTCGCGCATGAGGCTGGCAAGACTATCGGCAGCACGGGTCGCCAGGTGGCGAGCCTGATCCGGATCATTGAAGGCTCCGACCTGTACCGCCCAGTTGCCACTGACGGCGCGCGGCGAATCGGCCTGGGCGATCAAGGCGCGAATCGGGTCGTCGGCGGAGCCCATCTCGATGTCCATTTCCGACTGGAAGGAGAGTCGGCGCTCTGAATCGGATACCTCAGGCATGGAGGTTGCCTGCGGCGCAGCCGCCAACTGCTGGGCCGAGGCCGGCGGGCTCTCCGACAGCTCCATGCGGTCACCCAGCACGTCGGCCCGGGCGATCCAGTCGCCACGCTGCAGCATGGAGAGCCGGGCGAAGCCGCGGTCGAGCAGGTCGGCCATATGGGTATCGCGCGAGGCAGCGGTAAAACCGCCCATTACCACCGAGACGATACGGCGGTTGTCACGAATCGCCGAGGTTGCAACGTTGAAGCCCGAAGCACGAATGAAGCCGGTCTTGAGACCATCGGCGCCAGGATAGTTGCGCACCAGCCGATTGTGGCTGGTATGGGTGGTGCCGCGATAAGTAAAACTCTGGGTAGAGAAGTAGTGATAGTACTGCGGATAATCCTGCATCAAGCGAACCGACAGGGTGGCCATATCACGCGCGGTAGTGACCTGGGCGTTGTCCGGCAGTCCTGATGCGTTGCGGAACACGGTATTGGGCATGCCCAGTTCATTGGCACGCTGGGTCATCATGCGCCCGAAGCTGGATTCCGTTCCGCCCAGCGCCTCGGCCACCACTACCGCAACGTCGTTGGCGGAGCGCACCACCAGGGCCTTGATGGCCTCTTCCACCGTGATGCTGCTACCCGCCGAAAGCCACAGCTTGGAAGCGGGCATGGAAGCGGCATGGGAAGATACCGGCAGCGACTGGTTGAGATGCATGCTGCCGTTCTCGAGTGCCTCGAACAGCATGTAGAGGGTCATCATCTTGGTCAGTGAAGCAGGATAGCGGGTGGCATCCGCATTGGCGGCGTGCAATACGTCGCCGCTCTCGACATCGATGACGATGGCCGCGTAACGGGGGTTGGCCTGCGCCGTACCGATCGACAACAGCTGAATGCAGAAAAAAACGAAGATGGCCACACCGAGGTAGTGTCGGTTGTAGGAGTGCATGACGAAGACCTCTGGTTCCCTTGTGATTCCCTGTGGCCCGATTCTAAAGCGGACCTAGATCCAGTATGGCCGTTAACGGGGCGGTTTACAGCCGGAATAGCGAGTTTTTTTGTCGATATACCGGCTGCTTCCATCATACTTTCGTTTATTAAATCAATTGGAATAACGGCTGACAATCTTGCCAACTCAGCCTGGCAATTCCCAGGCCGGGAAAGGATCGGGCAACGAACCCCAGGCTTGAGGACCATCCGCCAGTTCGGCATCGCCGATCAGGCAGGCATCCAGCGCTTGGCGAATCCTCGCCTCGTCGAGGTTCTGCCCGATGAAAACCAGCTCCTGGCGCATGTCGCCGAACGGCTCTTCCCACTGCTCCATGATATATCCTCGGCTCTCCGGATCCGTAGGCCAGCGCGACTCGGGCACTGACTTCCAGAACATGCCAGCGAAGCCATAGTGGGCGATGCCGCCCGCCTGACTCCACTGACCGGCAAATTCCGGCCGCGTCGCCAGCCAGAAGAAGCCCTTCGAGCGCAGCAGCTTGCCGCCAAACCAGTCTCCGTGCAATAGCTCGTGAAACTTCTGTGGATTAAAGGGGCGCCTGGCCCGGTAGACGAAGCTGGAGATGCCGTACTCCTGGGTTTCGGGCACGTGCTCGCCACGCAGCTCCTTGAGCCAGCCGGGGGCAAGCTGGGCTTTCTCGAAGCTGAAGCGGCCGGTGTCGAGCACCTTGTCGAGCGGCACCTGGCCATTGGCCATGGCAATCAGCTCGGCATCGGGATTTAGCGTACCCAGCACGGCTTTGACTTCGGCCAGTTGCTCTTCGTCGATCAGATCGGACTTGCTGATCAACAGCACGTCGCAGAACTCGATCTGATCGACCAGCAGGTCGGCCACATTGCGCAGATCATCCTCGCCGAGGCTCTCACCCGCTTCAGCCAATGATTTCGCCTCGCGATACTGCTCGAGGAAATTGGCGCCATCGACCACCGTAACCAGGGTATCCAGCCGGGCGACGCTGGAGAGGCTCTTCCCCTGCTCATCCTCGAAGGTGAAAGTTTCCGCTACCGGCAGCGGCTCGGAGATACCGGTGGATTCGATCACCAGGTAATCGAAGCGCCCTTCCTGTGCCAGCCGGCTCACTTCTATCAGCAGGTCCTCGCGCAGGGTGCAGCAGATACAGCCGTTGCTCATCTCCACCAGGCGTTCCTCTGCCCGGTTGAGGGCCACCTCACCCTCCTGACTGCCCGGGCCGCCGCGCACCAAGGCGGCATCGATGTTCACCTCGCTCATGTCGTTGACGATCACCGCTACGCGGCGGCCCTCACGGTTGGCCAGGATATGGTTGAGCAGGGTGGTCTTGCCGGCTCCGAGAAAGCCGGATAGAACGGTGACGGGCAAAGTATTGGGGGGCATCACTGGTCTCCTCTTGACTTGCTGTAGTGGTGTTCGTGCTTCTCCTGGCGCTCCTTGGCCTCGAGGCACAGCTCCGCGGTTGGCCGCAGCATCAGCCGCGCCAGCCCAATGGGCTGGCCGGTTTCGGCGCAGTAGCCGTAGTCGCCCTCCTCGATGCGCCGCAGCGCCTGGCCGATCTTGCGCAGCAGGCGCGTCTCGCGATCGGCTTGGCGCAGCAGCAGCCGCACATCCTCCTCTACCGCGGCGCGATCGAGCTCGTCACCGCTGCGTTCGTTGTCGGCAATGGCCTTGCGCACCTCTTCGAGATGCGCCTCCACCTCGGCCTGCTCGGTCAGCAGCCGCGCTTGAAAGAAGGCCAACTGCTCCTCGTTCATATATGACGCTTCTGGCATGGCCAGCAGTCGCTGCGCCTCGGGGTCGGCCTGCATGGCTTTCTCTCCTGAAAACGAACGTTATAACATAACAATTACACCTAAAAGCAAGTCCACTCGGATTCGATGCGCCCATTCCCCGTTTCCGAACCCATCCTTATTCAAATCCACCTGCGGCACAACTGGATCAAAACAATACGGCCCCACCAGGGGCAACAAAGATGAGAGAGAGCTGAAGCCAATGGTTCGGCAGCTCCATGGGGGTTGGATCGGTCACGATCAGGCCAACCGGGAAGCGAATCCACGGCTCGCTCAGCGCCAAAGACCGGACACGACCCAGCCGATCACAGAACGAAGTCCCCCTAACCTATGAAGGTACAGACTGGCGGCCGGTGGCGTCGAGCAGCATGCTGTAGAGTACTCCGGTTTAGCCAATGCCACTTTCCATGGCCAGCTCATTCAGTTCCGAGGCGATCCCCACCGGATCATTCAGCGCCACCATCACCGGAGGCATGCCAAGCGGTTCGGCCTGGGCATTGGCCCACCGCTGCAGCCCCTCGACCTGCCCCTGCCGTCCTCCGATACCGTTCATGGGAACCAGGCTGTGACCGAAGGGGGTGGGCGGAGGAACGCTGTCATCGTTGGAAACGGACCCCGGCATGCCCCCGGGTATCCAGGGATAGCCGGCTTCGGCAACACGTTCTTGCAGTTCGGCCAGAGGGGCGGCGTGATCGGCACAGGTAATAGTGAGGCAGCGGCCCACTCAGCTCCAAAGGCCAGACACGATCCAGACGATCACGCCGACGAAGCCACCTACGCCAATGACGGTGCAGATCAGCGGCCAGTAGAGTTCCCACCAGCCAATCGGGCCATTGTCGCGCCACGTCAGTACGTAGGGATCATCCGCGTCTACCGGACTTTCCCGCACCACCTCCTCAGGCCACTTCGGCACCTTGCTGGTCCACATCGCAAACATTCGGCCGATGGCGTTAAGCCCCAGCACGGGGGAGCCAAGCAACTGTAGCCATGGCCAATGGCCCGTCCAGGCATAGTTTTGCACGATGCTCCAGCGCCAGCCCTCTTTGCGCCCATCTACCGGCATCAAATATCCCGTATTCTCTTTAAGATGGCGCCAGGTGCGCTCTACGCCATTCTCCGCTTCCATATAGGGCTGTAGGAAGGCCCAGAACTTGTCGATCGACTCGGCATTTCCCAGTAATGATGGATATCCCAGTGAAAACGATTCGCGCACCGTTTCGCCATCGGCATCCAGCACATGGGCGCGTAGATCATAGGTGGTGCCCGACAACGGACTCTTTTCCTTCCCTAAAGTCAGAAACAGTGAGTCCCAGGGCACCGTCAGGATGGTGCCGTTCTGGCGGAAGAAATGCACCTGTCGTGTCTTGCGATTCAGGCGCATGGGGTAGTGGGTCAAGCGGCCACACTCGGTTCGGATCAGCCACCAGCCGCCCCAAACGAATGCCAGGAAAAGCGGAGTCAAAAAGCTTAGTCCAATCCAGTCCACCATCTCTACAGGTGCGGTGCGGCCGGAAAAAAATAGGGCACTATATATCCCCGCCGCCCCCCCAACGGAAAGTAAAATGACACAGATTCCAAACCAAATATTGAACCCTTTGATCGGATACCAGCGATCTACTAATTCCATATAGCTGCTGTTACATTTTATGACCGACAGAAAATCCATCGGAGGTGCGCTACTTGGCTTCTTCTGATGGTAACGTGCCGCGCGCTCGGCCTCGGTCAGGGGACGATCCACGGGGAAACGGATATTACGGTAATCCAGTCCAGCGTAATCCATGCGTTAGCCTTTCATCTCGTTAAGGGCCAGCTCCAGTTCGCGCAGCTCTAATTCCGGATCTCGGTAGCGCTCACCTGCCTCAAATTTTCCGAAATGGCATCTCTCCAGCCAGTCCTGTATCTTGTTGTCCTTGAAGATCTCGATCAAGACGGCGATCACGATCACTAACACAATCAATACGATGCCTACACCAGTGGCAGCAGCACCAAAAAGCATCGTGCCCAATTTCGTGAAGGCCACAACCGCAAGAGAAGTAAATATTCCTGATGTGAGGAACAGTGCACCAGCCCCACCATTCCCCTCTTGGATCTCCTGCCACCCACGGATACCGCCCCATATTGCCATCGCCACACCCGTGGCAATACCCAGAACTTTTCCTACTATACGCAAGGCAACGCCAACGTATCGCTCCAGCGCCTTGGCAATGCGGCTACCTGTCTGCGCCGCCCTCTCCGACCATCTACCAGCTGTCTCAGTCAGCACCCCCACCAAACCCACAAGCCCGGTGTGATAGCACCAGCGGTTTTCGTTCTTCTCATGCGCCAGGCCATTGGCCAGATCATCTGGCCAGCTTGCCCAGCGCGATGATCTGCAGTATGCCCGCCACCACGCCCAATCCGGCCTCGGTGGGCAGCAGTTGGCGCCAACGCAAACGTGTCATCTCCTGACGATCGGCTGGGGTCAGGATGACGGCTTCGGCGAAACGTTCTTGCAGTTCGGCCAGAGGGGCGGCGTGATCGGCACTACCGCCACGCCAGGCGGCCAGCGAGAGTTTTCGCATGTGATCCCGCCGCCGCAGGCCACCGCTCCCCACCGCGGCGTTGGTGGCATGCTCGTGCCACACGCGCTTGGTCCAGGCGGTATCGGAGAAGGCCAGGTAGATATCCCCCGCCTGGTCGGCGTTGGGAATGGTGAGGCAGCGGCCCGAATAGTGGTGATCAGGATTGCTGGCGCAGGTGAACTCTTCCTCCCGGAGCGGCAGCAGCAGGGCATCGATGCCCTGCTGCAACCGCCGCTCCTAGAAAGCCGCCCGGATCAGCAAGGTGATGCCAACCCCGAGCACCGCCAGCCCGACGAACCCTAGCAACGCCACCGTCAATCGCCGTGAGAAGCGCGCCTGAAGTTGAATGTCCTTACTCTGATCTGCCTTCCCTGTAACCATTTCCAAAGCTCTTTTCTGACGGTATTGAAAGCCTCCATTGCAGGAGCCTAATTCATAGTTAACCTTACTTGTGAAGCTGGGATAGTTGCCCTCCCTTTTCCATCCCGCAGATAGTAACCGGGCCGGGGTGATTACCTTCCCAGCAACGCGCCATCTAGCAACGAGCTCCCGAAGGTGACAATACCGGTCCGTTCCTCAAACGAGACTGGCTCGCCGTTGGCATCCCAATAGCCCGACACTACGCATTCATCGACGGTGGTCAGGCTCCTGCCGGCTGACACATTCGCCTTGAATACACTGGCTGTCGAATAGTTAGCCGGCTGTGAGTAGGCGGCCTGTTGCATATGAATACCCGCGACGCCCCTTGCCAGTACCTCGCCATCGGCCTTGAAGTCTATGGCCACCCGGCCGCTGGGCGGAAAGCCCAGCCCCGGCGTGAGTGCCACGACAGTGGCACTGGCGGGCAGCCTCGTGGTGCCTGGGCTGCTGCTACAGAACAGTACTTCCATCAGGACCCGTGGGCCTGTGACCACATCGTCTGCGGCCGGCTCCGTACAGCCGGCCAGCAGCAAGCTACAAAATGCTATGCACCATGCCCGATTCATCGGCGCCCTCCACCCTGCAGGCGCATTCGCTCTAGTTGGCGTTCTAGTGAGCCGGGCCGGTTGGCGAACTCCCCCTGATAGCTGGGTTCTTCCCATCGGTGCGGGTCGTTCGGTTCGACCTGGCACTCGGCCTCCACCTCCGGTGGCCATACCGGCGTCTTGCAGCTGTTCAAGGTCAGCCAACGTCCCAAGGTCAGCAAACCAACGATCGTGTAGAACAGCGGAAACAGCACAAACCGCAAGGCAATGAATCCCGGGCCCATATGGGCGTAGGCATGAATGTAACAGTTGGTCCAAGAAGGGGTGACCGATTTGTCGATCTGACGATCCAGCGGGTGTTCGGCAACCGTTTCCGGGCCTTCCTCCATATAGCGGCGAATGAACTCCCACATCGCCTGGATGCGATCCATCCGGCTGTCATCGAAATAGTGGCCCACAGCGAAGGTATCCTTGATCCTCGAGCCCTTAAGCACATGGCCGCGTATATCGCACAGGAACTTCTGCTCCATCCCGCGCCCGACATGCCAAAACACCTCGTCCCAAGGCACCGTCAATACGCCGCCCGGGCCATTGTGTCGAAAGACATACACCTTACGGTCCTTGCGGTTGAAACGAATAGGGTAATGAGTATAGGTAAACAAATCCTTACTAAAATGGCGGCGCCAAGCAAACCAAGTAAATCCGAAAACTAACACTGACATAACAGCAGCAAAAACCCCATTAGCAACAACCTCATGCCCTCTTAGCAAATCATAAATAGAGTAAACAACAAAAAACAATCCGCCTAAAAAAATAAGAAGCGCAAGCAACCCGCCAAAAGTTGTATAAGCCATCCCCCGCAAGCGATCTCGGCGATCAATAAATTCAGCATAAGTCGAGTTAAAACTAATCAGGCTACCAAATGAATCTGGGATAATGCCAGGCTGCCGCTGCTTCGGAAGTTCTGCATAGCGCTCTTCACGCTCCAGAGGACGATCCAGCTTGAAAGGTTTGGTCCAGCCTGTAAGCATTATTTACCCCCCATAGCGGCGTTTTCGCCGCCTTCCTGTCCAAGTGCCTCCATTGCCAGTTCAAACTGCTCCATTTCCACCTCGAGGTTATCGTAGCGCTCACTTTCTAACTTCCGAAGTAACTGCGCTCCATCCAATCCTGAAAGGAATTATTATTGATAAAGTCAATCCATAGAGAAAACCCTATGACAGCAAGAGCGAGAATGACGCCCCAGCCAGTCGCGGACAACCCAAGCAATGTAAGCCTAGATTCATAGATATAACCGCGGTACTTTGGACCGCACGGTAGAGGCAGGAGGGCCAGCGCCGGTACCCTTCTCAGCTCACCGACCAAAGTGAAGCAGAGCATGGGATACCGACAGCTGACCCAGACCCAACGATATCAGATCCACGCCCGTTAGGACCTAGGCATGAGCCAGCGCCAGATCAGCAGGGAGTTGATCATCCACAGCAGCACGATCAGCCGAGAGCTGCGCCGAAAGGCCCACTCAGCGCCAAAGGCCAGACACGATCCAGACGATCACGCCGACGAAGCCACCTACGCCAATGACGGTGCAGATCAGCGGCCAGTAGAGTTCCCACCAGCCAATCGGGCCATTGTCGCGCCACGTCAGTACGTAGGGATCATCCGCGTCTACCGGACTCTCCCGCTCGATCTCCTCCGGCCATTTCGGTACCTTGCTGGTNCTCCCGCTCGATCTCCTCCGGCCATTTCGGTACCTTGCTGGTCCCCATCGCCAACATCCGACCGATGGCATTCAAACCAAAAAAAGGTGAGAATACCAATTGCAAATAAGGCCAATGTGCGCCCAGCATGAAGCTACGTACAATACTCCAGCGCCAGCCCTCCTTGCGATTGTCTACCGGTACAAAATACTCCGCATCGTTCTTGAGATAGCGCCAAGTGCGCTCTACACCATCCTCTGCTTCCATATAGGGTTGCAGAAAGGCCCAGAATTTGTCGATTGATGCTGCATTACCCAACGGGGAGGGATACCCCAGCGTGAACGACTCGCGCACCGTTTCGCCATCGGCATCCAGCACATGGGCGCGTAGATCATAGGTGGTGCCCGACAGCGGACTCTTTTCCTTCCCTAAAGTCAGAAACAGTGAGTCCCAGGGCACCGTCAGGACGGTGCCGTTCTGGCGAAAGAAGTGCACCTGACGTGTCTTGCGGTTCAGGCGCATGGGGTAGTGGGTCCAGCGGCCGCATTCGGTGCGGATCAGCCACCAGCCGCCCCAGACAAGCCCGAGTGCAATTGGCAGAAAGACGATCACCATGAACCAAAGTGCTTCACGCTGCTCTGTCACAGGCGCCCAGAAAAACGCCCAAATAATAATACAGGCCCCAGCGAGACTGAGCCCTGAAACACATACCCCAAACCAAGTATTGAACCCCTTTATTGAATACCAGCGATCCACTAGATCAATATAGCTACTATTGAAATTTATTACCGATAAAAAATCCATCGGCGGTGCGCTGCTTGGCTTCCTCTGATCGTAGCGCGCCCCTTTCTCGCCCTCTGTTAAAGGGCGATCCACGGGAAAACGGATATTGCGATAATCCAGTCCAGCGTAATCCATGCGTCAGCCTTTCATGTCGTTAAGGGCCAGTTCCAGTTCGCGCAGCTCCAATTCCGGATCCCGGTAGCGCTCACCTGCCTCAAATTTTCCGAAATGGCATCTCTCCAGCCAGTCCTGTATCTTGTTGTCCTTGAGGATCTCGATCAAGACGGCGATCACTATCACCAACACCACCAAGACAATACCCACACCAGTGGCGAAAGCACCAAAAATCATCGCACCCAATTTCGTGAAGGAAACCAATGCTACGATAGTACCGAAACCCGACCCTATGAATAACGCTCCTACCCAAGCATTTCCTTCTCCAAGCTCTTGTAGTCCGCGTCGAAAATCCCATATCGCCATCACCACGCCCGCGCCAATCCCCAAGCCACGGCCGGCAAAGCGGAAGAAGCGCCCGAGATAGCGTTCGATAAATCGCCCCAGTCGACTACCTGTCTGCACCGCCCTCTCCGACCATCTACCAGCTGTCTCCGACAGCACCCCCACCAAACCCACAAGGCCGGTGTGATAGCGCCAGCGGTTTTCGTTCTTTTCATGCGCCAGACTATTGGCCAGATCATCGGCCAGCTTGCGCAACGCGATGATTTGCAGTATGCCCGCTATTACACCCAATCCGGCCTCGGTGGGCAGCAGCTGGCGCCAACGCAAACGTGTCATCTCCTGACGATCGGCCGGGGTCAGGATAACGGCCTCGGCGAAACGGCGAGCATTGCCCTGGGCATCCTTCCCGGGAAAATCTCCAACGACCCTAGGGTCGGCCATGATCAGGTAGCGGTGCCGACCGCTGCCTTCGACAGCAGTGCCGTAGATGCGTGCCTTACGCATCTGGATATCGATCGCCCGGTTCAGGTCATCCAGCGATCCCACTTCGGGGTTGACCGCCACCATGCGGGCGATCAGCTCCGCAATTGCCTGGCCTCTACTCATCGTCACATCTACCAGGATCACCGGCGCACGGGCAATGACGCCCATTGCCACCAACGCCGGTCCCACGGCCCGGTCAACCGCTGTTGCGGCCACCTTACCGAGGGGGCCGCCCATGGCGACTGTCAGCCGCACGACCGCGTTCTTGCCTCCCTCGCGGAGAGCACTGCGCGCCTCGTCGTAACCTTTGATCAGGCCATCCCAGGGTAAACCACGCAGAGCTTCCGCCTGTAACCCTCCTTGCACTTGCCCTTCCCACTGTTCCAGTATCGCCTCCTGGTGGTAACCCAGAGCTCTCAGTAGCAGGTTACGCCGCTCAACGGTCGTCGCAGAGAGCCAGCGCTCGTAAAGCGCCACGCAAGGGGCATACTCCTGAGTGTCTTGAATGCATAGCAACAGCGCATCGACAAAGGAAGCACCGGAATCGATGTCCTTGTCGTCATGTTGGGCATCCAAGTACTGGTAGAGGTTATCGCTCTCCATCCACTCCACATGGGCTCGAGCCAGCGGGGCCAATTGCTCGCTATCGAAGCTCTGCAACTCCTGTTGCCAAGCGGCCTCCCACGAGTGCAACCTTGGCTTGTCGAGCTTGTCACGGTAGCTACTCCAAGCGTCGTCTCGGGCAGTTGCCAACTGCTCGGGGGTGGGGTCACGCCAGCGCTCCAACATCTCTTGCTGCCGTTCACGCACGGTGGAGCTGAATACCCCTGCCAGCGCTATCCCGCCACCTCCATAGCCTCCACCGTAAACCAACTGAGTGGCGCTACGCTCGGTGCGATAGATCTGCCGATTCTCGGCATCTTCGCGAATACTCTGCCGGATATTGGCGATGGCCGAGGAGATCGCCAGCGGCCGGGCGTGGTCGGGATCTGCCATCTTTTCGCGCAGCCTCGCCCCCATCAGCCCCGCCAGATCGGCGGCAATGCCTACCGGATCCTCCAGCGCCACCATCACCGGCTGCATGCCGAGGGGTTCGGCCTGGTCATCGGCCCACCGCTGCAGTCCCTCGGTCTGCCCCCCGATACCGTTCATGGGGACCAGGCTGTGACCGAAGGGGGTCGGCGGGGGAACGCTGTCTTCGTTGGAGACGAACGCCGGCATGTCGGCAGGCATCCACGGATAGCCGGCTTCGGCGACACGCTCTTCCAGTTCGGCCAGTGGGGCGGCATGCTCGGCACTGCCGCCACGCCAGGCGGCCAGCGAGAGTTTTCGCATGTGATCCCGACGCCGCAGGCCACCGCTCCCCACCGCGGCGTTGGTGGCATGCTCGTGCCACACGCGCTTGGTCCAGGCGGTATCGGAGAAAGCCAGGTAGATATCCCCCGCCTGGTCGGCATTGGGGATGGTGAGGCAGCGGCCCGGATAGTGGTGATCAGGATTGCTGGCGCAGGTGAACTCTTCCTCCCGGGGCGGCGGTTGCAGCAGGGCATCGATGCCGCCCTGTACCCGCTCCGGATTCATCCGCGCCAGGATGTCGTGCTTGATTTCCGTGACATAGGGAAACAGGTAGCCCCGTTCCGTGACCACGTAGCCAGACCAGCTCCCGCGTGCTTCGTTGAACACATACAGATAGCCGCCTCGCAGCATACGCAGGGTATAGGCCTGCCCGTTCGGCAGGCCTATATCGGTCACCCCGGCACCGAAGGACCCGCTCAGCGCCGGTCCCGAAGGGGCTGAGTTCCTGCTGTCGGTGCGGGTGATGGCGTAGCGCAGAGGCAGGATCGGCAATCCCCCCTTCTGGCAATAGGGGCATGCCGCGATGGATTGTTGTTGGGTCGAGCTGCTCATCGAGCCTCCTTGCGTCTATCTGGGCCTGCCAGCTCGGCAGCCAGGCTGGCCATCCTGGCGTCATCGAGGTCGGCACAGGCCGCAGTATAAGAGATGCCCTGCTCACGAACGCGGTCGAGCCGGGCATGGATCGTTGGGTGAGAGTGAATCTGAGGGTGAAAGCGCACCGCCTGTTCGGCATAGCACTGGCGATCATCCTCGTCAGCCAGTGGCTGTCGTTCCGCTTGCTCCAGCAGAGTGTCGACCCATCGCCACAAGGCTGCATCCTGCTCTCGTTCGGGTTCTGCCAGTTCCAGCGCGTCCAAGGTGCGATTGAGCAACGCCAAGCGATCGATACGAGCCCACTGTGCTCGGCTGAGCAGCAGGTGAAGCACGTCCGACGCCTGATCCGACTGGTGCCGCCGGCAATACCAGTGCCCCTGCGCATCCGGCCAGTACCAGGCGTCTATCGGCCCTAATAGACGGTCCATCTGTTCGGCATCCAACTGCCAACACAAGTGACGGAAGACATAAGGGTCGTAGAACCGCAGCCACCAACGCCGCTTGTCACCGGGGCGACGCTGCTCCAGGTGGAGTTTGAGGTGTTGCGCCATCCGCTCCGCAGGTGCACGGCTGTCCAACAAAGCGCAGAAGAATGCCACGCCACGCCGCTGGTGCTGTTCAATACGCTCGGCCAGCGCCTCGCGAGCCCCGGCCGAGAGCTCATTCAAATGGATCAGCTGCGGCAACAGATGCGGCCGGGTGTTGACGTTTCCGGTCACCAGTGGCTCACCCGGCAAGTCGACCCAGGCGTCCGTATCCACCGTCAGCGGATTCAGCAGAGCGTAGGAGCATTGCCGCAGCCACTGTGACGGCAACTCATCGGCTCTCTCGGCATATAGCGGTTCGTGATTCGCAGGCATCTTGCCGTTACCCTCCCAGCGGCGTGGCTCCTGCACGCTGCTGATCCGCCCCCTTCATCTGGGATTCACATCCACTCTCTGGCATTACCGGCAGATTGCTGCCCATGCTCGTTGGCCCTGCAAAGGCGTGCTGGGCGCCCTTGACGTCGATCCTGCCGGGGGCGTGGATCTCGATATCGCCCCCCTTGAGACGGATGTAGCCGCCCCCGCTAGAGAGCAGAACCTCGTCGGCAGCCTCAATGCGCACCAGGCCTTCGGTCGAGGTGACCTTGACGTCCTTCTCGGCGGTCAGCTCCATCGCGTCGCTCTGGGCCTGGACCTCGACCTTGCCCCGCGCAGCAAACAGCTTGATCCCGGCGTTCTGCACGAACAGCGAGAGTTTCTCGGAGATGGCGGCGATCAGGCTGCGCCCGGTGGCCAGGTTGATGTCTTCGCCGCTGGTTACGCTGAGCGATTTGCCTTGCGCCAGGTGGCTCGATTCGGGGGTGCTCAGCGCGATCCCCGCCGGCGAGGCGAGGTGCAGCCAGGGGGCGTTGAGGCGTGCGGCTTCGCCACGCCCGCCCTGGCTGGCCCCTTGGGCGGTGGCGTGATCGGCGTCGCCGCTGCCGGCTCCGGGGCCGTAGGTGCCTTGGGTGTCGTCGCCGGCTTGCTTGAGGTGGTCGCGGGCAGCCAGGGGCTCGGCGTGGTGCTGCTCGGCACTGCCGCTGAGGCTGTCGGCGAGGCGGTAGGCGCTGTGCAGTTGCTGGGTGGCGGGGCTGAGGTCGAGCTGGTCGCCGGCGCCGCCGAGCTGACCCCAGCTGGTGAGGTAGAGCCCGTCGTTGGCGCGGATGGCGCCGTAGGCGTCGCTGCGCAGTTCGAAGCCGGTGCCGCGAAAGGCGCCGCGGGTGTTGCCGTGCTGGTGGATGAGGTAGCCGAGGTTGAGTTGGCTCTTGGCGTG